>JAZQKB010000021.1:0-16494 GCA_045541975.1 Clostridia bacterium | reverse complement strand
TCCCCCCGTATAACGGGGGGATATTTATTTATTTGCAATCGTCTAAGTTTTTGCCGGAGGAAATGGAAACGGTTAGGGGGACCGCTAAGTTGACCGCATTTTCCATACAGTCACGAAGCAGTTTTTTTACTTCCTCTTCTTCCTCTTTTATGCAGTCAATCACAAGTTCGTCATGAATTTGCAAAGTCAGTTTACTCTTATACGGCTTCATTGCTTCTGCCACACGGAGCATGGCAAGTTTAATGATATCGGCGGCTGTGCCTTGAATAGGACTGTTTAACGCCGCCCGTTTTGCTGCTTCCCGCATCATATGATTGCTGCCTGAAAGTTCAGGGAAATACCTCCGTCTGTGGTAAAGAGTTTTGGTGTATCCCTCACGGGTGGCATCTTCAATCACCTTTGCCATATAGGTTTCCACTTTGGGATACTGCCCCAAATAACGGGTAATATATTCCTGCGCTTCGTAACGGCTGATGCCTAAGTCTTTCGCCAAAGAAAATGCACCTTTTCCGTAAATTAAGCCAAAGTTCACCGCTTTTGCGGCACGGCGATGATCGGGAGTAACTTCTTCGGTGTCAAAAAGGCGTTTGGCGGTGGAGGTGTGAATGTCTTCGCCATCCAAAAATGCCTGAATCAGATTTTCATCTCCCGAAATATGTGCCAATACACGAAGCTCAATCTGAGAATAGTCGGCAGAAATAAACAAATCGTTTTTCGGCAAAATCACCTGACGGATTTTTCTGCCCTCTTCGGTACGGATGGGAATATTTTGTAAATTGGGTTCGGTGGAAGAGAGTCTTCCGGTTTGCGTTAAAGTTTGCTGATAGGTGGTGCGAAGAATCCCTGCTTCATCCATAGCAGAACGGAACCCTTCCACATAGGTGGAATTTAGTTTGGTGACCTGACGGTACTCTTTTACCATATCCACAATGGGATGAAGTCCGCTTAACTTATCCAGCACCTCCGCATTGGTGGAATAACCGGATTTTGTCTTTTTCACCACGGGAAGCTCCAGTTTTTCAAAGAGTACAGTTCCCAATTGCTTGGGAGAAAGAATATTAAAAGATTCTCCTGCTTGTTCATAGATTTTTTGTGCCAATTCATCGGTTTTCTGAGATAAAAAGGAGGAAAGTTCGTTTAAATGATTTTCATCAATTTTCACGCCCTCTTTTTCCATTCCGTATAGCACACCAATCAGGCGATGTTCCATTTCGTCAATATAGAATAAATCCTTTGCCAGGATTTCTTCCTCCAGCTTTTTAGAAAGGGTAGGAAGATGTTTAGCAAATTCAGAGGTGTTTTCTAAAGAAAGGTCGGTGAACTGCCCGTAAATTTTCGCAAAATCGCCGTCATTGAAACGAGGGTCGCAAACATATGCGGATAAGGTCACATCAGCATACGGCTCGCTTAATAAAAATCCGTCGTGAAGCTGTTGCTTTACCCCTGCCGTTACTTTTTTTATGGCCTCATTTTCTAAAAGTGCTAAGAAACGGCTGTCATCCTTTGCAATCTGATACACAGAGTTGCCGTCACTTGCTAAAAAGGTATTTGCGTTTGGCAGATAATACAGCGTATCTACTGAGCAGTTTTTGAAAAACGAGTCCCCATCCAACAACGTGATTTCTTCAGCAGGTGCTTTTACACCCTCACCAATCAAGCGGTTTTTAAAGCTTAGGAAATTGAGTTTGGTGAGCATGGCATCAAGCTTTTCCATGTTGTAGGAACGAACCTGATACTGCTCCTCGCTTGTATCAATGGGCACTTCCCGAAAAATTCTGCCTAAATCACGGGATAAAAATGCATTTTCCTTGTCGGCAAGAAGTTTTTTTCTAAGGCTTTCTTTTATCGAATCAATATTTTCATAAATATTTTCCAAAGTTTTGTATTCGGAAATAAGCTTCAATCCGCCCACTTCCCCAATTCCCGCAACACCGGGAATATTGTCGGACTTATCTCCCATAATCGCTTTGAGTTCAATTAAATCTTTAGGAGTTAACCCATCATACTTTTCTGCCACAGCGGCAATATCCATTCTGGTGGTTTCAGTTTTACCCATACGGGTGATGATGAGTTTCACATTCACATACTCGTCTACCAACTGTAAATCATCTTTATCTCCCGTTAAAATCAAACACTCGGTTTTGTTTTCCGAGCAAACACGGGAAAGAGTACCAATTAAATCGTCCGCTTCGTAGTTTTCTTTTTCCAAAACGGGAATATTCATGGCAGAAAGCAGTTCCTTTAAAGGTGCAAACTGCTCCTTTAATTCGGCAGGTGTTTCCTTACGGGTACCTTTATAGTCGCCATACATTGCGGTACGAAACGTCACGCGTGACACGTCAAAACAGCAGGCAAGATAATTCGGCTTTTCTTCGTCCAATTCTTTTAATAAGATGTTTAAAAACCCGAAAATACCGTTGGTATTGAGTCCTTCCTGATTGGTTAAGGGACGGATGGCATAAAAGGCACGGTTTAAGATACTGTTGGCATCAATCAGCAGAAACTTCTTCATAATAACCCTCCTTGAAATCGCCAGAAAGCATTCTTTGGTTGTATTCTACACCGTCTCTGGCATCCAAGATACATTCGCCCATCGAGGTGCGTAAACGATACACGGGAATCGCCTGGGAAACCAGGGCATCCCGATAGTTAATGAGATAGTAGCCAAGTTCAATATGGGTAATTTCAATCCCCTGGAACTGATTCTGTGCTAAACTTAACAGCACCGTTTCTAACTGAGAAAGCTGATAAGAAAACCCGTTGGAAGAATCGGCAGTTCCTAAAAAGCCTTTGATTTGCTTCACGCCGTTTTTGGTTACCGTAACTGAAAAATGGGTATCAAACAGGTTGTATTCACCCACCCGATACGCATATTCCACCACGGTGTCTTCCCCGATGGTTGCAATATCCACGGCATAGGCAAGATGCCCCACGCCAAGCTGGTCCAAATAAGGACGGATTTTAGATACTGCATTATCCTGATTCACATTGTAAAACCCGCCGTCATTAGGAGATTCATTCCGATAAAAGAACAAGCCGTCCCGAAGCTCCATACGGGCAGTTTGGTCTTCACTGGCAAAGCCGTTTTCGGTTGCCACAGGATTTGCAATCAACTTTTTGGCAACTGCTTCTTCCATTAGCAATGAAGAAAGTTCCGGCACACGGAGTTCCTCCACGGTAGTGGGCATTTTGTCCACACGAAGATGTATATCTCTGGCAGATAATATCGCAGTCAGGTCCAGAAGAGCACGGCTGTGATCCTGAAAATTGTCGGCCACTAAATAATTGACCAAAAACAAATTGATGAGAAGAAATACCACAATTAAAATACTTTTTGCACGGTTCCAAAGCATCGTTGCTCCTCCTTTCCTTGTGTTTTAGGGTTCCGTTCAAGAGGGAATCAGCGTAATAGAATCATCCGAAAACCGACAAAGCCATCCTGCTGAGGGCTGTCCGTTCTTTAAAATATGGCAAGGGAACATACTTTCAATTTTATGCTGACTTTTTTCGGAAAAATCCGGTTGATTATATAAGTAGTCGTAGGCTTCAATCACACCGGAAACGGTTTCAGTTGCGTCGGTAACAAAAAGACGAAGTACCACCTGGTCGTATTCCACAATGGCACCGCCTTCGCAAACTACCCGCACTGCAGGTCTTTCCTCCAGACAAAGAGCGCCATTTGGCGTCTGATACCAAAATTCATACACACTTTTATTGCCCTCGGTGTAAGAATCAAACAGACTTAGATATCCGTCACTGCCCGGCACCATACTGCGATACAACAAATTTACAAATTCATTCACAGCATCCTGTTGAGAACGGTCGCTTAAGGAAATTCCCGCCTCACGGTCAGTCACCTCAAAGCGGAATGCTCCCTGTTCGTTAATTTTTAAGGTAGAACGGTTTTCGATAAACAGAATTGCCCCCGTTTTATCCCGATAGGTGCGGGCAGAGTTTTTCACAATGTGAAACGCTTTGAACACACCGTCATAAGCGGAAGAATACTGCACCGGCTCTACCTGGATTTTCTGCACACGGGCAGGCTCCAACACAATCGGCACAAACCGTTCAAACAAAATACGTTCGGTATCTTCTGTTTTCGTATCAAAATTCAGCTCGAACGCATAGGAATCATTCTGCGATGCTGCAAGCACCCGTTCTTCGATAGCTTTTTCATCCACCGTCAGCTTCACCGGAAGCTGATAGGCACGGCCGGAAGACTGGTCCATAAAGGTGAGATAATTGGTCTGAGATCCTCCGATTCCAATCACTAAAGTATCCGACACGGGATTTGCCACCGAATCAAAAAAAGCATCCCCTTGTTTTAAAAATTCCGTCAGGTTCACCCAGGAAGGAAATTTCAACATCATACTGTTGGTTTTGTATGCGTTTAAATACTCCTCCGCCGTCACAGTGGTCAGACTGCCATCCTTCTCAATAGAAGACACAATATCTGCCACCGCATGATTCACCTCGGAAAATTCGGGAGATGCTTGGTACACAATATTCTTTTTTGAACCGTAAGTTAACGAAATCAACTCCGGCGTAAATTCACTTTGATAAAGCAATTCTTCTGCATTGGCAGGACTTTCGGAATTGCCTCCGCCAAAAAAATTCCCCAAAGAATGCACAAAAGAACTATAGCCCATGGGCCATAATTCTTTTTCACTCCAGATATGAGCAGACAAAACCAAAGAGGATAACACCAAACAGGTTAAGACTACTGTTTTAATAAATTCTCTTTTCATAAAGAATCCACTCCTCCCGGCTTAATTACTTCCAGCCGAGGGTCAGGGATTGCAAACGACCGATCAGATTGAACATAGAGGTACTGAGCAGGTTTACCTCAAAGGTGGTGTTCTGGTAATGGTCACCGGATTCCGCACGGAGCAAAAATGAATTACGTCCGCTGGACAGATTCACCGGAATAGCAAACAAACCGGATGCACCCACCGAAACAGACAGCGCTACCCCATTCTGAGAATAGGGTTTATACTGACCGCCTTCCATTTCATACACATACACGGTAGCACCCGGCTGGGCATAACCGGAAAGTGTGATAGATTTGGAATAGGTGGTGGAATAGTTTTTATTGGGGTTGGTCACGGTAATATAACCGGTGTTTCCGTAATCACCCACTGCAATGGAAGACGGCGCAGCAAACACACTGGTGGTCAAAAAACACACAAGCAACAATACACAACTAATCAACTTCAATCTCATTCTGCGCGCCTCCTTTCAACATGGTAATCGGTTACGGCAATGATACGCACACTGCACTATCATCGTACACATATTATAGCATAAACATTGTTACAATACAATTACAAAACATTTACAGTTTTTATTTTCCGAAAAAACTTTCGTGGAATTTGTGTGGAATTTCGCTATTTTCAACGTTTTTCACATGCTCTTTCCCATAAAAAAACGGATCAACCGAAACAAGTTCATCCGTTTTTTTAATCAATTTACCAAATGATAAAATAAAGAGCAACCAAAAAGCCCAACACAATCCGATAATAGCCAAAGGCTTTAAAATCGTGCTTTTTGATATATCCCATTAAGAATTTAATGGCAACCACAGACACCAAAAAGGCAACCAATACGCCTGTGATTAACAGCACCAATTCCGGCATTGTAATGGCATAATCCAAAAAGAATTTCACACCTTTTAAAAGACTGGCGCCACACATCACGGGAATTGCCAAAAAGAAAGAATATTCCGCCGCCACATAACGGGAAGAACCAATCAGCATAGCACCCAAAATGGTGGAGCCGGAACGGGAAGTGCCAGGAATTAAGGAAAGAAGCTGAAAACAGCCGATATAAAAGGCGGTTTTATAAGTCAAATCTTCCAGGTTTTCCAATTTAAAGGTTTTTTCTTTGTTGCGGTTTTCCATCCAGATAAAGAGAATGCCGTATAAAATCAAAGTAATGGCAACGGTGGTGGGATTATAGAACATGCTGTCTAACCAGTCATCCAATAAAAGACCGATAACCGCTGCAGGAAGTACCCCAACAATGACTTTTCCCCATAAATTTAAGGTAGCACTTTTTTCGTCCTTACTCTTTTTAGGGCTAAAGGGATTGAGTTTATGAAAATACAGCACCACAACCGCTAAAATAGAACCAAACTGAATCACCACCCGAAACATTTCCATAAATTCGGGACGGACATTCAGCTTCACAAATTCATCTGCTAAAATCATGTGCCCTGTGGAAGAAACGGGAAGCCACTCGGTAATCCCCTGCACAATGCCGATGAAAACAACCTTTAAAAGTTCTAAAATATCGGGCATAAGATACCCTCCTTCTTCTTGGTTTCAAAAAGGCAGAGTGCTTCTTTTGGGGAATCGCTCTGCCTTTTTCTTGTTTTACATTACATAGTATGAATCTGATATCGAAAAAATTAGCACTGTTTTACCGCAAAATCAACTTCTTCTCCGTTTACGCTCCAGTGTTTACCTTCGCCGTTTAGCACACCGTAGGAAATTTCTTCTGCCAACACATCTTCTTTGATAGCGTTTTCATTTCTTCTCATAATGTCTGCCACTTTATCGTTGCCGGAAACAGACACGATGATATGGTCAGTCACCTGGAAGCCGGAATCTTTTCTCATGGTCTGAATTTTGGAAACCACTTCTCTTACGAAGCCTTCTTCTAAAAGTTCTTCGGTTAAATTGGTATCCAGCACCACGGTGATGCCGTAATCAGAGTTAGATTCATAACCGGGAACCTGAGCGGATTCGATAAGTAAATCCTCTTTGGTTAAGGCTTCTTCTTTTCCATCTAAGGTGACGGTTAAAGTGCCCTTGGTTTCCAATTCGTCCATAGCAGCAATGCCGTCTAATTCAGAAAGGATGGTACGCAGTGCGCCCAGCTGTTTTCCGAAACGGGGACCTAAGGTTTTCAGCTGGGGTTTGAAGGAGTAAGAAGTGAAGTCTTTTACGCTATCGGTAAATACCACTTCTTTCACATTCAGTTCTTCTGCAATAATATCTTTGTAGAAATCGGGCAAATCACTGTCTGCTTTCACAAACATTTTGCCGATGGGCTGACGGTTTTTGATGTTGGCAGAGTTTCTTGCAGCACGGCCTAACACCACAATGTCAACCACCTGATTCATTTTTGCTTCTAAATCCTTGTCAATCCATTCGGTTTTTGCCACAGGGAAATCACAAAGATGAACGCTTTCAGGTGCAGTTTTATCAATGGAGCAAACTAAGTTTCTGTAAATATCTTCTGCCATAAAGGGAATCATGGGAGCAGACAGTTTTGCCAAGGTAACCAACGCGGTATATAAAGTCATATAGGCATTGATTTTATCCTGGGTCATATCTTTGCCCCAATAACGTTCACGGCAGCGACGAACATACCAGTTGCTCAGTTCATCCACGAAATCGTCCAACACACGGGAGGTTTCGGTGATTTTGTAATCGGAGAGATAGGTATCAACCGTTTGGGTTAAGGTATTTAACTTAGACAGTAACCATTTATCCATAACGGATAATTTATCATATTCCAAAGTATATTTGGTGGCATCAAAACCGTCAATATTGGCATACAACACAAAGAAAGCGTAGGTATTCCAAAGAGTGCCCATAAACTTTCTCTGACCTTCGGTTACTGCACCTTTATGGAATTTGTTGGGCAACCAGGGTGCAGAGTTGGAGTAGAAATACCAACGGATGGCATCGGCGCCGTGCTCTGCTAATGCATCAAAGGGATCCACGACATTGCCCTTGGATTTGGACATTTTCTGGCCATTTTCATCCTGCACGTGACCTAACACGATAACATTCTTATAGGGAGCCTTATCAAAGATTAAAGTAGAAATAGCGAGGAGCGAGTAGAACCAACCACGGGTCTGGTCCACGGCTTCACTGATGAAGTCTGCCGGGAAGTTTTCCTGGAAAATTTCTTTGTTTTCAAAGGGATAATGCCACTGTGCAAAGGGCATTGCACCGGAGTCAAACCAGCAGTCGATAACTTCTTTCACACGGTGCATTTGCTTACCGCATTCGGGACATTTAATGGTAACCGCATCAATGAAGGGACGGTGCAGCTCGATTTCGTCGGGACAGTTATCAGACATGCTCTTTAATTCTTCAATGCTGCCGATGGCATGACGGTGACCGCATTCGCACTGCCAGATATTTAAGGGAGTGCCCCAGTAACGGTCACGGCTTACACCCCAATCCTGCACATTGTTGAGCCAGTCACCAAATCTGCCTTTACCGATAGATTCAGGAATCCAGTTCACGGTATTGTTGTTTTTAATGAGGTTCTCTTTCACATCGGTCATTTTGATGAACCAGGAATCTCTTGCATAATAAATTAAGGGAGTATCACATCTCCAGCAGAAAGGATAGGAGTGTTCAAAGGGAAGTGCTTTAAAGAGCAGCCCTCTTTTATCCAGATCCATAAACACTTCTTTATCTGCATCCTTACAGAACATTCCCGCCCAGGGAGTTTCTGCAGTCATTTCCCCCTTCTGGTCAACCAACTGCACGAAAGGTAAATCGTAGTTTCTGCCTACTTTGGCGTCATCTTCCCCGAAAGCAGGTGCAATATGAACGATACCGGTACCGTCGGTTAAGGTAACGTAGTGGTCACATACAATATAATAGGCTTTTTTGTCGGGTTTTGCAAAGTCAAAGAGGGGTTCGTATTCTTTGTATTCCAAGTCCTTACCGATGTAGGATTCCAACACGGTGTATTCCCCTTCAATTACGCTTGATACTAACGCTTCCGCTAAGATGTATTTCACACCGTCGGTTTCAATTTTCACATAGGTTTCGTCGGGGTTTACGCAAAGTGCCACGTTGGAGGGTAAGGTCCAGGGAGTGGTGGTCCAAGCTAAAATGTATTCGTTATCCGCACCTTTTACTTTGAATTTTGCAATAGCGGATTTTTCTTTCACATCTTTATAGCCCTGCGCTACTTCATGGCTGGATAAGGGAGTTCCGCAACGGGGGCAATAGGGCACAATTTTAAAGCCTTTATACAAAAGACCTTTGTCCCAGATTTGTTTTAATGCCCACCATTCAGATTCGATAAAATCGTTGGTGTAGGTAACGTAGGGGTTGTCCATATCTGCCCAGAACCCAACGGTGCCGGAAAAGTCTTCCCACATTCCTTTATATTTCCAAACGCTTTCCTTACATTCTTTAATAAAGGGTTCTAAGCCGTATTCTTCAATCTGCTCTTTTCCGTCTAAGCCCAGTTTCTTTTCCACTTCCAGCTCAACGGGTAACCCGTGGGTATCCCAGCCTGCTTTTCTAAGAACATGATAGCCTTTCATGGTTTTGTAACGGGGAATCATATCTTTAATAACACGGGTTAACACATGCCCGATATGAGGTTTGCCGTTTGCGGTCGGAGGACCGTCATAAAAGGTGAAGGTTTCCCCTTCTTTTCTGGACTCGATACTTTTTTCAAAGATGTTATGTTCTTTCCAAAAAGCCTCGGTCTTTTTTTCTCTTTCCACAAAGTTTAAATTTGCAGACACTTTTTCGTACATTTCGTACTCCTCCTATATCAAACTCTATTTTAAACAAAAAAATAAAAAATTCTGCCCTGATAACAGGACAGAATGGGATTGATTTCTGTAACCACCTATTATCCGTGTACCATCATACACGCTTCCTGTTACGGGGAATACCGTCACCGCTTACTGAGTTTTCTGATAAAACCGTTCTGGGTGCAACTCCAAAGGGATTTTCACAACACCGTACTGACTGCCGGCTCACACCGTACCCGACTCGCTCAAAGCGTTCCCTGCATTGCTACTGTCTTTTTCATCGTCTTTCTGATTTTCATAATTTTACTTATATAGTATAATACATAATTTCTGATTTGTCAAATTTTTTTGGAATTTTTTTTGGCAAACGAAAAAAACACTCCGTAAAAATTCACGGAGTGTTTTTAGAAATATCAAAAAAATACTAAAAAGATTACTGATACAGGTTTCCTGCAATGTAGGTGCCTAAGATTTTTTTGCCATCATCCAGCACTACAAAGTCTGCATCGAAGCCTTCTTTTAACTGGCCTTTGTTCACGCCAATCATTTTAGCGGGAGTTTCAGTTGCCATTTTCACAGCATCTTCAAAGGGAATACCAAATTCCACAGCCTTGTTTACACAAGCCCACAGATTGGTGGTGCTGCCTGCGATTGCACCTTCCATGGTTCTTGCAACACCGTCTTTTACCAAGATGGGTTGTCCGCCAAATTCATATTCGCCGTCACTCATACCGGTTGCACGCATGGAGTCACTGATTAATACCAGTCTGTCGGTACCGAAGATTTTATACATTGCCAAAATCACGGCTTTGTGGATATGTAATCCGTCACAGATAATCTGTGCATAGATGCCGGTTTCCATCCCTGCACCCAGCAAACCGGGGTTTCTGTGATGTAAGGGAGGCATTGCATTGAAAGAATGGGTTAAACAGTTTGCACCGTTTTTGATTGCTTCCATGGCAATGTCATAAGTGGTGTCAGTATGACCTAAGGATACCACGCAGAGGTCTTTTGCTTCTTTGATAAATTCCATACTGCCTTCCACTTCGGGAGCGATGGTAACCATCTTCACGTTGGGCAGTTTTTTAAATTCTTCAATATCGGGAGCTTTGATGAACTTTTCGTTCTGAGCGCCTTTGTATTTGACATTGATGTATGGACCTTCCATATGGAAGCCTAAAATCTGTGCACCTTTGCAGTTGATATCGGAATTCATGGTTTTTGCAATGTCTTCCATGGCAACAGTCATGGTGGTGGGTAACCAGGAAGTGATACCGTTTTTTGCTAAATAGTCACACATTTCGGCAAATTCGGCATCCATGGTGTCACCGCCCACACAGCCGTGAGTATGTACATCCACCAGACCGGGAATGACGGTGTTGCCGCCTAAGTCGGTGCCTTCGCCGTCAATTTTGCCGAATTTCACAAATTTGCCGTCAACGACTTCAAAGTCGCAGAGCTGACCGTTGATTTTCGCATTTTTAAAGATCATTCGCCATATGCCTCCTTATCGCAGATTAAAACAACATCCGGATGGAGTTTTAATAAGGTTGCAGGCACATTGGTGGTGATTTTATCGTCTAACAATGCACGAACTACGGTGTTTTTGTTAGCACCGCTTGCTAACAGCACGATTTTTTTCGCCTTCATAATGCTTGCCATACCCATGGTGATTGCCTTAGTGGGCACTTCATCAATGGAGTTGAAGAAACGGGAATTTGCCTGAATGGTGTTTTCGGTTAAGTCAGTTAAGTGAGTACCGGAAACCAACTTTTCGTCGGGTTCGTTAAAACCGATATGACCGTTCTGACCAATACCCAGAAGCTGAATGTCCACACCGCCTGCTTTGTCAATCATAGCATCGTAGTTTGCGCCTTCTTCTTCGGGATTTTCAGATAAACCGTTGGGAACGAAGGTTCTTGCCTTATCAATGTTTACAAAATTGAACAGATTTTCGTTCATGAAATAACGGTAGCTCTGATCGTTTTCGGGAGATAAGGGATAATATTCGTCTAAGTTAAAGGAGGTGATATCGGAAAAGTCAATTTCACCGGCTTTGTTCATTTCGATTAAGTTTTTATACAGTCCGATGGGAGTGGAACCGGTTGCTAAACCTAACACAGAATTAGGTTTTAAAGTCATCTGACTTGCAAACAGTTTTGCGCCTTCTTTGGACAGTTCTTCATAGCTATTACAAACAATTACTCTCATTGGAAAAACTCCTCCTCTTTTTGCTCTTTTTGCTCTTTTTGCTCTTTTTGTTTATTTGGATAATTCAGGTAAGCTTGCAGCCGCAATGGACTGACCTACTCTTCTTTCATATTCATCGGGAATATATAAGTTTACTTTGGTAGCCAGTTCCGGAAATTCCTGATTTAATACTTCTTTTGCTTTTTCAATAATAATGTCGCCGCCTTTACCGGAGGTAACACGACCTAAAATCTGCAGGTAGTTGATATCGTAAAATTCGCTGTAGTATGCGATAGCATAGCCAAAGTAAGTACCAATGGTTTCAAAAATCTGAACAGCGCCTTCATGGCCTTCTGCCAAATGTTTCTGAACCACTTTTAATTTTTCTGCTAAAGATAAATCTTCGGGCAGTTCAATACCAGCTTTGGGAGCTAATTTAATAACAGCATCCTGAGAGAAGTATTTACATCCGCAACCAAAGTCACCGGACCATTCGTCTACCATAGCGTCGGTATTGTAATCTACGGGAGCAAATGCCAGTTCGTTTAACCAACCGGTGATGTTACCGTTGGGATCCACGTAACCAACTGCTTCGGAAGTACCCATAGCAACCCCTAAGATAGAGTTTTTGTTTAAGTGCATTGCACCTGCCAGTGCAGCAACGTCACCGTCGTTTGCAACGGCAACCGGAATGTCACCTGCAATATTTTTATAAATATCTTTGATGCGAGCGTTGAATTTATCTCTCGGCACTTTGATGAACAAAGATGCAACCATTGCACGGTTAGAGATATAAACCCCTGCAGAGGAAACACCGATGGCATCCACTCTGGGCATTTTGGAAGCTGCTAAGTCAATTGCTTTCTGAATGTTTTCATAATGGTATTCCGGATCGTCGTTTAATTTGGGTAACCAAACGATTTCTTCGGAGAAAATAACTTCGCCGTCTACCACTGCGGAAACCTTCATATCACTTCCGCCTGCGTCAAAACCGATACGGCATCCGTCTAAGTGACGGCCGATGGAAACGGGATTGCCTTTTTCTTCGGGCATATTTTCAGTATAAATTACTTCAAAGGGATTTTCGTAAACGTTACTCATAAAGTCAACATCGAATTTACGAAGTCCTTCTAAAGTATAGGCATTTTTGATATATTCATATACATCTTTATCGCCGTTTAAGTAAATTTTGAAGCCGCCAACTGCCCACAGTAACATTTTGATTAAACGTTCCACATAGAAGTTGTTGGCATCTTTATCGTCACCGATTTTGGTGTCGTAACGGTAGATTAAACCGTTTTCTCTTTCCACTGCAATCTGCAGGGGACGGGTTGCGGTTTCTAAAAATTTTCTGTTGTAAACAATTGCAGGGATAAATTCCTGGTCTAAAATAGGTTTAATCATATTTCTTCACAATCTCCTTCATTAATTCTTCTTTTTCTTCCATATCCTGAACCAGTTTGAACTGGGTATGGCAACGGTCCAGATTATGTTCGGGGTATTTGGTTTTGAAATAGGTATCGCCGTTTAAGTAGTCTGCCAGGAAACGGATACCGCATTCATAGGTCATCAGTTTGGCAGCAAAGGGCATCAGCTCTTTTTCACGGGGAGTCATTACATCTTTTAACTCTTCCATGTAGCCTTTGGTGAACATTTCAAACAGGTTCAGATCACAATATACTTTAGATAAGTCTTTTTCGTCTTCATCCGCAGGGTTGGTTCCGAATCTTAAGGAATCACCGTAGTCATACAGCAGAGAACCGGGCATAACGGTATCCAAATCAATCACACAGATGCCGAGTCCTGTTTCATCATCAATCATGATGTTGTTGTACTTGGTATCGTTATGGGTAACACGCAAAGGAACCGTTCCGTCTTTAATTGCGTTTACAATCACAGCAGCATCTTGTTCTCTTGCCAAAGCAAATTCCACTTCTGCCTGCACATCCTTTAATCGGCCGGCAACATCGTTTGCAATGGCATCCTTCAGCTGCTGAAAACGAACAGTGGTATCATGGAAGGAAGGAATGGTTTCGTGGAGCTTTTCAGCCGGAAAATCTGCCAGACGCTGCTGGAATTTCGCAAAGGCTTTTGCCGCATTGTAAAAATGAATGGGTTCTTCCACGATTTCATAAGTCTGAGCACCTTCGATAAACTCATACATTCTGAAGTAATCACCTTTAGCGGTTACATAATAGGGTTCACCGTCATGAGTTTTTACCAGATTCAGAGTTTCTCTTTTGGGATCTCCGCCTTCTTCAATGATTTTCTTCTTCAGATGAGCCGTCACTCGAACGATGTTTTCCATAACATCCTGAGGACGTTTGAACACGTTATTGTTAATTCTCTGAAGAATGTATCGGGGTTCACATGCGTTGGATAAGTAAGTGTCGTTAATATGACCTTTTCCGTACGGGGTTGCACCATCGGTAATATTAAATTTACCAATGATTTCCTTTAAATTGTACTGTGCCATAGCATAAGACCTGCTTTCAAAATGATATTTTGGAAACATATTTTCTTTTCTATTTATAGAAAAAGAGTTTCCGTTACGTTTATATTAGCATATTCTACCAGCAATTTATTTATACATTTGGTCGGATTATTTGTATTTTAAGTCGATTTTGCGAAAAAAAGAAGTCTTTTTTGACAACCGTGTCCTACCGTTTAGTTTTCTAAAAAGCAAAAGAACCGTAACCCTCCCGGATTACGGTTCTTAAAAATTGTACTCAGTTCCCTGCTTTGCGGAGAATTTCAGCTACACATTCTTTGCAGATTTTCTTGTCCCGAATCTGCATCAGGCCCTCGTTGTTCCCGCAAATAACACAGCTTCTCTCATATTTTTTTAAAAGAATACTTTGCTCTTCCGTAAAAATTTCCACAAAATCGTCACACTCTGCCAGACCAAACTGCTTACGGATTGCCTTGGGAAGCACAATTCTTCCCACATTGTCTGTATGGTAACGGGACTGAATATCGCCGTCAGAAATGGTATATTTTTTAATCACAATAAATTCGCCTCTGGTGAAAATTTCCACCGGAGTATGCTCACTAATGCCGTATTCACTGCGGATGGCTTTGGGCACCATAATTCTGCCAAGCTTATCAATTCTTCGGGTCAGGCCTGTTGCTATCATATCAAAACTCCTTTATCAAATCCTAACATTCTTCTCTCTTTTTCTATATTATACCGTAAGATAGAAGAAAAGTCAATATAATTTTACATTTTTTTACAAACTTGTAGATTTTTTCTTGTTTTTGGTAAATTTTGACGGATTTTTACGAAAAAAATGCACTGTTTGAAACCTTCATATTTCTATTAATCCATTGATTTTTCAAGGTTTTAGCGATGTTGGAAAAAGAATTTCAAAAAAATTTAAAAAAATTTAAAAAAATTTCAAAAAAAGTATTGACTTTTGAAAAAAAGTGGTGTATAATAACCTTCGCTTGATAAGTGAAGCGGTTTATCAGAAAGAAATTATGGCCTGGTAGTTCAGCTGGTTAGAACGCTAGCCTGTCACGCTAGAGGTCGAGGGTTCGATCCCCTTCCAGGTCGCCACTTTTCTTTAAAATCCCTTGGAGATTGAGCCGTGACTAAAACATTTGCCTCTGTAGCTCAGTCGGTAGAGCAAGGGACTGAAAATCCCTGTGTCGGCGGTTCGATTCCACCCGGAGGCACCATTAGCTTTTTCAAACAAAATATGCGGGAGTGGCTCAGTGGTAGAGCGTCACCTTGCCAAGGTGAACGTCGCGAGTTCGAATCTCGTCTTCCGCTCCATTTGATAAAAGGCACAATGAATATTGTGCCTTTTGTCAACTAAAAAACAACTTTATACTGTGGCGCCATAGCCAAGTGGTAAGGCATCGGTCTGCAACACCTTGATCCCCAGTTCGAATCTGGGTGGCGCCTCCAGAAAAAAGCACTTCTTCGGAAGTGCTTTTTTCAATGATGTTTTCCTGCGGCAAATGATGTCGTTTCACTGATGATGACGCTGACGCTAATGATCTGTGCCTCACGGCACGTTTGCCAAACATCGCATCATTGTGAGTGAAACGAGCAACATCATGATGCTATGCATAACATCGTATCGCCATCGGCGATACTTCATGAAAATGAAACACATCTTTCTTGCTTTGCTTTCCCACCAAAAAAGCACTTGCCTATGCAAGTGCTTTTACTTTTCAAATTTGATAATATCTTCAATTTTACAATCTAGTGTAACACAAATTTTATCCAATATGAAACTATCATATCTAGTAACCTTGTTTTTGTAATAATTATCAATAATATGATAACGAATCCCTGTGCGTTTTGCTAATTCATATCTCGAAATGTTATGTTTTTCCAGCACGGATTCCAGTGTAAGTTTTACCATAATCTCACCTCTGAGTATATTTTAATAAATATATACCCTATTGACAATTCCTATAAAAAGATATATACTTATATAAGAATATACAATGATTAAAGGAATGATACTATGGCTGCATTTTGTTTAGATTGCCTGAATCGGATGAATCAAACTAATGACAGTGAGAAAATGTATGTCATATCAAAACATTTAGAATTGTGTGAAGGATGCGGCAAACTAAAACAAGTAGTGATTATGAAACGGCAAAACATTTTCCTAAGGATATTGACATATTTTATTTTAATACTCCGGCTAACCTTTCGAGTAATATGCTTATTATTAAAATTTTTATTATCTCCTATTTTCCTGATTCATAGAAAAAAAGCATCTAAAGACTAAAAAAGCACTTGCCTATGCAAGTGCTTTTTT
>JAZQKB010000020.1:0-4694 GCA_045541975.1 Clostridia bacterium | reverse complement strand
ATAGGTAGCATTACCGGTTACGGTAGCGATTTCGGTATCCCAACCAGCGAAGGTGTAGGTGTACTGAGCATCAGCTGCTTTATCGGTAGTTCCTTTGAAGGAAGGAGTAGCACCGTAAGCATAGGTTTCGGTGGTGGTTACACCATCAACGATCCAGGTAACGGTGTATTCATTTACAGTTTTGTCATACTGTGCAGTATAGGTAGCATCACCGGTTACTGCAGCGATTTCTTTATCCCAACCAGCGAAGGTGTAGGTGTACTGAGCATCAGCTGCTTTGTCGGTAGTGCCTTTGAAGGAAGGAGTAGTGCCTTCTTCATAGGTTTCGGTAGTGGTTACACCGTCAACAATCCAGGTAACGGTGTATGTTGCCGGTTCTCCTCTGTAGGGAATTAAGTTATAGAATGCCATAGAGGAGTAATCTCCGCTTTCATTGAATAAACCGATATCAATTTCGTATAAACCAGCAGAGCCTGCGCCGGTCCAGGTAACAGTGATTTCGTTTTCACCTTCTCTTAAGAAGATCAAAGCGTCGGTGGCATCTGAGCTGGACCAACCGGTAGAGGTACGATTTACCTGCCAGTAATAGCCTTCTTCAGTGCTGATTTCAAAACCTGCAGTACCTGTTGAAAAGTCGCCGGCATAGGTCTGGAATACATATACACCGGTGTAGGGTGCATTAAAGGTATAGGTTACAGAAGAACCGGTTGATTTGTAGTAATCGTTTGCATAACCGGAAACTTCGGAGCCAACATATTTTTTAGAACCACCGGGGAAGTATTCGGTGCCGTAATCAACGCCCACGTCGGTATACTTACCGTTCCAGCTATCAATGGTTTTTGCGGGAATCGGAGGAATATTGGTGGAAGGAGCAGAGGTAGGCGCCGGAGTAGCGGTGGGTGCTGTAGTAGGAGCAGGCGTTGTGGTAGGAGTTACCGCACCGCTTTCTACTAAGGTTGCTTTTAAGCCATGTACTTTAATTGCGTTACCATTGTAATCACAGTCATAGGTAATGGTAACGGTATTGGTACCTGCGGGCAGTTCCACAGTAGTGGAGGAGGGAGTCCAAGCACCGGAGGTGAAGTTGCCGTTATAAGAGGTGGTCTGACCGTTTACGGTGTAATAAATGGTACCAAAAGTGGTAGCATAGCCGGTGGTGTGAGATAATTTTGCATCAATGGTGTATTTACCGCTTTCTGCAATTTCCAGTGCGTAGGTAACCTGGCTGTTGGATTTGGTATCTTTGTCCCAGATACCTACAGCATCTACACTGTCGGTCTGAAGATCGGTAGCAGAAACGTAGCTGTTCATATTACCTTCAAACACAGAGGAAGAAACATCGCCGGGTGCAGTGGTGGGAGTGGGAGTTGCGGTAGGAGCGGTAGTAGGAGTGGGAGTTGCGGTAGGAGTGGTGGTGGGAGTAGGAGTATCGGTTCCATCACCGGGGATTCTGTCTGTCTTTTTCAGAAGATAAGCAAAATCCATGGAGTTTCCGGCATCCATTCTACCTAAGTCAAAGTCTTTTACGTAGAAGGAAGTGGTACCGGTATTTTCAATATAGAAAGTGTTAGTACCTTTGGTGAAGTAAATGGGCTGGTCCTGAGGAGGAGTCATTCTGTTGGTCCAGGTACTTGCTTCGGTAATTGCATAGTCGCCGTAGTAACCTGCGTCAGTAGTAACTCTAACGTTTGCAGTACCGTTTACGGTGGGCAATCTTAACTGGAATGCATACACGCCGGTGTAGGGAATGTCGGTTACAGTAACGGTGGTATATTCACCGGGAGCTAAGGTAACCTGAGGTTCTCCACCGGAGGTATAGTCATTGAAATAGCCGTCTTGATTCTGTGCAGCATAAGCCCATTCTGCTTTTGCAGGGGTCAAGCTGGGAGAAACAGTGGTACCGTCGGGCAGGGTGGTGGTAGCCTTCAGCAGATATTTAAAGTCGAAGGAGTCACCTGCATCCATTCTTGCCAAGTCAAATTCCTGGAAAGTGAAGTTGGTGGTACCGGTATTTTTAATGTATAAGGTATTGCTGCCGCTCTTGAAATAAACAGGGCAGTCTCTTGCGGGAGACATACGGTTAGTCCATACGCCTGCTTCGGTAATGCTGTAATCACCATAGTAACCGTCACCGCTGAATGCACGGATGTTTGCAGTGCCGCTTACGGAACTTAATTTCAGCTGTAAGCCGTAGATACCGCTGTAGGGCAATCCGCTTACGTTAATTTTTGTGTAAGCGCCGGGCGCTAAGGTTGCGGAGGATGCAGCACCGGAGGTGTAGCCGTTATAATGGTCAACCTGGTTCTGAGATGCGCCAAGCCATACAGCACGACGTTTTACAGATGCCATGGTGGGAGTAACGCCTGCATCTACTGCATTCTGAGAAGCAATCAGACGGATTTCAGAAACGGTACAAGCTTCGTTACCAATGTTGGTGAATTTCACAGCTTGTTTTCCTGCAGGCAAATACAGAAATTCATATTCACCGTTGTTTAAGTAGTAGTCCTGTTCGGTGGAATATACCGGCATTTCTGCATAGTATTCATCATTTACCAGCATTTCCAGGGTGGTATCACCGCCGGAGGATTTTACCTGCAGGTAGTAAATACCGGAGTTAGCAACAGGTACATTGAAGGTTGCCCATCCGCCAGGAGCAATGGTGATAGAGGTATTGTCGTTATTGGTTACGTTTTCATAGGTGGAAACGTTGCCCCAGAAGGTTGCTGCAGTACCCATAGAGTTAATGGAGGTCTGGGTGATTAAGGGGTTGGTTGCAGTTCCGCCACCGGTGGTAGCGTCTTCATCGGGTACTTCAGTACCGTCTAAGTAGTTTAACAGTTTCTGAGGAGCGTAGAATTTACCGGTGTTGTATTCATAGAATGCCACCTGACCGTCTAAGCTTACCCGTTCGCCGTTGATGGTAGCGTAAGACTGGTTTGCTTCGATGGTACAGTCGGAATTATTGAAGGTAAAGGTACCGGTATAAGTAGAAGATTGACTATAGGTACCTAAGCTGCTGATGTTTACAAACAGTTCATCAGTTGCATCGTCCAAGCTAAAGCCCATACAATCTGCCAGATAATGTGCCAGATCGTCATTGTCGATGGTGTAATTATCAAAGTTAGATGCTACACCGGGATTGGAGCTTGCACCGGACGGATAGGAGATCCCTGCAGGTACATACAGGAACACGCCACCGTTTCTTGCAGTGTGGTCTTTAGAAGTCCAGGTGATTGCACTGCTGGAGGGGTTCACACCACTTTGTAAGCTGGATACAGCTGCAGATTCGTTTAAAACGTTCAGACCGCCGGTATCGTGGTCAGGAGCAACCATAACGATGGTATCGGTTCTGCCTTTTGCATACTCGATCGCAACTTTACAAGCTTCGTCAAATGCAATAAAGTTACCAATCATTTCCAGTGCGTTGTTATCATGACCGCCGGTATCAACGGAGCTACCTTCCACCATCATGAAGAAGCCTTCGTCACATTCCAATGCACGGATTGCAGCGTCGGTCATTTCTGCTAATGTGGGAGAAGCAGCAGTGTTCTGATAATCGAAGGAATAGGTGGGCATATAGCTCCAGATTCTATCGCCTTGTTTTACATTTGCCAGGTCATATTTACTGTTGATTAAGGTGTAACCCATATTGGTTACAGTATCCAATGCATCGTCAAACTGACAAACATTGTTGTAAAGACCGGGAGAGAGTACAACGTCAATTCCCTGGTTTACAATCTGTTCAGACATCATACGGTAGTCAGAACGGTTAATCGCATGTGCAGAGAAAGCTGCCGGAGTTGCATGTGCAAACTCGTAGCGGGTAACTAAACCGGTCTTTCTGCCGGAAAGCTGAGCAGCTTCCAAGATGTTTGCTTTGGGTTTGTAAGAGGAATCCAAACCAATCTGGTACAGATTGGTTTTATATCCGATTGCCATTGCAGTACCGGCAGCAGCAGAGTCAGTTACATCTGCATTTGCTGCATAGGTAGTCATACCTGCAACCAGATAATCCCGTAAATACATTTTATCTACGGTTTGGGGTGTTACGTAGGGGAAAATGTCGGTGTTCATACCACCGGCTTCTTTTACAGCATCAGCCAGCCAGAAAGGCTCCATGCCGCCCCCATCGGGAATCATGTAAATCACATTTTTGATTTTGCCTGTGTTTGCTGCAGACACGGTGGTAGCAGTAATGGTGAACATTGATACTACCATCATGAGAGTCAGAAGCAAGGCAAACAGTTTTTTAAGTCTCATATGATGGGTCTCCTTTCTTTTTTTATTTTTTGGGTCACGAGGTTTCAGTCATTTTGTATATACATTATATCATAAATATTTGTACTTGTAAATAAAAAAACAGAATGAAAAACCATAAAATATGCTGAACAGAATACCATAAAATCTGCTTTTTTAAAATGAATATTAAAAAACGGAGCATCCTTTCGGATACTCCGTTTTTTGTTATTCTATTGGATTTAGAATCTTTTAGAATTTTTTTAGAACAGGGGAACTAAGTTTGCAGTCAGTAACATTGCTTTTACAGTACCGGTTGCTGCGGTGGTTAAGGATACAGAGTATTCCAAAGCAGTGCCAACAGCCTGTTCGGTAGTGTCGATGGTTACTAAGTTCACCTGAACCAGTTTGTTACCTGCATATTCTGCAACGAACAAGGTTACGATTCCGTCGTCAGC
>JAZQKB010000019.1:0-5110 GCA_045541975.1 Clostridia bacterium | reverse complement strand
CGAAATCAAAGGCGACAAATTAGTTGTAAACGGTAAAGAAATCGACGTTTACGCTTCCATGAACCCCGAAGAAATTCCGTGGGGCGCTTCCAAAGTAGACTTCGTTGCAGAAGCTACCGGCGTATTCACCACTTTAGACAAAGCAGAAGCTCACATCAAAGCTGGTGCTAAAAAGGTTGTTATCACTGCTCCTTCCAAAGATGCTCCTATGTTTGTAATGGGCGTTAACAACACTTCTTATGACAGCTCCATGAAAATCATTTCTAACGCTTCTTGCACCACGAACTGTTTAGCTCCTTTAGCTAAAGTTATTAACGACAAATTCGGTCTGGTTGAAGGTTTAATGACCACCGTTCATTCTACCACCGCTACTCAGAAAACCGTTGACGGTCCTTCCAAGAAAGACTGGAGAGGCGGTAGAGCAGCTGCAGGTAACATCATTCCTTCTTCTACCGGTGCTGCTAAAGCTGTAGGTAAAGTTATTCCCGAATTAAACGGTAAATTAACCGGTATGGCTTTCCGTGTACCCACTTTAGATGTATCTGTTGTTGACTTAACCTGTACCTTAGCAAAACCTGCAACCTACGATGAAATCGTAGCTGCTGTAAAAGAAGCTGCTGATGGCGAAATGAAAGGTATCCTGGGTTACACCGATGAAGCAGTTGTTTCTTCCGATATGATCCACGATCCCAGAACCTCTATCTTCGATATTGATGCTGGTATTGCTTTAACCGATACTTTCGTAAAATTAGTATCCTGGTATGATAACGAATGGGGTTACTCCAACAAAGTTGTTGACCTGATTGCATATGCATACGGCGTAGACAACAAATAATTAAAACTTTTTTGCCTTAAAAAGGTGTTTCCAATTTTGGAAACACCTTTTTATTTTAGAAAGATACTTGTCAAGTTTGTAATTTTATGGTATAATGAATGAAATTATATTGTCATGATATTTTAAAGATTGGAGAAACAATTATGGCAATCCGCTTTGATGAAGAAAACAGGGTTTTTCATTTGGATACGCCCAACACAACTTATATTTTCGGTATCCATAAAAAGGATGTTCCGGTACACATTTACTACGGGAAAAAAATCAGCAGTGATTTTTCTTTTTCAGATGTTTTTATTGAAGACTTATATTCTTTTTCTCCGTTCCAGGATTTGGTGTCATTTACCGATACGCCAATGGAATATTCTTATTTTGGAGGTACGGATTTGCGTCAGCCATCCTTTCATGCAAGACATGCTGACGGAAGTACGCTATCCTGTTTTACCTACACAGGATATTCTGTAGTGGCAGGAAAACCGAAATTAGAAGGATTGCCTTCTTCCTATGTGGAAAATGAATGGGAAGCAGATACTTTGTTGGTAGATTTTGAAGACAAGTTTGCCGGTTTAAAAATAACTCTCAGCTATACGGTATATAATGACCGTGATATTATCACCAGAAGTGTGAAAGTGACTAATGTTGGTAGCAATAAAGCAGAACTTCTCCGGGTGATGAGTATGAGTATGGATTTCTTAGGCGGAGATTCATACGATATCATTCATTTGGAAGGAAACTGGGCAAGAGAACGCCATGTGGAACGCCGTGATACCATGCACGGCAGTATGTCTATCGGTTCCAGACGGGGAGCAAGCAGTCATTTCCATAATCCTTTTCTATGCCTTGCAAAAAAAGAAACAACGGAATTTTCAGGTGAAGCATACGGCTTTGGATTGGTTTACAGTGGAAATTTTACTGCAGGAATGGAAATGAATGCAGAAGAGCTGATGCGTATTTATGTGGGAATCAACGACTTTGATTTTTGCTGGAGTTTGAATCCCGGTGAAACCTTCCAGGCACCGGAAGTTGTGATGACATATTCTGACAAAGGATTCAATAAAATGTCCCAGAATTTTCATTCATTTGTGAAAAAACGCATCTGTCGTGGTAAATTTCGTGATACTGCAAGACCTGTTTTAATCAATAACTGGGAAGCTACATACTTTAATTTTAACGAAGATAAAATTGTGGATATCGCAACCACTGCAAAAGACCTTGGCGTTGAATTAATGGTTTTGGATGACGGTTGGTTCGGTAAACGAAACGACGACAACTGTTCCTTGGGTGACTGGTATCCCAATCTGGAAAAGCTTCCCAACGGTATTGGTTCTTTAGCGAAGAAAATTAATGATTTAGGGATGCTATTTGGTATTTGGATAGAACCTGAAATGGTTTCTCCCGACAGCGATTTGTATCACGCTCATCCTGATTGGATTGTGGGCATTAAAGGAAGAAAATCCAGCCTTGGCAGATTTCAGTATGTACTGGATGTGAGCCGTCCTGATGTGCAGAATTTTATCATCGAAACTGTTTCTTCCATCTTAAGTGAAAATCCCGTTTCCTATATCAAATGGGATATGAACAGAAATATTTCGGAACCCGGATCTTTCTTATTACCACCGCAGCAACAGCAGGAATTTGCACATAGATATATGCTTGGCTTATATCGTGTATTGGAAGTGTTAATTCAAAAATTCCCGGATGTGTTGTTTGAAGGCTGTGCAGGTGGTGGCGGACGCTTTGATTTGGGGATGCTGCATTATTTTCCGCAAATCTGGACCAGTGATGACAGTGATGCTGTAGAACGGATGCACATTCAGTACGGCACTTCCTATCTTTATCCCTCCGGTGTGATGGGAGCTCATGTTTCTGCAGTGCCCAATCATCAAGTACAGCGTGTTACTCCTATTGAAACCCGTGGGAATATTGCCATGATGGGACGCTTCGGCTATGAACTGGATCTTGCTCTTTTAACCGAGGAAGAAAAAGAAATTGTCCGTGAACAAATTGTTACATACAAAAAATGGGGAGAAGTGATTCATAACGGCACGATGTACCGTTTGGAATCTCCCTTTAATAGCAATCATTTTGTAGTTGAATTTGTCAGCGAAGATCAAAAACATGTGATTGTGATTTATGCAACTATTTTGAAAAAAGCAAATACATATCCTGACCGTTTGAAATTAATGGGATTGGATTCTGCATCTCAATACCGCGAAATTCACACCGATAAAACATATGGTGGCGATGTGTTGGAGCAAATCGGTATTCAATTTCGTTGTCAGGGCGATTTTACCAGTAAAATGCTTATTTTTGAAAAATTATAAATTGGTACAGTATCTGCTAAAAGGTAAGAATGAGAGATTGATTCCGGATGCATCAGCATCTTATGGAATCAAGCGAGAATGATAACATGAGAATGAAAAATAAATTGTTAACAAATCCGTTTTATGTTGCTGTTATTGCCTGCTTTTGTTGTGCATTGTGGGGAAGTGCGACTCCGATTATTAAAATTGGTTCGCAGTTGATGTTACCGGATCGTACAACAGCATCCACAATGTTGTTTGCGGGAATCCGCTTCTTTTTAGCCGGAGTAATGGTGATTTGCTATGATAGTATGATTCACCGGAGAATCACTTATCCGAATCCAAGGAATCTGGCGAAAATTACCTGGGTTGCATTGTTTCAAACAGTAATTCAGTATGTTTTTTTCTATATTGGTGTAGCTAACACCACTGCGGTAAAAGCAACACTAACCACAGGTTGTGGAAGTTTTTCTGCGATTTTAGTAGCAACGCTAGTATTTCGTTCAGAAAAATTGACTCTAAAAAAAGTCGTGGCATGTATCATCGGCTTTCTGGGAATCTTTTTCGTTCATTTTGACGGACTAGACTGGAACATGAACTTTTTGGGCGACGGATTTGTTTTTCTTTCTACAGTGTCTTACGGGATGTCTGCCTCTTTAATGAAACGTTATTCTGATGCGGAAGAACCTTCTATTATCAGCGGTTATCAGTTTTTAATTGGTGGATTATTGATGGTTGTTATTGGTTTGGTGTTTGGTGGAAACGTTGCGGTTGAAGGAATTGTATCCTGGAGTATTCTACTGTATCTGGCATTGATTTCCGCATTAGCATACTCCTTATGGGGCGTTTTACTAAAGCATAATCCACTTTCTAAAGTTGCTGTGTATGGTTTTATGATTCCTGTTTTTGGAGTGTTGTTATCTCAGTGGATTTTATCGGAACAAAGCGGTGTACCGCAGTTTAGATTGTATTCTGCTTTGCTTTTGGTAAGTATCGGTATTTATATTTTAAACCGCCCTGCCAAAAATCCCACGATATTAAAATGATTTATTTTGGCATAAAAAATGCTATCAACCAATATGTGTTGATAGCATTTTTGATTATTTGATGTCTTCTACGATGGTTTGCGGTGCTACATCTAATTCTTCGGGATGTTCCAGTAACCGTTGGAAACGTTTGAAAGCTCTGGAAAAATAATGTCCGTCGCAAATTCTTTCATCCAGGGTTAACACAAAATCAATGTAGCGATGTTTTTCCATTTCACCGTGACGGTTTAATTCGCATTTACTGTATTTTTTTCCCATGGCAAGAAATAAAGGCATATTGCCAAATTCATACAGGTGATGGCGAACAGGTCCGATTCCTAAAGAGCCGAGATTGGTAATGAAAATGGAGCCGTGAAAAGGACTTAATTTGGTAAGAAAGCGGGGGAGAAGTTTGAAGTAATCCAATAGTTTTAACAGCCAGACAATAAATTTTAAAATTACACTTGGCATTCCCACAAGCAATCTTGCAGCAAAATCCATGTCATTTTGGTCACCCTCTTGTCGATTTTCTTCCAGTAGGACTTTTAGTTTTTCGTAAACAGTGTTTGCGGTATCTTCGGGGGTAAGGAATAGTTTTACCACTGTTTCGGGAGCATTCAGGCTCATTTCTTTTTTTATGGTTAAACAAATTTCAATGCCGTTTCTTGCATAAAGACGCTGTCCGCGGATAAAACGGTTTAATCCGGGCAATTCAGAAATTACCCGAACATATGACGCCATAAATACATGCATCATACCAAAGCCGGCAAGACCTTCTTCTCTTTTTTTGCGAATATACTGCTCGCTTTTTGTGATTTCAACTGCGGAAGAATAACTGTTTGACGCTGCATTTCGGTCGGGCATAATAAATAGCGCCACAGAGTCCATAGGAGCTCTGCTTTTAATTTTTCTTCCCTCTTTTTTACTGATTTTTTTGCCCATTTATTTGT
>JAZQKB010000018.1:0-1873 GCA_045541975.1 Clostridia bacterium | reverse complement strand
AGCAACCGGGGTAAGGGGAATAGCCCAAAGGCGGGGGTTAGTCTGCTGATTCAACAGCACATAGGGAAGGAAACCAATACAGAACCCAATCAGAACAGCCTTGATAACCGTTGCAGCGGTCTTAGCTTTCCTGTTCTTCCGTGCCTGTTTCCGGGAAACCCTGACCGGTTCAAGGGGTGCATCCGGGGCAGCGGTTTCGGCATAGATTTCATCCCATGTCTTTTGATAATCTGTCAAATCCAGATCACCAAGAACCTTTTCTTCATCCATCATGTTCATCCTTTCTTTTGGTTTCTTCATCGTATTTCTGAAACAGCGCATCATTGTATTCCTTCCGCATTTTGAGATTTTCCAGAATATCAAGTTCAACGCTGTTTTCACAAAGAAGGTAGTAATAGAAGCACCGCTTTTCTTGGCCTATTCGGTGAATACGCTTCTTAGACTGTTCAAACAAATCCGGTCTTTCTGGAAGTGTGAAGTAAACAATCTGATTAGCCTTTTGCAAATTCAAACCCATTGCGCCGGCTTGATATTGAATGAAGGTGATTGAATCATCAAACTGTTCATAGCTGGAAAGGTCTTTTTTCTCCCCGTTTACAAATGAAATGTTCTTTCCGTGATTTGCAGCTATTTGAAGCAGAAGTTGAAATTCTTCCTTGAAGTTGTAGAACACAATCAACCGTTCATTAGTTCCCTGAATCAGATCTTCAAAGGCTTGCAGCTTGTTCTCGTTATACTGTCCACAAAGCATCCGGGCATATAGGCGCTTGGTAAGGCTTGTATCACCGATCAATTCAGCTTCCATAGTTGTTTTCCATCCGGTAACCCCGGTATCAAGCCGGTTGACGGTAACAACATCCTTCCGCATGAATCGCCGGTAATCGCTGGAAGCTGGAACTTTAATGGGAATATCAACCTGTTCCGGTAATTCAAAGGCTTCTTCTGTTTTCATGAATACCGCCCCATAGGAAGCAAGCTTTTCTTTCAGCCGGTCAACATTCTTATAGCCAACCACAATAGGAATCTTGAAACCGGAATCCCCATCATCAATCCATTCCTGAATTACATACTGCTTGAAATACAGCTTCTTAGAAATGTTCCAGCCCAATAGGTGAAGCTGTGACCAAAGCTTTTCATATTTCCCGGAAGTAGGTGTTCCAGAAAGAAGGATTACATTTTTGGGGTTTAGCTTTAGGATGAATTTAGACCGCTTTGCCGTTTCGTTTTGGATAAGTGAAGATTCATCCAGCATCAAAGTAAAGTTGCTTATATGGGCAATATCTGACCGCCTGAATACCAAATCATAATTGATAACACCCACGCACTTTCCAACAGTCACTAAGTATTCTGTTAGCTGCTTCTTTTCCGTTAGATCAAACACGGTGAAGGGGTAATTCTGCTGAAAGTGTTCAATCCAATCTTGAATTTTTGAATATTGACAAACCACAAGAATCTTTTCCGGGAAGGAAGCAGCTTTTTCAGAACCAACAAAAGTTTTACCAAGCCCCATATCAAGGTAATAGGCAACCCGGTTTTTATCCGCTGTTTGGTCTAAGCTGCGCTTTTGATGTTCATACAGTTCAATCATGCTGCTGTGTTTCAGCGGATTTCTTGAACACTTGCGGGATAATCTTCTTGAAGAACCGCTTGAAGCTGAATCCCCGTTTAGCGGCTTCCTTTCTTGCCGCTGTGATATAGCGGGTTCTTGCCATGCCATTAACGGCGCTCATATGCTTGCTATAACTTCTGTGGGAACGCTTGCGGTGATTTGCTGCGCTGCTCATTCTTCCACATCCCCCTTCTTCTTTTCCTTCTGGTAAACTGTTTTCCGGGCAATCATCTTTTTCAGCTTGCTATTGCTTCCGAAAATGTG
>JAZQKB010000017.1:0-31528 GCA_045541975.1 Clostridia bacterium | reverse complement strand
CGTTTACGGGTGAGCCAGTGGGAGAAAGCAAATAAAAAAGCCCCTTTAGGGGCAAGCTGGTGAAAGAGATGCGGTTGGCAGACCTTTCGACGAGCCTATAGGCTCGGCCAGCATATTGCCCTAAGGGGGCAGTGCAAGCCAACGGCACGGCCCGTGGGTATGGCTTTTTGGATTCAGTTATTAGTATGCAATACCCTGAGCTTTCATGGATTCTGCAACTTTTAAGAAACCTGCAATGTTTGCACCTGCAGCTAAGTTTCCTTCGCAACCGTAATCTTTTGCAGCTTTTTCACAGCTCTTGTAGATGTTTACCATAATGTCATGCAGTTTGGCATCTACTTCTTCAAAGCTCCAGCTATATCTCATGCTGTTCTGGCTCATTTCCAGACCGGAGGTAGCAACACCGCCTGCGTTTGCAGCTTTTGCAGGAGCAAACAGTAAGCCGTTTTCCTGAATGTATGCGATCGCTTCAGGGGTAGAAGGCATATTTGCACCTTCTGCCACTGCATAGCATCCGTTTGCAACCAATGCTTTTGCATCGTCCAGATTCAGTTCATTCTGAGTTGCGCACGGCAGAGCGATATCACATTTTACATTCCAGATGCCTTTTCCTTCATAGTATTTTGCAGAAGGATGATATTTCACGTATTCGGAAATACGTTTTCTTTCCACTTCTTTAATCTGTTTTACGGTGTCTAATTTGATACCGTCTTCATCTACAACATAACCGTTGGAGTCAGACAAAGCAATAACTTTTGCGCCTAACTGCTGTGCTTTTTCGGTTGCATAGGTAGCAACATTACCGGAACCGGAAATTACCACTTTCGCACCCTGCAGGGATTTACCGTTTGCTTTTAACATTTCATTGGTGAAATACAGAAGACCGTAACCAGTAGCTTCTTTTCTTGCCAGAGAACCGCCGTAGGTTAAACCTTTACCGGTTAACACGCCGGTATATTCGTTACGAAGTCTTTTATACTGACCAAATAAGTAACCGATTTCTCTTGCACCAACACCGATATCACCTGCAGGAACGTCGGTATCTGCACCGATGTGTTTTGCAAGTTCGGTCATCAGGCTCTGACAAAATCTCATAATTTCTCCGTCAGATTTTCCTTTGGGGTCAAAATCGGAACCGCCTTTACCACCGCCCATAGGCAGAGTGGTCAGGGAGTTTTTCAAGGTCTGTTCAAAACCTAAGAATTTAATAACAGACTGGTTAACAGTGGGATGAAATCTCATACCGCCCTTGTAAGGACCGATTGCACTGTTAAACTGTACACGGTAACCTCTGTTTACCTGCACTTTATTGTTATCATCTACCCAAGAAATACGGAAGGTGATAATTCTTTCAGGTTCCACCATTCTTTCTACAACACCTGCGTCAATAAAATCAGGTCTTTTTTCGATCACGGGAACCAGAGTTTCCAAAACTTCTTTTACTGCCTGCAAAAATTCGGGTTCATTTGCGTTTTTCTTTTCAACGCTTTCGTAAATGCCCTGCAGGTATGCATTGCTGATTGCCATATTAAAGCACTCCTTTTCATCTATCGGATTATTTTTTACAATTTGAACTTGTGGCTAAAAAATTGACCAAGCATCAACACCACTTTCAAAAAAATATTATACAACATCAAATTGTAATTTGCAAGTTTTTTTCGTCAAAAAATTGGTTTTTTTGCAAAAAAATTTATAATTATTAAACCCATCATCTATTTTATGATAGAAGAAAAGAAAAAGTTTTTACATTTTGTTTGTTATCACGGTAAAGTTTTTCGCAAAAGATGTGCTATTTCTCCCCGTGACAAAAATTGTTCCGGACGGAAGGTTCCGTCGGGATACCCGTTTAAAAGGCCCGCATCAATTAATGCCGTAATTTCACGGTATGACCAGCGGTCACTTGTTACATCAGAAAATGGCACATTTCGTTTCGTGCCATTTGATTCGTATTGCAATATCCGTTGTAAAATCACAGCAATTTCCTCTCGGGTAACTGCTCTGTTGGGTTGGAAAGTTCCGTCAGGATATCCTTTCATCAAACCATGATTGACAGCCAAGGTAATTTCTTGTTCTGCCCAATGATTTTCAACGTCTAAAAACTGGTTATTCATGGCATTTCCGCTTAAATTCAGGTATCTGCATAAAATCGTTGCAGCCTGCGCCCTGGTTAAACCGTCCTCCGGGAGAAAACGGTGTTCTCCAAAGCCCTCCATCCAACCTTTTTTGGAAACGACAATGACATCATCTTTGGCAAAATGGGAAAAGGTGTCGGAAAAATAAGTTCCGTTTAACCACAAAGAATAATAATCCCAAACATCTTTCGTCTCCTGCCCCACACTCCAGCTTCCCGCTCCTTTTAATTCGTATTTATCAACCAAACTAAGTTTATATTTCAGGGTGTCACTGTTGTCGTACCAAATAATATAATTTCCGGGTTTCAACTTTGTTCCGTTTACGGTGATAGAATGAGAACTGTTTACAGAAATATTCGCTTTTACACTTTTTAAATCAGGATCGACCGTAACTGTACCGCCGGTTTTTTCAATTGCCGAAGCAATCTGACGGTGTGTCATACCGATTCCTTTCATCCTTCCGTCTTCGCTCCAGATTCTGCCAAAAAACGGAACTCCCAAAACAATTTTTTCTTTGGGAACATACTTTAGGGCATATTGAATTGACTCCTCCACAAATGAGATGCTTGCAATAGGTCCCGCTTCCCCACCGTTGTAATGTTCATCATACGCCATCAAAAACAAATGATCTGCATATTTCCCAAGTTCCTTGTAATCATAAGAACCGTGCCACCCTAATGTCCAATCTTTTGGATTGGCGGCAACAGCAACTGAAACTTCTTTCTCTTTTGGAAGTTTTTCCCTTAACAGACGGACCAACTTCGTATACTGTTCCCGATACTGATGAGACACATTTTCAATATCCACATTGATGCCATCCAGATTATATTTGGACACAGCATTCGCTATTTCATCCGCTAAGGAGTCCACGCGGTTTAACGCAAGACTACCGCCTTGTTTGTCCCAATGATTGCTTAAAAACGGTACAATCTTCACATTTTTTTCGTGCATTGCTTCAACATAACTCTGGCTGACTTCTTCCACCTGTAAACTGCCGTCAGCCTGAATATTAAAATAGCTGGGGGAAATTACTGAAAAACTGTTTTGCGAAATAGCAACATACTCCAATTGTGTCTGATAGCTACCGTATGACAAATAGGTCATAGAATATCTGTCTTTCGCCTTTGTAATCTGAGAAAACGGAATTGAAATGGCCAAAGCAGTTCCCAAAATCAGTTTAACCATACGAATTTTCCGTTCGGTTAAAAACTCAGAAGCAAACTCCGAACAATATTCTGTCTGCCCTCCTAAAATCCGGATAACAAGGTCGCAATATTTGTCATCTACAGGAGCCAAATACCATTGATAACGCATTTCATCAGTCCTTTCTTTGAATAGTATTTTCCAAAGTAAGATTACTTATTTTTCAAAACCGTAGATTTTTGGGAAAAGACTTGCTATTTTAGGAAAAATATGCTATAATACACAGAATTGGTTAGTTTAAAAATGAACCGAAAGGAGTGGTCAGTATGGAAGATGCAATCTACGTAAATTCCCTCTGTGTGACTTCCTTAAAAGGAATGCGAAATATTTCACTACATGACCTTGCTCCTATCAATTTGATTACCGGTCCAAACGGCTCCGGAAAAACCACATGTTTAGATGCTGTGGAGCTGTTGTCAAGTCCCGCTGATGCCGGTCAGTTTTTAAAACTTGCGAATGAGTCTTCTAAAAAATTTTATTACTTATTTGATCAACAACAAATTTGTCCGTATATCCATATTGCTGGAGAACTGTTTAAGAAGCCGTATTTTACAAAGCTTACTTGTAACGACTCCTCATCAGATACCACGTTTCGTGGATACCATCATTTTGGAATCCCTGAGAAGTATACCAATCAGATAGAACTGTCGCTGAAAGATGTTCCTTTCAAAAGCACTGTTTCACCCGTGGTAAAAGTCAAACGAATTGCCAAAGATTCCAAACTTCCATCTTTGGCCAACATCGCAAAGGATCCTGTGGTAAAAGAAAAAGTACTTTCTTTTTTATCTTTGTTTGATGACCGTTATACAGATATTTGCTCACCGGATTTTAAGCATACTTATGTGATGCACAATGCATATGGAATGGTGGATGAAACCTTCTTTTCCGAAGGCATCCAAAAAATTCTCTGTATTGCAGATGCAATGTCCGGTTTTCATCACGGCGTTCTTTTACTAGATCATTTTGAATGTCATTTATCTGTGCAAACACTGTATGAAGGCGTTTCGTTATTGTTTTCTCTTGCAAAACAGAAGCAAATTCAACTTTTCCTTACAACACACAGTCAGGAATTGATTGACGAATTTTTGGATCTTTTAAACTTCTATAACGAATTATCAAACCTAAAAATAATTCGGTTAAAATCAGATGGAGATACTTCTTCTTACACCGAATTTTCAGGAAAAGAAGCATATGAACTGCGCGTGGAACATGAACTTGATTTTCGTTACGAATCCCCTCAGAAAGGAGAATCTTTTTGAAAGAATTATTTGATTTGTTTTTAACCTTTGCCAAAATCGGCGGGTTTACTTTTGGCGGTGGCTATGCCATGTTACCGATTATGCAAAGAGAACTGATAGAAAAGAAAAATTGGACCACAAACGAGGAGCTCTTAAACTACTACGCTGTGGGACAGTGCACTCCCGGAATTATTGCCGTGAATGTTTCCACTTTTGTGGGATACCAGAGAAAAGGAGTTATCGGCAGTATTTTTTCTACCCTGGGAGTGATCACACCTTCTGTAATTATCATTATGATTATTGCATCCTTTTTAAAGAGTTTCTCTCAGTATCCGATCGTGCAAAATGCCTTTGCCGGTATCCGAATTGCCGTTTGTGCAACCGTGTTTGTTGCCATTTGGAATTTATGGAAAAAATCCGTGAAAAACTGGACTCATATGATCTTTTGCGTGGTTGCGTTTTGTCTTAGCGCCTTCACCAAATTAAATCCCATCTGGATTGTACTACTCTCAGGAGCAGGCGGCATTTTCACTTATCTTAAGAAGGAGGATCAATCAGCATGAATTTAGCGCTCCTTTCTTGGGAATTTTTTCAGATTGGTCTGTTTGCCGTTGGCGGCGGACTGGCAACCCTCCCCTTTTTAGATAAGTTGGTGGAAAAATACGATTGGTTCACTGCAGCCGATCTTGCCAATATTGTGGCAGTTTCCGAATCCACACCGGGTCCGTTGGGGATTAATATGGCAACCTATACCGGGTTTACCGGTAGCGGTATTTTAGGCGGTATCATAGCATCCTTAAGTATTGCACTTCCCTCTTGGATTATCATTCTTTTAATTGCTCAGATTTTAAAAAAATTCAACGAAAACAGATATGTAAAAGCAGCATTTGAAGGTCTCCGTGCTTCTGTGGTTGGCTTAATTGCAGCAGCAGTTTTAGGAATTATGAAGTTAAGCTTTCTGATTCCTACAGCATTAGGATTCTGGAATCAGTTGAACTACAAGGCACTGATACTATTTGCAGCCTTGGTACTAATACGCTTCCGATTCCAAAAAATTCACCCCATTGCTATCATCGGTGCAGGTGCAATTCTTGGGATCGTGTGCAACGGTTTTTAAGAACAAACAGAAAGGAATATCAAAAAGAAAAATATCATGATTACAGTTACCAATTTAAGCTTAAATTTTAACGGAACGAATCTTTTTAAAAATGCGGATTTAAAATTTACTCCCGGCAACTGCTACGGAGTCATCGGTGCTAACGGTGCCGGAAAATCCACCTTTTTAAAAATTCTCTCCGGAGAATTAGAACCCTCTACCGGTGAAGTGATTATCCCCAGTCATCTTCGGATGTCTGTTTTAAAGCAGGATCATTTTGCTTATGATGAATTTACCGTTGTGGATACCGTAATCCAAGGTAATAAGCGTCTGTACGACATTATGAAAGAAAAAGAAGTACTGTACGCAAAACCGGATTTCAACGATGAAGACGGTGTTCTCTTAGCTGAACTGGAAGGCGAATTTTTAGAATTAAACGGATGGGAAGCGGAAAGCGATGCTTCAAAGTTATTGCAAGGCTTAGGGCTTACGGATGATTTGTTATATAATCAGATGAGTTCCTTAGACGGGAAACAAAAAGTGAAAGTATTATTGGCGCAGGCGTTGTTCGGTAATCCCGATATTATTTTACTCGACGAACCCACCAACCACTTGGATGTGGATTCTATCAACTGGTTAGAAGACTTTTTATTAGATTACGAAGGTCTTGTGATTGTGGTATCCCATGACAGACATTTTCTAAATACCGTTTGTACCAACATTGTGGATATCGACTTTTCTCAGATTAAAATGTTTGTTGGTAACTATGAATTCTGGTATGAATCCAGCCAATTGATTCAGAAAATGATTCGTGACCAGAACAAAAAGAATGAAGAAAAAGCAAAAGAACTGATGAATTTTATTCAGCGCTTCTCTGCGAATAAATCCAAATCCCGTCAGGCAACCTCCCGTAAAAAACTGTTGGAAAAACTGACCATTGAGGAACTTCCCGCCTCCTCCAGAAGGTATCCCTTCGTGGGATTCCAGATGGATAGAGAAGCCGGCAAGGATATTCTATTTGTGGAAGGCATCTCTAAAACCGTGGACGGCGTAAAAGTGTTAAACAATGTCTCCTTTACCTTAAACAAAGGCGACAAGGTTGCATTTTTAGGTGAAAACGAAACTGCTATTACCACGATGTTTCAAATTTTAGCAGGTGAAATTGAACCGGATGAAGGAAGCTACAAGTGGGGTGTTTCCACCACACAATCTTACTTCCCCAAAGATAACTCCGAATTTTTCAACACCTCTGAACTAAACTTATTGCGCTGGCTGGAGCAATATTCCAACGATACCACCGAAACCTTCCTGCGTGGATTCTTAGGCAGAATGCTTTTCTCCGGTGACGATGTGTTAAAACCGGTAAAAGTGTTATCCGGTGGTGAAAAAGTGCGTTGTATGTTATCTCGAATGATGCTATTTGGCTCCAATGTATTAATGTTGGATCAGCCTACCAACCATCTGGACCTGGAATCTATCACTTCAGTCAATAACGGACTAAAGGATTTTAAAGGCAACATTTTGTTTGCTTCCCACGACCATGAATTTATTTCAACCGTCGCAAATAGAATCATTGAATTTACTTCCGACGGTATCATAGATAGGAATGATAACTACGATGAATATCTCCAATGGAAGAAAGAAAATCAAAAATAATCTCCAAAAAACGACTGTAAAAAAACCGATTACCTATGAAAAAAAGGAACATTGGAAAGGTGGAACTCTTTTAGCCCCCATCCCTCCTGCCCTGGTAACAGTTGGTACCATGGAACAGCCGAATGTGTTGACCATTGGCTGGACGGGGATTTTAAACACGATTCCGCCCCAAACCTATATTTCAGTCCGCAAGGAACGCCATTCCTACCAAATGCTTATGGATTCCATGGAATTTGTAATCAATTTACCCTGCACCAAATTGGTAAAGGCAGTGGATTTTTGCGGTGTCAGAAGTGGAAAAGACTTAGATAAATTTAAGGAAATGAATCTGACTCCCGTAAAAGCAGAAAAAGTTTTGGCACCCTTGATTTCGGAATGTCCTCTGCATTTGGAATGCAAGGTAACCAAAACGGTTGATTTGGGAAGCCATACCATGTTTTTAGCAGACATTGTGGGGATGGATGTGTCGGAGGAATGTGTGAACCGTGACGGTAAACTGGAAATTGAAAAATGTGATTTATTAGCTTATGCTCACGGTACTTATTTCAGCTTAGGAAAACAGCTTGGAACCTTTGGATATTCCGTCAAAAAGAAAAAAGCAAAACGCAAAGCTTAACAAAAATAAAAAATGCAGAAGCCTACCAGAGTATGCTTCTGCATTTTACTGAAAAAAGTTAAAAACTCAAACGTTATAAATCATCCGCATCCTGTACCGGCTGAACATTTTTATCTGTAGGTGTACCGGTATAGCTACCCTCCGGATCTGTTTTTTTGCCGGTTTCTTTAAATGCACGAATCACAGACTCTGTTTTTGGAAGTTTCTTCTTTTTCTTTTCCTTCATTTGTTATCACCTCATACTCATTATTCCACAAAAGGAGCGATTTTATGTTACGATGCCCTGTTTGTCACGAACCAATTTTAAAAGAAAATGACAAAATTTACCGTTGCAGTAACAACCATAGTTTTGACATTGCAAAAAAAGGCTATGTGAATTTTTTATTGGCACATAAAATGAACTCCAAACTCCCCGGAGATAACAAACTGATGGTAGATGCCAGAAGCAGTTTTTTATCCAAAGGCTATTATGAAAGTTTTCAAAACAAACTAAAAGAAATGATCAATGAACACAACCCTAAAACAATTCTGGATGCAGGCTGCGGAGAAGGCTACTATACCAACGGAATCTGGCAAGATGGCAGAAGTTTGACCGGAATTGATATTTCAAAAACTGCCCTTCAGAAAGCTGCTCCGAAAAACCGAAATATCACCTATATTGCAGCAAGTTTGTTTGACTTACCGATTCAAGATAAGAGTGTAGATTTATTATACAGTTTATTTGCTCCCTATGCCGGAGAAGAATTTCACCGTGTTTTAAAAAAAGACGGGATCATGATTTTAGGGATCCCCGGTGAAAACCATCTGATTGAACTAAAAAATGTAATCTACGAACATCCCTATAAAAACCAGGTAAAAGATTATGAACTAACTGGATTTTCCTTTGTGAAATCGGAAAAAATTGAGCAAAAAATTTTATTGCAAAGCCAGGAAGATATTCTGAATTTATTCCAGATGACTCCGTATTATTACCGTACAAAACAAGAAGATTTAGAAAAAATCCATGCACTTTCTCAGTTTGAGGTTACCGTGTCCTTTGAATTACTGCTATACCAAAAAAACTGATTTTTTAATAGCTGAAGTTATGCCATAACCTTTTTTAGCACGAACGAAAAGAGACCAAGCTTAAAAAAACTTGATCTCTTTTTTATTTGTTATGAACAACAATACAGTATTATCGCTGTTTTCCAACAAAAAACAATGCGATGGTTCCGGGGCCGGAATGTGCTCCGATAATAGGACCGATTCCGGTAATAATATCCACCTTTTTATTATATTTTTCACGGATCATTTCAGCCAACAGTTCAGCATCCTCATCTACATCGGCATGGGAAATATAAATCGGAGTTTCCAAATCTGCTGATTCGCCGTATTTTTCTGCCAGACTCTGAAGCGATTTTTTTCTTCCCCTGCACTTGGATACATTGATCAATTTTCCATCGTTATCTACATGCAACACAGGTTTGATGCCCAGTGCATTGGCAACAAAAGCACTTGCCGAACTGACACGACCTCCTCGTTTTAAATATACCAAATCGTCCACCGTAAACCAATGGCAAATGTGAAGCTTGATTTCTTCCAGATACTCTGCAATTTCCTCAATGGAAGCACCCGAATCGCGTTTTAAAACAGCAAGGTAAACAAACAATCCCTGTCCCGCAGATGCACATAAAGAATCCACAGAAATCAGTTTTCTCTCAGGATATTGTTTCTTTAATTCTTCCATTGCAGCCACAGAAGAATTATAGGTAGTACTTAAACCGGATGAAAACGAAATATGCAGAATATCCTTGCCTTGCTTACAATATTCCTCAAAAACGGTCTGAAATGTGTAGGGATTAATCGCTGCCGTTTTCGCAACAGCTCCCTCTCTCATTTTGTCATAAAACTCTTTGGCTACTACTTCCTGCCCCTGATATTCCCGATCCTCATTTCCATAACGAAATGTCATATCAATGGCATGAACATTCCATTCCTGCAAAATTTTCGGGGAAATATCACAACCTGTATCCGTAACAATTACAAATTCATTCATCGTAGTACACCTTCCTATTCTGCGAATGTGTAGATATTTTGCTTTGTTTCATACAATATATGTTTCTCTTCTATACTATCTATTATTATATAACTACTTTTAAAAGATGTCAAGAAGTCCAACAGAATATCTTTGCTGATAATCCAAATATTTCAACAAAATATCATAATAAAAGACTGCACTCACAAGGAGCGCAGTCTTTTGAACTACCTATAATCAGGATGCATTAAATCTTTCTTCGTAGAAAATATCAGTCCAGAATTCAATATTATTTTCTACTTTATGGTCATGCCAGTTGCTTGCTTCCAAGATTTCGTAGTATGCCCAATGAGATTCGCTGAGATCCGGATAAGTCAGAACTTCATCGAAGTTTTCTGCAATGTATTCCTTATCTGCAGCACGATTCAACATTCTGTTGATAATGGTAACAGCTTCGGAACGTTTGATAGGCTGATTAGGACGGAAAGTACCGTCTTCATAACCAACTAACCAACCTTTAATCGCTGCAGAATCAATAAAGTCTTTTGCCCAGTGATTGTCCGCAACATCAGGGAAATTGTTATCGCTACCGTTTTCGATTTCAAAGAATCTGGAAGCGATGGTTGCAAATTCAGCACGGGTAATCGGTTTATTGGGAGCAAAGGTACCGTCTTCGTAGCCGTTTACAATACCTGCATTGCTTAAGAATTTAACATAAGCAGCGTACCAGTCGCCTTCATTTACATCGGAGAATTGGCTCTCAGAGCCATCTAAGAATACCATTTTCTTCACGATTAAACGGGAGAACATTGCAGTTACTTCTGCTCTGGTAACATTGTCATCTGCATCAAAGTTACCGGTGTCTCTACCGTGAACATAAGCAATATGTTCGTCTGTTAAACCGGGAACATTTCCTGCGGATAAGTCGATGGTATCAGTAGTTACATAACTGTCAATCCAATCGGGTTTCACAGCGAAGGTTTTAATGGTAGTTTTGTCCGGAACATTGAAGGGGCCTTCGTATTTCTGAGAACCTTTGGTGGGAGCAGAACCGTCAGTGGTGTAATAAATGGTTGCACCGGGAGTTTTGGTTTCTAAGGTTACGGTAATATTCTTGTCTGCATCCACTTCAAAAGTAATGGTAGGAGCTTCCACTCTGGAAGAAGAAGGACCGGAAGGTACAGGTCTGGAACCACCACGAACCTCGATATTCAGTTCCATAAACAGTTCTTTATCGTTATGACGGGTAGGATCATTAAAGGTGAAGTCAGACGGTCCGTTGGTGTCTCTGTATAATTTCAAAATTGCAGTACCTTCTGCAGTACCGGTCAACTTCAGCATGCCGTCAGGATCTCTGGTAACAGTTGCGATAGATTTCAGATTATCATTCTCATCTACAACAGCAGCATTCAAACTGGGAGACAGGCTGGGAACAAAATCCAAGGATGCTTCCTCGCCACGTTTAGTTATTAACTTTACCAAAGAATCAGAAATTACTTTTAAGTACACAGATTGGCCGATTTGCAGCTCTGCAACATCATTGTTAGGCTGTATAGGATCATTCACAGGGCTTTTTAAATCAGTGCCTAAAGAATCTCCATAAACTTCAACCTTAGCATCCATAACACCAGACATAACGGTATTCATTACTACTGATATTACTTCTTCACCGTTATTAGCAGTATCATTTTTCAAGGTGTTGATTGCGTGAATAATCAGTTTAATAAATGCAGAATCCTCAGAAATGTTTCCGGAAAGGTCTTCCATCAGCATACCGTTGGCAAGCATTGCTTCCTTCGCTTCAGCCAATTCTGCACCAGCGGGATGGGTCAGTGCACGAGCAGCCGCAGTTTTTACATAAGGAATAATTTTGTCAATATAGTCGGGAGTTGCATCGTGAGGAGTTACAAATGCTGCTATAAAGTTAGCCAATGTAGTCTCATCCTGCCCTGCAATTGCTCTCAAGTTTTTCTGTAAGTCGATAACAAACGCGCCCAGTGCATGTTTGGTCATTTTTCCGCCTGCAACTTTATTCAACACGTTGTTTGCGGTGTCAGGTGTGGTACCAAAGGTAAATACTGTGAAGAAAGCATCTAATGCTCTTTCAATGTCCGCATCACCGATATCGTTGTCTGCAGTATTAGGTGCTTCAACTGGGCCGTTTTTCGCAGCTGGGAAGGTCATCAGTTTGATAAAACCATAGGTTAAGATATTGGCTTCATCTTCTGTGATTACAGGTGCAGCAGACGCCATTGGAGTCACTGCAGCAGTAGTATCTGCATCGTAGTATGCTTTTAAAGCATCCAGCTGATCTTTGGAAATGTTTCTGTACGCTCTGATTAAGTCAGCTTCGTAATCCTCATCAGGATCAGGTTCATTATACAGACCTAACAGTACTTCTTTGAAGTCCTGTCTTGTCATGGGGCCTGCAGCATGGGATACCAATGTAAAAATCGGTAACATCATAACTGCCAAAAGTAAAGCAATTAGTCTTTTCATAGTGCTTACTCCTTTTATAAAAAATTATATTTTTAACACAATTATATTATTTATTTGCATATTGATAGCAACGATACAGCATCTGCGCTGCTTCCGCGCGGGTTGCTGACATGGTAGGATTAAAGCAGTTTAATTCATTGCCCTGAATAATGCCAAGTTCTTTTAGCGTAATAATAGCTGTTTTTGCGTAGGAAGCAATAAAACGTTCGTCATCAAAGCCTGCCGTTTTAGAAGTGCTACGGTCAAACAAACCGAGCAATTCGCCAATTCTAAACATCAGAACCGCCATGTCCTGACGGGTGATGTTCTGACCGGAACCAAACATTCCGCCCCCTACCCCTAAAATCAACTTCTGACTCGCCATGGTAGTAACATACGGATAAAACCAATCCTGTTCCAGCACATCGGAGAAAACCGGTTTTTCTGCTGCTGCTTCAATGGAAAATGCCACACACATCATTTTTGCAAACTGCTCACGGGTAACTGTGGCAGCCGGTACAAAAGAAAAATCACTGACACCATTGATAATATCACGGTCAAACAGCTCTGCAATGGCTTCTTCTGCCCACTCGTAACCCGCTAAATCATCGAACACGTGTGTCGGCTTTAATCGTTTGCCAAAGCCGAGAATAACATAAGATTCCTCTGCAATTGCCAGATATAGTGGCTGAAATTCTGCCGGAACAATTCCGTTTAATAAAGTTTTGATCGTTTCCTCAGAAAATGCATCCGTACAGAGTGCGATATATGCAGCTTCCATGTTTAAAGCGGTATCAACTGTAAGGGCTTGCAAACGAGTTCTCAGATTCTCTCTGGTCAAAATCCCCTGCTCTTTTTCCCGCTCAGCTTTCGTCAGAATAATGCGGATATTCTCCTTCATTTTTTTATTGACAGACTCATTGGTAATGGACAGTTGTTCATAAAAAGGAACCGCCGAATACAGCTGAGGTAGAAAGCTTTCATTCTGAACCACTCTCTTAAACACTCGCATGGTATCTGCATTACTGATTGCAAATGCAGGCGTTACGCATAACGTTAAACACGCCATCATCAGGCAAACCAAACGCATACAGAATCTTCTCATCAAAAAGAACACCTCTTATGTTTTAGCAAATACATACAAATATCATAAACTTCTACTCGTATATATTAACATAAAATAAACAGAAAGTCAATGTTTTTTTATAAGAATTTACCGATTTTTAACGGTTGCCTACCTACTTTTTTGGATATCTGACTGAGAAAACGGCCTCATATCCACTAAAATAATATCGTCACCGATTTTTTTAATCTGATCAAACGGAATTAAAGTTTCCTCATATTTCCAAAAAAAGCGAAAAACAGAATTTCTGTTTGGAACAATCAGGCTCTCCAATTCGCCTGTTTTCAAATCAATTTCAATATCATACACAAACCCCAAACGCTTCCCGCTGGACAAGTCAATCACTTCTTTTTTCTGAAGTTCACGCACACGTTCTTTCATACGCATTCCCCTTTGCTTTCATCTTAATACAGTTTATGCGTATCCCTTTTAAAAAAAGCATATCCCATAAGAAAAAGCAGGTTTGTTTAGAACCTGCTTTTAATTTTATAATGGGTTGATGTACCGTTTGTGCACACGAATCATAAATAACACGGATAACAAGAAAGATACCAGTTCCGCCACGGGAAATGCCCACCATACCGCACCAAGTCCAAACCATTGTGACATAATCCAAGCTACAGGAATCAGTACCACAAGCTGTCTGCCCAACGAAACAAACAGACTGTATATACTTTTCCCAACTGCCTGAAAGACAGAAAGAAATATAATACATATGCCGGCCAAAATATAATGCAAACTGATAATCCGAAGTGCCGGAATCCCAATGGCAACCATTTCGGCAGAAGCACTAAACATTGCCAAAAGCTGTCTCGGAAACAGCAAAAAGACTGTCATACCAAAAAGCATAATCCCCGAAGCAATTATACAGCTTAACCGAATAGTGGCAAGAATACGGCCTTTATTTTTGGCACCGTAATTGTATGCAATAATGGGCACCATCCCGTTGTTCAAACCGGAAACAGGCATAATGAAGAAACTTTGCAATTTAAAATATGCACCAAAAACAGCAACAGATGCCGCAGAACTCATCAGAATTTGATTCATACAAAGAGTCATCACCGTTCCGATAGACATCAAAAGAATAGACGGAACACCAATCGCATAAATTCCACCTACTGTTTTTCTATCGGGACGGTAAGTAAATGGTAAAACTTTGATTTCTTGATTGCAACGGATATTGATAATAATGCCTAACGTCATAGACACAAACTGGCCTAACACAGTGGCAAGAGCTGCTCCGGCAATCCCCATTTTCGGAAATCCATACAAACCAAAAATCAAAATAGGGTCAAAAATCAAATTAAAAATTGCACCGGCTAACTGCACTACCATAGACAAAAAGGATTTCCCGGTTGCCTGAAGTAACCGTTCCATCGTAATTTGCATAAAGATTCCCAAAGAACCGATACTAATGACTTTCATATAATCATAGCAATAAGTAGCAATTTCAGGATCGTTTGTCTGAAATTTGGAATACATATCGGAAAAGAAAATGCCAAATAAACAAAAAACAAGGAAGCTAAAAAATGCCAGATAAATACCGGTATTGGCAACTTTATTTGCTTTTTCGTAGTTCTTTTCGCCTAAACTTCTGGACAATAATGCATTGATACCAACCCCGGTACCGGCTCCCACAGCAATCATCAGATTTTGCACAGGGAATGCAAGACTAACTGCCGTAAATGCTTTATTATTGGGGTCAATTTGTGCCACAAAAATACTGTCAATAATATTGTAGCATGCCTGCACCAACATCGAAATGATAATTGGTAACGACATACTGATTAATAATTTTGGAATGGGCATCACACCCATTTTGTTTTCCTGCCGAAGCTCGCCGGCTGTAAGTTCGCTCATGTGATATCCTCCATTTAATCTTAAAAACAATGAAGAATTATATCACACTCTGCGAAAAAAGTCAATTTTTATCGGTAAAATTTACGGAATATTTTTAATGCCGTTAACAATTGCATCAACAAGCTTTTGCTGATACGATTCATCCCGAAGTTTAGTGAGCTCCTCTAAGTTGGAAATAAACCCGCACTCCACTAAAATTCCAGGAATTTCCAGTTTGGAGAAAGTCAGATTTTTATTGGGCAATGTTTTTTCAACACGGTGATTTTGCGAATCCACTTTCTTTAATTCCAACATTACGCTTTCGGCATACTGTGCTCCGGTGGGATCATTTTTCCGATAAAAAACCTGTGCACCTTTCACATCGGCAGACTCATACTTATTCATATGAATACTAACAAAAAGACCTGCTTTCGTCTGATTAGCTATGCTGGCACGTTTTTTTAAATCAGAATTTTTCTGACTGCGAACGGTCGTTGTTTCTACATCATGTAATGAAACATCTTCATTTCTGGTCATCACCACACGGTAACCATTTTCGGTCAATGCTTTTTCTAATTTTTTTGCAATTTGTAAATTTAAATCTTTTTCGGGAGTACCGTCTACTCCCACACCGCCACCGTCCATTCCACCGTGTCCGGCATCTACTACAATCACTTTTGAATCCAGTCCGACTGTTGAAATTTCATTTGGCATTACCGAAAGTAATAACACCCCGCTGACCAAAACAGCCAACAGCACCCCAATAATCACATTTTTCCGAAATACAAAAAACATAAAAATCCCCACCATTTCATTTGATAGTACAATATATCAAAAAAATGATGGGGATATGCATTGATAAAAGAATTAGCCAATAATTCTTACCACAGAAACACTTTCCTCAACCAAAGGTTCAAAAAGTTCAGCATCCGCTAAGCTACCGACTAAGGTTCCGTAATGGGTGGGAATCACGATGTCGGGTTTCATACGGTTGATCCATTCTGCTGCTTCCTTCGGATTCATCGTGTAGGTACCGCCAATGGGAATCATAGCAATCTGACAGTCAATATCTTGTGGCATAGCATCGCAATCTCCGGCAATATAAATACGAACACTATCAACTGTAACAACATAACCGAGCCACCCGTTTTCTTTCGGATGCATGGGTTTATCAGTGTTATAAGAAGGAACTGCCTCCATCGTGATATTTTTCACCTTGGTTTGATTGTTTGCTTTTAAAAAAACAGTATTTTTCTCAGTGAATCCGTGTGCTTTTGCCTCGTCTTTCATGGATTTCGGCATCACATATACCGTGTTTGGATGACACACCTTTGCAATATCTTCCGGTGAAAAATGGTCGTAGTGAGCATGGGTAACAAACACAATATCACCGTCATTGATTTCTTGTTTGATGCGAAACGGATCAAAATACAAAATGCTTTCGCCGTCAATTCTGATACTGCTGTGTTCATTGATAGTGATTCTTTGGATCATTTTTTCTAACATATCAAATTCCCCTTTCACGGGTTTCTTCTAAAATTTCTCGGATGGCACTTTCCGTGGCTTTCACTTCTTCCAAAAACGCATCTGCAGAAATTCTCATTGCACCGTGTCCGATAATAATTAACTGCTCCAGATTGTCGGAAGTTGCAACCCGCACTTTATGATGTTTCCCCAGCTGTTTGGTAGCCTTTTCAATATACATATCTGCCGTTTCGGCTTCCTTGGTGTAAACCACGCTGATGTTATGGATTTTTTCTACTTCGCCGGGATTGTTTTTTACCTTATAAGCATCAAATACCACAATCAGTTCGCACTGGGCAAAGCCCTGATAGTTACACAAACGGTCAATCAGATGTTCTCTTGCCACTTCCAGGCTTTGTCCCGCAATTTTCTTAAGTTCTTCCCACGCAAAAATAATATTGTAGCCGTCCACCAAAAGATATTCCGGTCCACTTGGCACTGGTTTGGCGGGTTTGTATTTCGGTGTAGGATCCAACGGTCTTTTGGCAGGATTTGGTGCTTCGTATTCCCGATGACGGATAGGTCCGTAGGTTTTTTCAAACACTGCTAACAGTTCTTCATCGTTATATACCCGTTCCAGGTACCGTCTTGCCCGATTTTGGGCAGGCACTTGCAGTTCTTCTTCCCCATCAGACAGCTTTATGCCATCTAAGTGCATATAATCACGCACCTGGTTCCATTTTACATAAAACCCTGCTCCATGAGAGCAAAAGACGGAATCGGGAGAGTTTTCTGTGTCTTGCTCGGGATCGTATCCAAAATCTCGAACCACTTCTTCAGCATTGGTACAAGACTCATACCCTTTTAGTTGACAAACGAGTCGACCTGCTCCGTGAGTGTAACGAATCACTTCGGTATGATAGTCCCGCAATTTAGAAACAGGAGCACTCCCTGATAAGATTACTTTATCCTCGGAAAAACCGGTCTGCTGACAAGTTCCGCCCATATAGGAAACATCCGTCATTGCCCGTCCCACAGAATCGGAAGGGATTTCCAACGTAAATTCATACCAAGGCTCCAGCAACACACTCTGCGCACACATCAGTCCTTGACGGACAGCACGGTAGGTTGCCTGACGAAAATCACCGCCCTCAGTATGCTTGTTATGAGCCCGTCCTGCGATCAGAGAAATTTTCATATCAGTGATGGGGGAACCGGTTAAAACACCAAGATGTGTTTTTTCATACAAATGAGTCAAAATTAACCGTTGCCAATTTCTGTCTAACACATCTTCGCTACAGGTTGTGGTAAATTGTAAGCCGCTTCCTCTGGGCAACGGTTCTAAGAGCAGATGCACTTCGGCATAATGACGAAGTGGTTCATAATGCCCTACTCCTTCTACGGCAGAGGCAATCGTTTCTTTATAGGTAATGCTTCCCTGCCCGAACGTTACGTCCATTCCAAAGCGATCTAAAATAATACTTTTTAAAACTTCCAGTTGTACTTCGCCCATAAGTTGAATTTGAATTTCACGAAGTCGCTGATTCCAGAAAATATGAAGCTGAGGATCTTCTAATTCTAAAGTTTTGAGTTTCGCCAGGGCGGATGCCACATCTATTCCTTCTGGCAATTCCACGCGGTAGCTGAGGACAGGCTCTGTCCACATGGGAAGACTGTTTTGTTCCATACCAATGCCGTCTCCCACACGAAAGTTCTCTAATCCGGTCACAGCGCAAACCGTTCCGGGGAACACCTCGTCCTCCGTTTGATATTTTTGTCCGGAATAAATCCGGATCTGATTTACTTTTTCTTCAATGGAGTCACCGTTCGGAGCTTTCAAAGTTGTTTTCACCTTAAGGCTGCCACCGGTAATTTTCAGGTGTGTCAAGCGATTTCCTTGCTCATCCTCAGATATTTTATACACTTTTGCACCAAATTCTTTTCTTTTGGTAAAGGAAGGTTCCTCTGTAAGAGAGAGTAAACCGTTTACAAAAAATTCAATGCCTTCCATTTTCAAGGCAGAACCGTAAAAAACAGGAAACCATTTCCGCTTTTTGATGGCTTTTTTTAAGCTTGTAACCGAAATGTTCTCGGTTTCTAAATATTCTTCCAATAATGCTTCATCACAGCAGGACAGACTTTCTAAATCAAGAGCATCGGAGTAATCAATAGCAGCTGGATGAAGCCGTTTTTTTAAGTTTTCGGACAAATTCACACGATCAGCACCGTCTAAATCCATTTTGTTTACAAAAATGAAAGTAGGCACCTGATACCGTTTTAAAAGTTTCCATAAAGTTTCGGTATGACTTTGCACACCATCGGTTCCGCTGACTACCAAAATAGCATAGTCCAACACCGAAAGAGTACGCTCCGTTTCGGTGGAAAAATCAATATGACCGGGAGTATCCAGAAGGCTGATTACTGTGTCGTCAAATGTCAGAACTGCCTGTTTGGAAAAAATGGTAATGCCACGGGCTTTTTCCATGGAATGCGTATCCAAAAAAGCATCCTTATGATCCACTCTTCCTAACTTACGGATGGCTCCGGAGCAATACAAAAGACTCTCGGAAAGTGTTGTTTTTCCCGAGTCTACATGTGCTAAGATACCAAAAACCAACCGTTTCATTGGATTGCTCAACCCTTTCCTTTTAATCCTTTATATTATAATCAATTTTTTCCATTCTGTCAATAAAAAAGGAGATGTAAAATCTGGTTTTACATCTCCTGAAGTTTTTATAAATTGTAATATTTTTCAAATTCTGCAGGATGAGGAATTTTAGAAAGTTCGCTTACTTCTGCACGTTTTGCTTGAATCAGATTCTTTAACAGTTCTTCCGGGAATACTCCGCCTGCAGTCAAATAATCGTGGTCTTTTTCCAGTGCGTCTAAAGCTTCATCCAACGATGTGGGCAAATGCTTTAATTTTGCTTTCTCTTCTTCCGGCAGATGGAATAAGTTCATATCGTAGGGACCCCAACCGTTTGCATGAGGATCAATCTTGTTTTTAATACCGTCAATCCCTGCCATTAAGATTGCTGCATAGCAGAAATAGGGATTACAGGTTGCATCCGGATTTCTCAGTTCAAATCGACGGAGTGTGGGTTCTTTAGCATAAGCCGGAATACGAATAACCGCACTACGGTTAGAGGTTGCATATCCAACGGTTACCGGAGCTTCAAATCCGGGTACCAGACGTTTAAAAGAATTGGTGCTGGGGTTGGTAATTGCACATAAAGATGCAATATGTTTTAACAAACCGCCCATAAACCAATGTGCTTCCTGACTTAAGTTGGAATAGCCGTTATCATCGGAGAATACGGGATGACCGTCTTTTAACAGCAACATATGAACATGCATACCGTTGCCTGCTTCTCCCATAATCGGTTTTGGCATAAAGGTTGCGGAAAGGCCGTATTTTCTTGCAACATTATGAATAATATATTTAATCATCATGGTAGCATCTGCCATTTTAGACATCTGGCCCAGTTCCGGTTCGATTTCAAACTGTCCACCTGCGCCAACTTCAGGATGATGATAGTTTAATTTGATGCCTGCTTCCTCCATTAAAAGGCACATTTCACTACGTGCTTCATAGGTGGTATCAAAGGGTTTTGCAATATGATAGTTTTTCTGTTTGGAAACAATGTTTCCTAAGCCTTCTTCATAGCTGTTCCAATGTGCCTGCTGAGCATCCACGGTAAACCCAACAGAATTTGCAGAAACTTCCCAGCCTGCCTGATTGAACAGATAAAATTCAAATTCTGGTAAAATAAGCATGGTATCTGCAATACCGCTGTCTTTTAAATACTGTTCTGCTGCTGCCACAATATTTCTGGGATACTGAGCAAGAGGTCTGTTGTTGGGATTATCAATAATCATGGCATTCCCCGTCATAGACAAGGTGGGAATATCACAGAAAGGATCCACCTGGGCGGTGTCGGGATCAGGAATAAATACCATATCGCTCTTTTCTACCACTGCGTAGCCATAGTTGGAAGCATCAAATCCGATACCGTTTTTCATGGTTTTTTCCGAAAAATTGCTGGCAGGAATGGTAACATGACGGAACTGACCGTTGATATCTACCATTTTAAAGTCTACCATTTTAATGTCGTGTTCTTTAATCATTTGTAAAATATCGTTTACTGTTTTCATTGGAATTATCTCCCATCACATATATTTTTCAATCGCTTGGAAATCTCTTTTATTATTGTAACATAGTTACCGAAAATTAGCAAGTTAAATCAGGAATATTTTTCTGAAATTTCGGGCAGGAAATCAATGCGCCTACCACCATTAGCGAAACCCAGATTAAAATAAGATTGCCCCATCCAATTGACGTTACGGCATTGGAGAATACAACGCTGGCAACTGCTGCAGCAATATAACTGACAAAATCCAGATATCCGGTTACGGTAGATACACGTCCTGTATCCCGTAAACTCGGGCAATAACGACTCCAAAGCATAGATGCCGCACCGTTGGATGACATAATCGCAAGCACAAAGCAGGCAATGTTTAAGACAGGATTTTTCACAAAATACAACAACGTGAAAAACACGGTAGCTGAAACAAACATCAAAAACATAGTTTTATCTAAATTTCTCTTTAAAAGTTCATAAACTGCTACCGAAATAAATGCCATTAACGAAATAATAAAGGTGGAAGCTGTAAAAATAAGAGCTGATTGCTCCGGTGCAAAACCAAGATGCTCTGAAATATAGGTGGGCATCCAGAATACCACGGAGGTACGAACCACACCGGTAATAATAGAAATCAATGTAAAACGGAGAATCCGCCGGCGAACAAGTTCTCGGATATCAAGCTTACTTTTTTCTTTGGTGCGGTACTGATTATATTTCACAATTCCCTTCTTTTCAAACAACAAGAAGAAGAAAAATACGAAAACTGCCATCACGCCTAAAGCTACGCTGCTAATTCCAAACACACTTTGCCACACAAACACGGAAGCAATCACACCTGCCAAGGGAGAGCCAAAAAAAGAAGCAAAAGTAAACCCTAAACTACAACGGGTAGCATAGATTGGTTCTGTGTTTTCTGCAACGACCTTCATCATCGGCGCATAAATCATTGCCAGGAAAAATCCTGTCATCCCGTATACATATTGAGCGATATGGGGAGTGGTACCTGCCATCTGTGAAAACACAAAATTGCTGACACCTGCCATCAAAAGACCGATACTGATCATATATCTTGCCTTCACACGGTCACCGATGGCACCGTTAATTAACTGCCCGATGGCATAGAAAATATTATAAACTGCCACAACCTCTCCGATATAGGCTTTGGTATAACCGCCTGCAATCATTTGCGGTGAGGAAGTGCTTAGAATATTTCTTGCGAAATATACCGCAAGATAAGACATAGAACATAAGAATCCTATGTATACTGCATGAAGTGCTTTTTTATTTTGAAATAAACTGAACTTTCCCATAATACGTTCCTTTTCAATCTATTGATACTACAGTAGTATAGCATAAAATGTCGCACGATGCAAGTAATTTTTGAGAAAAGAAAAACGGACTGTTCCGAAGAACAATCCGTTTCTGGTCGGGATGACAAGATTCGAACTTGCGACCTCTTGAACCCCATTCAAGCACGCTACCAAGCTGCGCTACATCCCGTTACCTCAAACATTATACAGTCTTAATTCCGATTTGTCAAGAGTAAAATTGAATTTTTTTTTAGTTTTTTTCACTTTTTTTGTTTTTTTGTTATTTCCTTATTTTTTTCGGAAAAAGAATTGCTATTTTTCATAATTTTTGATATAATATCCCCCGGAGGCGATACCATGTTCAGATATGAAACCCATCTTCACACAACACCTGTGAGCAAATGTGCCAGGGTCACTGTGCGACAAATTATGGAATTTTATAAAAAAATTGGATTTGACGGCATCTTTATCACCAATCATTTTATTGACGGCAATATTGGAATTGATAAAACGCTGCCCTATGAAGAGAAAATCCGATTTTATTTTTCCGATTACCGTGATGCATTAAAACTACAGGATGAAATAGGCATCAAAGTGTTTTGCGGAGTGGAATCTTCTTATATTGACGGAACCGATTTTTTAATTTACGGTCTGGATCAGGAATGGTTTTTAGCACATCCTGAAATTGAAACTATGAAACCAAGTCAGGCACTTCCCTACTATATCCAGCATGGGGCATTGGTAATTCAGGCACATCCCTTCCGGGAAGCAGGATATATTGATCACATCCGTCTGTTTCCCCGTTGTGTGCATGGAGTAGAAACTGTAAATGCTTCCCGCACCGACTTTGAAAATGATTCTGCGCAAAAATATGCAAAGCAGTATGAACTTTTAGAGTTTGCAGGCACCGATAACCACGGCTTTACTTACGAATATGTAAGCGGTATGCAAAGTGAAGTCCCCCTTGCATGTATGGAAGATTTTATAAAAATGGTAAAAGAGGCAAAAATGAAAGTATTTCAGCAACCCCTGGAAGAGCCGTACAAAAATGCCTGCTTGCATGAATTAGAAGAATTTCAAAATTTGGGATAGTAAAAAAGCTCTCATTCGAGAGCTTTTTTATTACGGTTGAAATACCAACACAGTGAAATATGCTGCATAGCACAATAAGAACAGCCAACCTGCCCATCTGGGCAGTTTTTTATCTTTCGCACAACATAACCAGAGTAACACAAGTGATCCAATGGTAACGATAGTATCAAACAGGAACTTACTTTGGAAGGGTACGGGAATAATCAAAGTGGAAATTCCAACCACAAACAAAATGTTGAAAATGTTGCTTCCCACAATATTTCCGATAGCGATATCCGCATTGCCCTTTTTGGCAGCAATCACAGACGTGAATAATTCCGGTAAAGAGGTACCCAATGCAACAATGGTAAGGCCGATAAATCTTGGACTCATTCCCCACATTGTTGCTAAAACGGTAGCCGAATTAACGGTTACATTACTGCCCCACACAATGAGACCAAGACCAACTACGGTAAACAAAAGAGCTTTCCAAATAGGAAGTTCCTTAATTTCTTCCGATTCCCGATCCTTTTGTCTTAAGGTAACCACGAAAAGATATGTCATATATGCCACAAAGACAACTAATAACAAAATGCCTTCCCAAAATCCAAGCACTCCGTCCAGTCCTAATAATAACAGCAGAGATGCAATCAGCACCACTGGAATATCCACACGGATCGTAGACTTTGCAACAACCAATGGGGTAATTACTGCAGAAAGTCCTAAAATGATTAACACATTTAAAATGTTACTACCAACAATATTGCCAATCGTGATATCAGCATTGCCGCCTAATGCAGCTGAAATACTGACCGCTGCTTCAGGAGCACTGGTCCCCATCGCTACAATGGTCAATCCAATCACCAATTGTGGTATTTTAAATTTGGTGGCAATCCCGGCGGCGCCGTCAACAAACCAATCCGCCCCTTTGACCAGCATGGCAAACCCAATTACCAGTAATCCTAACTGCAATAAAACTTCCATTGAAATGTCTCCTTTTTATCGTTTTGAGATGCAATCTACAGAAAAGGCATAAAAAAAGACAAACCTTCCCTGTAAATACATACAGAAAAGTCTTGCCATTTCATTACTAACCGGATATCTTAAAAAGATATCGTACTGACGGTACCGTAACCGCAATGCATTTCACATTACGCTAGCTACTCCCTTTTCATTTTCTCTGTTCGGTAACTATTTCCTAAACAATTATATTATATCATATTTTTTCCAATTTGCAAGTGTTTCTTTCAATTTTTAAAAGTTTCATTTCTATGCATCAAAAAAGTCTGCCCAAGGCTGGGCAGACTTTTATTTGACTATTCTTTTGTAATAGAAAGTTCAGTTGCAGGATCAAACAGATGGAGTTTTTCCATATCAAATGCAACTTTGATGGAATCACCGGTTTTTGCGGTGGTTCTGGGATTTACTCTTGCAGTGAATTTATTATCACCTGCTAACAGATACAGATAGGTTTCTGCACCCATTAATTCAGAGAAATCAACTTCTACATCCAGTGATGCATCCGGGAATGCGGAAATAAATGCTTCTTCGTCATGAATATCTTCAGGACGGATACCGAATACAACTTCCTGACCAATATGTTCTTTTACAACATCGTTGATTTTGCTTGCAGGTAATTTGATTTTGCAGGAAGCAAATTCCAGATATAAATCATCACCGGAACCGGTAAGATTTGCAGTTACCAGGTTCATCTGCGGGCTACCCATAAATCCTGCTACGAACATATTTACCGGATGATCGTACAGATTCTGAGGAGTATCTACCTGCTGAATCACACCATCTTTCATAACAACGATTCTGGTACCCATGGTCATAGCTTCAGTCTGGTCATGAGTAACGTAGATAAAGGTGGTCTGCAGTCTCTGATGGAGTTTACCGATTTCAGCTCTCATCTGAACTCTCAATTTAGCATCCAGGTTGGAAAGAGGTTCGTCCATTAAGAATACTTTCGGTTCTCTAACGATTGCACGTCCCAGTGCAACACGCTGTCTCTGACCGCCGGATAAAGCCTTCGGTTTTCTATCTAACAGATGTTCAATATCTAAGATTTTAGCTGCTTCGGTAACTCTTCTTTTGATTTCAGCCTTCGGAACTTTTTTCAGTTTCAGACCAAATGCCATGTTTTCAAACACGGTCATGTGCGGATAGAGTGCATAGCTCTGGAATACCATTGCAATATCTCTGTTTTTGGGAGACACATCGTTCATCAGAGTGTCACCAATATACAGTTCACCGCTGGTGATTTCTTCCAAACCAGCAATCATTCTTAAGGTAGTGGACTTACCGCAACCGGAAGGACCAACCAGAATGATAAACTCTTTATCTTCAATATCCAGACAGAAATTATCAACAGATTTCTGCTGACTGCCTTCATAAACTTTGCAGAGATTTTTTAAAATTAAACCTGCCATTACAATTTACCCCCATGTTAAAATTTTACTATGGACTCATTATAACACAGTTATTTCAAAAAGAAAAGTGGTTAATTCACCAAAAAAATCAAATTTATTTTATACATTTTGCATAACGTGTCAAAAAAGGGGGTTGAAATTCATTTACTTTTGTGTTAAAATAACAACAACTCAACGGATTTCAACAGATTTCCCACAATTTTCCGGTTTGACTACCAGAAAGGATCAAGAAGTTTCAACTTCTTATATATAATATGTTAAAGAAAAATGAAATGGTAACCGTTACGGTAACCGACATTGCTCATAACGGAAGCGGAATTGGAAAAACAGACGATGGATTTGTGGTGTTTGTACCGGAGCTTCTAATTGGCGAAAAAGCAGAAGTAAAAATCTTAAAAGTACTGAAAAACTCTGCTTACGGCAAAATCGAAAAACTGCTCTCCCCTTCTCAACACAGAATTGAGTCGGTATGCCCTGTGGCAAAACAGTGCGGAGGCTGCGTGTTTCATCATACGACTTATGAAAACGAATGCAACATCAAACGGCAGTTGGTTCAGAATGCCTTCCGTCCTATGGGTAGCAATTTTTCTGACATTGCTCCTACCGAACCATCTCCCAGAAAAGACGCTTATCGAAATAAAATGCTTCTTCCGGTAGGATACGACAAAGAACAACACATCGTTTCCGGTTTTTACCGTGCCAGAACTCACGAAATCATCCCGTGCCGCCAGTGCAATATCACCTATCCTGAATTTTTCGACATTTCTGAATGCATCCTTTCTCATTTGCAAAACTATCAGATTAAACCGTATGTGGAAGAAACACACTCCGGTATTGTACGTCATATTTTTATTCGCCGAGGTGAACATTCCGGCGAAATTATGGTTGGTTTGGTAGTCAATCTGAAACAGAATGTGGAAGCCGCTTTACATACAGATTCCTTAATCAAAAAACTGCTTGCAGTAAATCCCTCTATTGTCAGCATTGCTGTCAATCTAAACACCAAAAAAACAAACGTCATTTTAGGAGATACAACCATTACGCTTTATGGAAAAAAATACCTGAACGATTTGATGAACGGAATTTCTTTTGGAATTTCGCTACCCTCCTTTTATCAGGTGAATACATTACAGGCTGAAAAGCTATATCAAAAAGCATTGTCTCTTTTAGCAGATGATTACGAAACAGTATTTGATTTATATTGCGGAATCGGAACAATCACATTAAATCTTTCCAAAAAAGCTAAGAAAGTTTACGGAATTGAAAGTTGTGCTCCTGCGATAGAAGATGCTAAGATGAACTGTGCTGCAAATGGCATTCAAAATGTGGAATTTATCTGTGGGAAGGCTGAAGAGGAAGCTCCCAATCTGGTACAACAAGGAATTATCCCAGATGCCGTTGTGTTAGATCCCCCCCGTAGCGGCTGTGATGAATCTCTGCTTCAAATGCTGACAGAAATTCGGCCAAAAGCAATTGTATATATCAGTTGTAACCCGGCTACCCTTGCCCGGGACATGAAATATCTGACTGAAAACGGCTATCAGGCTGATACCGTTTATCCTTTTGATTTATTCCCCAGAACTTTTCACTGCGAATGTGTGACCCGGTTACAAAAAAAGGAACTATAAAAAAATACCGTTACATATATCAAAATATGCAGCGGTATTTTTTTATGGTTTGATGAAAAATCTGTCTGCTAAGCTCATAACTTCAGGCACAATATTTTCCTGCGGCACGATTGTTTCTGTTCGTAAAAGCAAACCGGCAACAATATCAATAAATGTTCATGTTTTTATGTGTTTATAATATTTTCATAAAATTAACAAAAAATTAACATTTTATAAAAACTTTTTTAACAAGCACCCGTTATAATCTGCCTTGTAAGATGAAAACAAGGAGGAATTTACCATGAATTTAAACGACCAGAATTTTATTATTCAGAACATCCGTTCCAAGTATCAGAAAGAAGAAACAAGCATGCTCGACACCTTAAAACAGTTAGATAAAAAGGTGCAACGCCCCGCCAATCTGTTTGCTTACATTTTCGGAAGTATTGCAGCGTTAGTAATGGGCAGTGGCATGAGTCTTGTAATGACTGATATTGCCGCAATTCTCAGTATTCCAAATCCTATGGTATTAGGAATTATCATTGGTATTATCGGACTTTTAATGGTCATTGTAAACTATCCGATTTATAAAACAATTCTGAATGTGCGCCGTAAAAAATATGCAAATGAAATTTTTGCATTAAGCGATCAACTGATGAAAGAATAGGAGAAACCAGATGAAAGAATTTTTGAAAAATGCATTCCGCGATATGAAAGAAAGTGCCAAAGCGCAACACGAGGTGGATAAAGCACAGTTTGAAGCGGTAAAAGCAGAATCCAAAGCGCAGTGGGAAGAAGCAAAGGCAATGGGAAATCCCGCAACCCATAAAGCAAAGATGCAGGCAAAACAAGAAGAACAGCTTACCGAAGCAACCCGTCGCAAAGAAGAAGCTGAGCAACAGATTGCAGCAACAAAAGCAACCAAATAATAGGTTTCAGCGGCAATGTCAAATTGACATTGCCGTTTCTTTTTTTCAAAATGCAAAATGTTAACAAAACTTTAACATTTGGGTTGTATGATGATACTATCAAAAAGTACACACACGGAGGTGGTATTGTGTTTAAAATATTGGTGGTAGAGGATGACCGTGACTTAAATCAAACAGTCTGCACCTTTTTAAATCGTTCGGGATATGAGGCAGTGGGCTGTCTTCGGGCAGAAGAAGCTTATGACGCTATGTATGAAACTGTGTTTGATTTAATCGTGTCCGATATTATGATGCCTGAAATTGACGGCTTTGAATTTGCCAAAACGGTACGGGAACTAAATGCTGATATTCCCATTTTGTTTATGACTGCTCGGGATGACATTGCCTCAAAACAAAGAGGCTTTCGCATAGGAGTGGACGATTATATGGTGAAGCCAATTGATCTGGACGAGCTGTTTTTACGAATCGGCGCCCTTCTTCGTCGTGCCAAAATTGCTCAGTCCCGAAAACTGGAAATCGGCTCCTTTGTGATGGATGCTGATGAGCATACTGCCTATCTGAACGGAGAAGAAATTTCTCTTACCAATCGGGAATTTGGCATTTTATATAAGTTGCTGTCCTATCCCAAAAAAACCTTTACCCGTACCCAGCTGATGGATGAATTTTGGGATGTGGAAACTGAAACCGCTCCCAGAGCTGTGGACGTTTATATCACCAAGCTTCGTGCCAAATTGTCCCACTGTACGGATTTTGAATTAAAAACCGTTCACGGACTGGGTTATAAGGCGGTGATCAAGTGAAAAAAAGTGCAGTTGAAAAAAGTTTAAAATGGCTCAATCAATATTTTCTGTTTTTTGCGCTGGTTGCCTTTGTGATTACCTGCAGTACCATGCTTTTTGTGTCCATCCTGCGAGATAGCTTAAATCTTACGCTGACGGATGAAAATATCGGCACCGCTGCGAAAATCACCTTTTTAAATGTACTGTTTTTAAGTTTATTATTCACGATGTTGGATGCGTTCCGTCGAAAAATGATTTTAGAGCGTCCTGTCAAGCGAATTACCGACGCTGCCGAGAAAATCATTGAGGGCGACTTTTCCGTTCGCATCAAGCCACACAAAAGCTTTGGCGCTGATGACAGTTTTGACCGGATTGCCGATTGCTTCAATCAAATGGCAAAGGAGCTTAACAGCGTGGAAACATTGCGTACAGATTTTATTGCCAATGTGTCCCATGAAATAAAAACTCCCTTAAGCGTGATGCAAAATTACGGCACTCTGTTGCAATCGCCTGACTTACCCACCGAAAAACGGATAGAATATGCCAAAGCGGTAACAGATGCATCCCGCCGTATGGCAGATATGATGACCAACATTTTAAAGCTGAACCGACTGGAAAACCAGCAGATTTATCCTGATGCTACAGAATTTAACCTAGGCGAACAGCTTTGCGAATGCTTATTGCGGTATGAAACTGTGTGGGAAAAATCCCAAATCGAAATCCAAACAGACATTGCGGAAAACGTGATGGTCAAAGCAGACAGCGAGCTTTTAAGTTTAGTATGGAACAATCTGTTTTCCAATGCCTTTAAATTTACGGAATCAGGCGGAACTGTCAGTGTTACGATGAGCGCAACTCCTCATCACGCCGTTGTAAAAGTGGCAGATACAGGTTGCGGTATGAGTGCAGAGGTAGGTGCTCATATTTTTGAAAAATTCTATCAGGGAGATACTTCCCGTGCCACCCGTGGGAACGGTTTGGGACTGGCTCTGGTAAAAAAAGTGATAGACATTCTGCAGGGAGAAATCCATGTGGAAAGCTCCGTGGGAGTTGGCACAACCTTCACGGTGAGAATACGGAGGGGATAGCATGAACTTTAAAAGAATCGGAAAAGCAATTCTGTTTCCTCACTTTGCAATGATGTTGATGCTTCTTCCTGTTGCAATCGCATTTTTAGTGTATTCTCTGATTTATCTGGAATCCGACTCCGTTGTTGCTATTCTTTCGTATGTACTGAGTTTTTACACCCTGACCGTCTGGTGTATGAAGCTTCCCACGCTCATTGCCTTTATCAAGGTTTTTCGCTCGGAAAACAGGTATCTTCAAATCTGGAAAGCAGATGCCAGACTTCGGGTAAATCTTTCGTTATACGGTACATTGATTTTTAACACTGTCTATGCTATCTTTCAGATGGGACTTGGCTTTTATCATCACACCTTCTGGTACCATTCCCTGGCTGGATATTACTTGCTGCTGGCAGTGATGCGATTTTTTCTGCTTCGTCACAGCAGAAAGCATCACCCCGGTGAAAAAATGCGGGAAGAACTGATCCGCTACCGTTCCTGCGGTATTATATTTCTTGTCATGAACCTGGCGCTCAGTTTCATTATTTTCTTTATGGTGTACTGGAACCGAACCTTCCATCACCACGAAATTACCACCATTGCCATGGCCGCATATACCTTTACTGCCTTGACGTTTGCCATTATTAATTTCGTAAAATACCGAAAACACCACAGTCCTATTTTTTCGGCATCCAAGGCAATTAGCTTGGCATCTGCCTGCGTGTCCATGCTAACTTTGGAATCCACCATGCTGACTACCTTTAACGATGGTTCTATGGATGAATTGACCAAAAAAATTTTTCTTGGAGTGAGCGGTGGCGTGCTTTCGGTATTGATTATTGCAATGGCAATTCATATGATTGTAAGAAGCAATCAAAAATTAAAGCAGACAGATAAAACACAGGAGGTCAGAACCTATGGACAATAAAGAACAGTCCTTTTCCTTTTCCTATTCCGCCAAAGAACAGGAAGAAGTCAGAAATATCCGTAAAAAATATATCCCTCAAGAAGAAGATGCCATGCAACGTCTGCGCAGACTGGATGCCGAGGTTCAGAATAAAGCAACCGTCCGTGCACTGAGTATGGGCATTATCGGTACCCTGATTTTGGGACTTGGTATGAGCATGTGTATGGTATTTGCCGGCCAGTGGTTTCTTCCCGGCATTTTTGTTGGAATTGCGGGAATCGGTGTGTTGTTACTTGCCTATCCCATTCATCAAAAAACCCTCACAAAACTTCGCAAAAAAATTGCTCCCGAAATGATTCGTCTGACAGATGAACTACTAAAATAAGAACCCGACCCGATAACGCAATCAAAGATTGCGGTCGGGT
>JAZQKB010000016.1:0-65002 GCA_045541975.1 Clostridia bacterium | reverse complement strand
GTTAGCCTTCATGTTGTCAGCAACATCTGCTGGGTTGAAGGAAACCTGAGTATAGAAATATGTGAAGAATATGATTAATACTACGTTTAATGCACCGTATACCCAAACACCAGGCATGCCTGATGGTGATAACCACTTAGTTACGAATTCAGTGAAACCGGAGTTTGACTTTAAGAAGTAAGTGATTGTCAGTGGGAACTGTAAGAGAGACATCGCGAAGATGATTGGAATAACGCCGGACTGGTTAACCTTCATAGGGATATGAGTGGACTGACCGCCGTACATTTTTCTACCAACAACTCTCTTTGCATACTGCACAGGAATTCTTCTCTGTCCTTCCTGGATAGCGATAACTCCTGCTGTAACTGCTACTGCAACGATCACGAAGATGATCAGTGTGATGATGGAAAGTGCTCCACCTTCAACAGCTGTTGCAAGGCTTCTGATACCGCTTGGAATTCTTGCTACGATACCGGAGAAGATCAGGAGGGAAATACCGTTACCGATACCTCTGTCGTTGATCTGTTCACCTAACCACATTAAGAATGCGGTACCTGCAGTTAACGTGAGAACTACTACAAAGAAGGTTGCAGGTCCTCTGAGCTGTGCATCAGCAACTGCCATATACAAGCCTGCTGCCTGCACAAATGCTAATACGATAGTAACAACACGGGTGATGGTGGCAATTTTCTTTTTGCCCTCTTCCCCTTCTTTTGCCATTCTTTCCAGAGCAGGAATTGCAACGGTCAGAAGCTGCATAATAATGGAAGAGTTAATGTAGGGGGTGATGCTCATTGCAAAGATAGTTGCCTGCTCCAGAGCATTCCCGGAAATCACGTTTGCCAGACCGAACAGGGTGTTGTTATTACCACCGAACAGCTGAGATAAAATATTTCTGTCTACAAAGGGAACGGGGATATGCGATCCTAATCTGAAAACAATCAGCAACAACAGAGTATACATGATTTTTTTTCTCAGATCCGGAATTTTCCATGCATTTTTTAATATGCTAAACATATTAAATCACCTCAGTCTTTCCACCTAAAGCAGTAATTTTTTCAGCAGCAGCTTTTGAGAATCTTGCAGCTTTTACTGTTAGCTTTTTGGTAAGATCTCCTCTGTTTAAAACAACAATTCCGTCATTGATTTTAGAAATTACGCCGGTTTCTTTTAACAGTTCAGCAGTAACTTCAGTTCCGTTTTCAAATCTTTCTAAATCGGAAAGATGAATTTCGGTATAGTTTTTCGCAAAGAAATTGTGGAAGCCTCTTTTGGGGAGTCTTCTTGCTAACGGCATCTGACCGCCTTCAAAGCCGGGTCTTACACCGCCGCCGGATCTTGCTTTCTGACCTTTGTGGCCTTTGCCGGCTTGTTTTCCGTTACCGGAAGCGTGACCTCTACCTTTTCTGTAACGCTCTTTTACGGAACCCGGAGCCGGAGACAATTCGTTTAATCTCATAATATTTACACCTCCGAATGAATTTTACTTTTTTTAGACTTCTTCACAGTCTACCAGATAAGATACTTTTTTTACCATACCTCTGATCTGAGGTGTATCATTATGGATTTTTTCATCTCTGATTTTTTTCAAGCCTAATGCGTTTGCAGTCTTAATATGGCTGTCAAGACGACCGATCAGGCTCTTTTTTAAAGTAACTTTTAATTTAGCCATTTTTAAATTACCAAGTGCTAAAACGCTAACGTTTCAAGCACATTCCTTTCTTTCGGACTCATCTTTTATGGTTCTGATTCCGGTGAAACCGTTCTTATTTTACGATTTCAGCGGGAGTTTTACCTCTTTTATCAGCCACTTCTTTTAAACTCATTAAGCTCTTTAATCCTGCGATAGTAGCGGATACTACGTTTCTAGGATTATTGGATCTTAAACATTTGGTTCTGATATCTCTGATGCCTGCCAGTTCTAATACTGCTCTGGCGGGACCACCAGCGATAACGCCGGTACCTTCAGCAGCGGGTTTTAATAACACTCTACCTGCGCCAAATTCACCGATAACTTCATGAGGAATTGTAGTTTTATACAGGGGAATTTCCACCATATTTTTCTTTGCATCCTCAATACCTTTTCTGATTGCATCCGGAATTTCAGCTGCTTTACCCATACCGCAACCTACTCTACCGTTTTCGTCACCTACTACAACCAAAGCTGAGAAACGGAAGGTTCTACCACCTTTTACAACTTTAGCAACTCTGTTTAAGGCAACAACTTTTTCTTTAATATCCAGCGTAGCCGGATCAAATTTAGCTTGATTCACGATTGTATTTCCTCCTTATCACTAAAGTGTAATTAGAACTGCAGTCCGCCTTCTCTGGCACCTTCAGCCAAAGCGGCAACGCGTCCGTGGTACAGATAGCCGCCACGGTCGAATACTACAACTTCGATACCTTTGGCTTTTGCTTTTTCTGCAACCAATAAACCAACTTTTTTCGCAGCTTCAATATTTCCACCCGGATTCTTGCCGAATTCAGGGCTTAAAGTAGAAGCGGAAACTAAGGTAACACCTGCAACGTCATCAATAATCTGAGCATAAATGTGATTTAAGCTTCTGAACACATTCAGTCTCGGTTTCTGTGCAGTGCCTTTAATATTATTTCTGATTCTGTAATGTCTTTTTACTCTGGCAACATTACTGTTTTGCTTTTTAACCACTGTTTATTCACTCCTTTAATCAATCTGATAAAACAGCTAATAAAAACAATCTTTAGATTATTTTTTCTTAGCGCCGGTTTTACCTTCTTTTCTGATAATAACTTCATCAACGTATTTAATACCTTTACCTTTGTAGGGTTCCGGAGGTCTTTTTTCACGAATGTTAGCAGCGAACTGACCAACTTTCTGTTTGTCGGGACCTTTTACGATGATTTTATTCGGTGTGGGGCATTCCAGGGTGATACCGTCACGTTCTTCCATCTCAACCTGATGAGAATAACCTAAGTTCATAACGATTTTATTGCCCTGTTTTGCAACTCTGTAACCAACACCGTTTACGTCCAGTTCTTTAGAGAAACCGGAGGTAACACCGGTAATCATATTGGAAAGGATGGTACGAGTTAAACCGTGTAAAGCTCTATGTGCTGTTTCATCACTGGGTCTGGTTACGGTTACTTCGTTGTTTTCCAATTTCAGGACCATGTCCTTGTTGAACTTCTGTTCTAAAGTTCCTAAGGGACCTTTTACAGTTACTAAATTTTCAGCGCCGATTGTTACTGTTACTCCATTCGGTACGGAGATCGGCATTTTACCAATTCTAGACATCTTTTATCCCTCCATTACCAAATATAAGCGAGAATTTCGCCGCCGACATTTTCCTGTCTTGCTTTTTTATCGGTCATGATTCCTTTGGAAGTGGAAACCAACGCGATACCCAGGCCTTTTAATACCTTCGGCAGTTCTTCGCTCTTCGCGTAAACTCTGAGACCCGGTTTTGAAATTCTTCTCAAACCATTAATTGTTTTAGTTTTGTTTGCGCCATATTTCAGGGTGATTCTGATGATGCCCTGAGTGCTGTTGTCAATCAGCTGAAAATTCTTGATGTAGCCTTCTTCTAAAAGAATCTCAGCGATTGCTTTTTTCATATTAGATGCGGGAACGTCCACGGTATCGTGTTTTGCTGTACCTGCATTTCTAATTCTTGTAAGCATATCTGCAATAGGATCTGTGATCTGCATTGTATAGCCTCCTTTTTTAAGGTATTGTTTATCACGCCGAGGTGATACGACTTACCTAAAACCTTGTTCTTAATTCTTTGGGAGCCTCCTCTTTTTTAGGAAAGCTCATTTGCCCAACCAGGCAACTACAGTCTTTCGCCTGCAAAAACCAATCTTACCAGCTTGCTTTCTTTACGCCGGGAATCTGACCTTTGTATGCCAGTTCTCTGAAGCAAATACGGCAAATGCCATATTTTCTAAGATAAGCATGAGGTCTGCCGCAGATTTTACATCTGTTGTATTCTCTGGTGCTGAACTTCTGGGGTTTCTGCTGCTTATTAATCATAGATTTTTTAGCCATTTGTTTCCATTTCCTTTCACTTTACTCTTGTGTTCTTGGAATCTTCAGAAATCCAATTACGCTTTGATGAAGGGTGCGCCCATCAGAGTCAGTAATTCTTTTGCTTCTTCGTCAGTTTTTGCGGTAGTAACGAAAGCAATATCCATACCTCTGATTTTTTCAACCTTATCGTATTCGATTTCCGGGAAAATCAGCTGTTCTTTGATACCGAATGCATAGTTGCCGCGGCCGTCAAAGGAGTTTGCGCTAATACCTCTAAAGTCTCTTACACGGGGAAGAGCGATGCAGAATAATCTTTCGATAAATTCATACATTCTTTCGCCACGTAAAGTTACTTTACATCCGATGTTCATGCCTTCTCTTAATTTGAAGTTAGAAACGGATTTTTTTGCTTTGGTCAGAACGGCTTTCTGACCGGTGATCAAAGTTAAGTCTGCAGCAGCGCTTTCTAAGGCTTTTGCATTGTCTTTTGCTTCACCAACACCGATGTTTACAACAACTTTGTCGATTTTCGGAATCTGCATTACAGATTTGTATCCGAATTTGCTCATCAGGGCAGGTGCAACTTCGTTTTTATATAAATTAGCTAAATTAGACATAATCGTTGTTTACCTCCCTTTCTTATTCGCCTAAAGTTTCATTGCATTTTTTGCAATATCTAACTTTTTTGCCGTTGTCCAGGATTTTCTTACCGGTTCTTGCTGCTTTACCACATTTGGGGCAAATGAGCATTACTTTGGAAGCATAAATCGGACTTTCCTGTTTTACAATACCACCGGTCTGACCCTGAGCTTTGGGTTTGGTGTGTTTGGTAGCAACGTTAACGCCTTCAACGATAACTTTACCTGCTTTGGGGTTTACTACCAGAACTTTACCTTTTTTGCCTTTGTCTTTACCGGAAATAACCACTACGCGGTCATCTTTTTTTACATTAACTTTCTTGTACATTTTCGTTACCTCCCTTACAATACTTCAGGAGCCAAGGATAAAATTTTGGAATATTCCTTGTCACGAAGCTCTCTTGCAACAGGGCCAAAAATACGAGTGCCTCTCGGATTTTTGTCATCTTTAATAATTACAGCTGCGTTTTCGTCGAATCTGATGTAGGTTCCGTCCTGACGGCGAACACCTTTCACGCTTCTAACGATAACAGCTTTTACAACGTCACCTTTTTTCACAACTCCGCCGGGTGTTGCTTTTTTGACAGTAGCTACAACTACATCGCCGATATTAGCGTATCTTTTTTTGGATCCGCCCAGAACTCTGATTGCCAGCAGTTCTTTTGCACCGGTGTTATCAGCTACCTTCATTCTGCTTTCTTGCTGAATCATCGTAATCCTCCTCTGCTTACTGACATATGTCGCAAGCGTTTTTATTAACGGTATTACTACCGCAGAAACAATCTTATTTTGCTTTTTCAACGATTTTTGTAAGTCTCCATCTTTTGTCTTTGGATAACGGTCTTGTTTCCATGATTTCAACTCTGTCGCCGATGTTACATTCGTTGTTTTCATCATGTGCTTTGAACTTAATGGTTCTTTTGATGATTTTTTTGTAAATCGGATGCTTTACAGAATCTTCGATCTTAACAACGATGGTTTTATCCATTTTGTCGCTTACAACTTCGCCGATTCTAACTTTTCTAAAGCCTCTTTCGGACATGATTTAGTTCCTCCATTTCCGCCCTTCACCAAAACTTTCGGGAAAGGCGATTCTAAACCTCACGGGAAATTATTGGTTGATTCCCAGTTCTCTTTCTTTTAATACAGTCTTGATTTTCGCGATGGTTTTTTTAACTTCTTTCATTCTCATGGGGTTATCAAGCTGGTTGGTGGCATGTTGAAATCTTAAGTTAAAAAGCTCAATTTTCAGCTCAGCGAGTTTCTGATTAAGCTCCTTATCCGCTAAATCTCTAATATTCTTAATCTTCATCGCTTTCTACCTCCACTTCTTTTTCACGCAAGACAAACTTGGTCTTTACAGACAGTTTGTGCTGCGCAAGTCTCATAGCTTCTCTGGCAGTAGCTTCGTCTACACCGGCAAGTTCAAATAATACTCTGCCCGGTTTTACAACTGCTACCCAGTATTCGGGAGAACCTTTACCGCTACCCATACGAGTTTCAGCAGGTTTTTCGGTTACCGGTTTATCGGGGAAAATTTTAATCCAAACTTTACCGCCTCTTTTGATGTAACGGTTGATTGCAATACGGGCAGCTTCAATCTGGTTACCGGTGATCCAGCCGGGTTCGGTAGCCTGAATACCGTAATCGCCGTAGGTTACTTTGTTACCTCTTAAAGCTTTACCGGTCATTCTGCCTCTGAATTGTTTTCTTCTTTTTACTCTTTTAGGCATTAACATAGCTTATTTTCCTCCCTCTTGAGTATTTTTTTTCGCATTTTTGCTTTCAGGAAGAATTTCACCTTTGTAAATCCAAACTTTAACGCCTAACTTACCGTAGGTGGTATTCGCTTCTGCAAAACCGTAGTCAATGTCTGCTCTTAATGTCTGCAGCGGAATGGTTCCTTCATGATAATGCTCAGTTCTAGCAATTTCAGCACCGCCAACACGGCCTGAAACGGAAGTTTTAATACCTTTTGCACCGAACTTCATAGTTCTCTGCATGGACTGTTTCATCGCTCTTCTGAAGGAAATACGTTTTTCCAGCTGAGCTGCGATGTTTTCAGCTACTAAAGTTGCATCCATTTCAGCGGGTTTTACTTCAACGATGTTTACGTTAACGTTTGCGTTACCGCCCAGTAAGTTTACAACAGAAGCTCTGATTTTTTCTAATTCTGCACCGCCTTTACCGATTAACATACCGGGTTTTGCAGTGAATACTTTAACAAAGATTTTATTTGCTTTTCTAGCAATTTCAATTTTGGAAATGCCGGCCTGATACAGAGATTTCTTTAAAAATACTCTGATTTTGTGGTCTTCTACCAAAGTATCGCCGAATTTGTGATCCGGAGCATACCATTTGGAGTCCCAATCTTTAATAACGCCGACTCTTAAACCATGCGGGTTAACTTTCTGACCCATTACTCATACCTCCTATTCTTTTTCTTTTACAACCACGGTAATATGGCTGGTTCTTTTTGCGATTCTGAATGCTCTACCCTGTGCTCTGGGCTGGATTCTTTTCAGGATCGGGCCTGCATTTGCGAAGCATTCGGAAACGTACAGGTCGTCTTTTGCCATATTATGATTGTTTTCCGCATTAGCGATAGCTGATAATAACAGTTTTTCAACCAGCGGAGATGCAGCTTTGGGAGTATGTCTTAAAATAGCCAAAGCCTGACCAACGGGTTTGTTTCTGATTAAATCAATCACTATCTTTACCTTGCGGGGAGATATTCTAGCATAACGGAGAGTTGCTTTTGCCTCCATTTTTATTCCTCCTCTTTCACCCTTAGGTGGTTCTAAAATTTAAACTTATGTGTCGGGTTTGATTCGATATTACCCGGATTATTTTGAAGTTTTTGCACCTGCATGACCTTTGTAGGTTCTGGTAGGAGCAAATTCGCCCAGTTTGTGACCAACCATATCTTCGGTTACATATACCGGAACATGTTTTCTTCCGTCATATACTGCAACGGTGTGTCCAACAAACTGCGGGAAAATGGTAGAAGATCTGGACCAAGACTTTAAAACTCTTTTTTCGCCTTTATCATTCATTTCTTCAATTCTCTTCAAAAGTTTGGGGTCCACGAAAGGCCCTTTTTTGATTGAACGGCTCATTATTTCTGCCTCCTTGTAGATTTTTTCGCACGAATGTGCGTTTTATCGGGGTACCGAATCCAGCATGGGCCGGATTACGGTGTATGTCGATGATTATTTACCGTTTCTGGTCTTCACGATCAGGCGGTTAGTGATTTTCTTTTTCTTTCTGGTTTTTAAGCCCAGAGCCGGTTTACCCCAGGGAGTAACAGGAGCCGGACGACCGATGGGTGATTTACCTTCACCACCACCATGAGGATGGTCACAGGGGTTCATAACAACACCACGAACGGTAGGTTTGATACCCATATGTCTTGTTCTACCTGCTTTACCGATGGTAACGTTTTCATGTTCTAAGTTGCTTACCTGACCGATGGTTGCTTTGCATTCGATCAGAACTTTTCTAACTTCACCGGAGGGAAGTCTTACCTGAGCGTAGTCACCTTCTTTAGCCATCAGCTGAGCTGCATTACCTGCAGAACGAACCAGCTGGCCGCCTCTGTTTTTGGTGATTTCCACGTTGTGAATAACGGTACCAACGGGAATGTTTGCTAACGGTAAAGTGTTACCGGGTTTAATATCTGCGGTTGCAGAGGAGATAACTTTGTGGCCAACTTTTAATTCGTTGGGAGCCAGGATGTATCTCTTTTCGCCGTCTTCATACTGAACTAATGCGATATATGCGGTTCTGTTCGGATCGTATTCTAAGCTCAGAACAGTTGCAGGCATATCCATTTTGTCACGTTTGAAGTCGATAATTCTGTATTTGGATTTGTTTCCGCCGCCTCTGTGTCTTACGGTGATTCTACCGTAGGAGTTTCTGCCGGCGTGTTTTTTCAGTTTAACAAGAAGAGATTTTTCAGGTTTTACATCAGACAACACAGAGAAGTCAGGTGCGGTCATATATCTTCTTGACGGTGTAGTCGGTTTATAAGTTTTTACTGCCATTCTCAATCATCTCCTTATCTTAAACTTTCAAAGAATTCGATTGTTTTGGTGCCTTTTAATTTGACAATCGCTTTCTTCCAGTCAGAACGTTTACCTTCGTGAACGCCGACTCTTTTGTTTTTGCCGATTACATTGATGGTAGTAACCTTGTCTACTTCAACCTTGAAGATTTCTTCAATGGCTTTTTTGATTTCGATTTTGTTGGCATTTGCATTCACTTTGAAAGTGTACTTCTGTTCAGCAAGCATGCCCATGGATTTTTCCGAAATGATCGGAGCAATAATGATATCGTATGCGTTCATCTTAGCAGTACACCTCCTCTAATTTAGCTACTGCAGATGCTTCAATCACCAGTTTGGTGTGATTTAAAACATCGTAGGTGTTGATGGTATCAACAACTGCAGTTTTCACACCGGGAACATTGTTTGCGGAAGCGATTAAGTTTGCTTCTTTTGCACCGGTAACCACAAATGCTTTGGTATCTACTTTTAAGTTTTCTAAAATCTTAACGAAAGATTTGGTTTTGATTTCGTCCATAGCCAGCTTATCCACAACAACAATGTTGTTTTCTGCTACTTTTGCAGATAAAGCGGATTTTAATGCCAGTCTTCTGGTCTTTTTGTTTAAGGTGTAGCTGTAATCTCTCGGTTTGGGACCTAAAGCCACGCCGCCACCTTTCCACTGGGGAGCACGGATGGAGCCCTGTCTTGCACGACCGGTTCCTTTCTGTTTCCACGGTTTTGCACCGCCACCGCTTACTTCGGTACGGGTTTTGGTAGACTGAGTACCCTGTCTCTGATTTGCCAGGTAGTTTTTCACAGTCATATGAAGAGCAGCGTTGCTGATTTCAATAGCAAAAATCTCATCTTTTAATTCGATTTCGCCGACTTCTTTGCCTTCAATATTATATAATGCTACTTTAGGCATCGTATTTCCTCCTTCCAGCCAAAGGCTGATTATCATTGTTTTGTCACCCTGGCGGGTGAAAAGCATTTTCTATATCTCTCTGTGATTACTTGGAAGCTTTCACAGCGCTTTTAACGGTAACTAATCCGCCTTTAGGACCGGGGATTGCACCTTTTACAAGGATCAGGTTTTTGTCTTCCATTACTTTCACGATTTCTAAGTTCTGAACAGTTACCTGAACATTACCCATGTGACCGGGAAGTTTTTTACCTTTGAATACTCTTGACGGGGAAGAACAAGCTCCCATAGAACCTGCGCTTCTGTGAACAGGACCTGCACCATGGCTCATGGGCACTCTGGACTGGCCGTGTCTTTTAATGGAACCCTGGTATCCTTTACCTTTGGAGATACCGGTTACGTCAACAGTATCACCTTCTGCGAAGATGCCTGCTTTGATTTCGTCGCCAACATTGTAAGAAGCGGTGTCTGCTAATCTAAATTCTCTTAAGAATTTCATGATTGCGGTGCCTGCTTTCTTGAAGTGGCCCATTAAAGGTTTGTTAGATTTCTTTTCTTTGGTTTCCACAAAACCAACCTGAATTGAATTGTAACCGTCGATTTCTACGGTTTTCTTTTGGGTAACAACGCAAGGACCTGCTTCGATCACGGTAACCGGAACAAATTTACCGGTTTCGGAGAAAAGCTGAGTCATGCCGACTTTTTTACCCAGAATTGCTTTTTCCATAATGTTTTCCTCCTATGGTTATTGGTTGGGGGTTGCCCAACATGACCTTGGTACCCCAGAAATTTTTAGGGTATCAGGCGGGCGGATTTTCGCCCATGCGAATTCTCTTTGACACAGGTAAGAGAAAACTCGCATACTATTATATATATGGTATAATAATAGTCGTCTTACAGTTTGATGTCAAATTCAACACCTGCGGGCAGGTCTAATTTCATCAAAGCGTCAACAGTTTTTGCGGTGGGGTTTAAGATATCGATCATTCTCTTATGAGTTCTCATTTCAAACTGTTCTCTGGAGTCTTTGTACTTGTGTACTGCTCTTAAGATCGTAACGATTTCTTTTTTGGTGGGAAGCGGAATGGGGCCGGACACTCCTGCGCCAGTTCTTTTTGCGGTTTCCACCACTTTTTCAGCGGACTGATCTAAAATAACGTGATCGTACGCTTTCAATCTGATTCTGATTTTTTCTTTCATTGCTGCCATAACCGTGTTTCCTCCTAAATACTTTTAAATTTTTTCGGTGTTCTGTTTCGGCTACACGGACCAATTTTTCTAACACTCACCCTCGTGTTTCACATCTATTCCATAAAATATCCCGAAGATTTTTACAACGTCTCATAAAAATTTTCGGGCATCAAAAGGTAATGATGTGAGTACACCAAGTCGTTATCATGAATTACCGTTTTTTAGCCGCCTGGTTTCAAACCAAACATACTCCGTGGAAATTCCCTTCAAAACAGCCGGTTTTCACCGTTTTGAAGCCACCTTCCACTTCATCGCATAACATAACCTTTGATATTATATCAGATAGTTTGTCAAATTGCAAGTGTTTTTTTGAAAATTTTTGAAATTTTTTTTAATTTTTTCATAAACACTTTTTTGACCGTTTTTTTACATTGGACATCCGTCCACTACAAAAAATTAAGGCGACCGGGATTCGGTCGCCTTTTCTTGTGATTCTTACAGAGCAGCTTTTGCTTTTTCTACTAAAGCGGTGAAAGCAGCGGGATCTGCAATTGCAATTTCGGATAACATCTTTCTGTTCATTTCGATGTTTGCTTTTTTCAGACCGTTCATCAGTCTGGAATAGCTGATACCGTTCATTCTTGCAGCAGCATTGATTCTTGCAATCCACAGCTGTCTGAATTCTCTCTTCTTCTGTTTTCTGCCGATGTATGCATAAACTAAAGATTTCATTACTGCTTCGTTAGCAGTTCTGAACAGTTTGGATTTTGCACCTCTGTAGCCTTTTGCTAATTTTAAGATTTTTTTATGTCTTCTTCTGGTGACAACAGCACCTTTGATTCTTGCCATAGTTCTTAGTATCCTCCAACTTCTATAATTTCAAATCTTAGATAAAACCAATCTTATTTGTAGGGGATCAGTTTTTTGATAACTGCTGCATTAGCTTCGCAAGCGTAGCCGCCCATTCTTAAATGTCTTTTTCTCTTAGTGGTTTTTTTGTTTAAAATGTGTCTTCTGCCGGCTTTCGCTCTTTTTACTTTGCCACCTTTGGTCAAAGAAAATCTTTTAGCGGCACCTCTGTGTGTCTTAATTTTAGGCATGATAATTACTCCTCTCTTATTATATAAAATCTAAACCTAAAGTGCGGTTTATTTGGGGCCTAAAAACATAACCATGCTTCTGCCTTCCATTTTTGCAGGTTTATCCACCGTGCCAACTTCGGTAATCGCTTCCCCGAATCTTCTTAAGGTGTCTGCACCCAAATTGGTGTGTGCCATTTCACGACCGCGGAAACGGACGGAAACTTTCACCTTATCTCCGGATTTTAAGAATTTAATTGCCTGGTTCAGTTTGGTGTTGAAATCGTGAGTATCAATATTCACAGAAAGACGAACTTCCTTAATCGCAACAACTTTCTGATTCTTTTTGATTTCTTTTTCTTTTTTTGCCTGTTCAAAACGATATTTACCGTAGTCCATAATTTTGCAGACCGGCGGAACCGCTTTGGGGGAAATCATCACTAAATCCAAATTTGCCTTGATTGCTGCTTCCATGGCATCCTTGATGACTAATACACCAAGCTGATCACCGGAAGCACCGATAACTCTGACTTCTTTTTCACGAATTTCCTCATTGATTGGTAATTCTTTCACGCTAATGGAAAAGCACCCCTATCTTTTGTTTTTTCAGTAATCCCTGACACAAAAAAAGACGGATAAAATCCGCCCTCACAAAAACACACAGCTAAATTATAACACTGCATATTTTTAGAACCTGCCGGGCAATCCCGACCAAGGTGAGAAGCGGAAACTTCTTCTTTCTCATATCAAGTACTTTGTTATTATAACACAGTTTTTTCATTTGTCAAGTTTTTTTAGAAATTTTTTGTATTTTTTTAAAATTCTTCTCGTTCTTTTTTCAAAAACAGATAGCATATAATACTATTATAATATATCGGGAGGTAGTTTGTGAAATTTCGATGTTCTTTGATGATATTGTGTTTGTCGCTTGCAATGATGCTTTCGGGAGAAGTTTTGTTTCAGGCACTACATGTGCAAAGTGACGCTTCTTATATCAAGTGGGTGGAGTTTTCCGTGCCTTCCCCCATTCTTTACCGTGCCATTGAGTTGGATATTCAAAGCAGAAACCAAAAGGAACGAGTCGACTTTATTGAAGTGCTCAGTTATCTTGCGGCAAAAAACGGCGGCAACTTCAAAAAAATTACCCAAGCGGATGTAAACAAAGCTGCTGAACTATTAAAAAACGGTACTCCCACTGACTTGAAACAATTCAGTTATTACTTAAATGCCTACGGTGCTATTTTAAATGGCTGGGTTGGTGAATATGAGGTGGAGCAAAAGGCAGATGACGGCACCGTGACCACCGTGGTGAAATACGGGTTGAAAATCCAGCATCCCGTGAAAGGCTATTATGCCGATTCCGACGATTTTGGCAACAGCCGTAGCTACGGCTTTCAGCGAAAACATCAGGGACATGACTTCTTCGCTGCCACGGGAACGCCTGTGGGTGCAATGGAAGACGGCGTGGTGGAAACGATGGGCTGGAACCGTTACGGTGGCTGGAGAATTGGCATCCGTAGTTTTGACGGTATGCGCTACTACTATTATGCCCACTTACGAAAAGACAATCCTTATGCCAAAGATTTAGCCGAAGGGCGTACCGTAAAAGCCGGTCAGACCATAGGCTATGTTGGTCAGACCGGCTACAGTTACAAAGAAAATGTGAATAACATTCAGGTGCCACACCTACATTTCGGGATTCAACTGATTTTTAATGAAGTGCAAAAAGACGGCAACAACCAGATTTGGATCGACTGCTATCAGATTGCAAAACTTCTTGCAAACCCGCCTGCACCAATTATAGTGGAACCTACGGTTGCACCTTAAAATTCTGACTTCTTAAGGTTACCTCGGGGTCTAACTGATATTCTTCGGAAACTCCGTATCCCGTTTGCACCAGAATGGGTAAATCCAATGCACGAAGCACAAAACAGGCTACGTCTTCTCTGGTGGCAGAGTTATCCTGGCGAAAAGCCACATCCTTGGTCAGCCCGTTTTGCATAGCAACAGCCATCACGCCTGCAGGATAACCGCTCATCCCATTTGCCTTGGGAAGATAACCGCAAGAAGTAATCAACATTTTTAAAACTTCCACATAGCTGACTTCCTTCTCAGGACAAAAGGTGCCGTCAGGATATCCGTTGATAATTCCCTGTGCTTTCACAATCTCAAGATAGCCTGCCGCCCAGTGGGTGGTGGGAACATCGGAAAAAGCGGGAGTAATCACCTTGGTTTTGATTGCAAGGTCCTCCAATGCCAATAAACGGCACACAATCACTGCCATTTCTGCTCTGGTCACCGTTTTATCAAGCAACAGATTTCCTTCCTCATCCCCTGCTAAAATTCCTAACGTTACCAATTCTTCTGCAGCAAGCTCTCCTTGTGATTTCTGAGCAAACACGGTGAAGTTACCTAACAACACAATCAATAACACAATCGAAAAAATTTGTTTGAAATGCTTCATTTTTTATTACCTTTCTTTTTTTGCTTTTTTTATTTTTTTTGTTTTTTTGCTTTTTTGTTTTTTCCTGTGCTGAAACACCTATTTACCGATGAGATTCCAAAAAACCTCCTTTCGCCATAAATATTGGCAAATAAAAAGTGCGCAGCCAACCAAAGAACGGAAAGCCGCGCACCAAAAAACGCACAGCTCCGTTTCAAAGGTTGCTACACACTTTTCAAATCATAACACAATCAACTGCTTGAAGGTATGACGAAACAAGAGCATACGCTTTTTACACTGTTGTTAGTAATAGCGTGCCCCTCAAGCAATGATGTTATGAAATTGTGTTGTTTTCATTTGAAAAGTTGTAGCAAAATTATTATATCACGGATTATAATATTTGTCTACAACTTTTTTTAAAAGGAAGCGTCTGCACAAAAAAACGGCAACAAAATGTTGCCGTTTTTTGGATACTAAAAAATTTAGAAAAGCCATTGCAAAAAGCTCATGGCACCGGTGGTAATAAAGGTTGCCACCAGGGTTCCTGCAAAAATTGCGGGCAGCGCATATTTTTCTCGCATATCAAGTAGTGCCGCAATCATAGAGCCGGTGATAGCGCCGGTTCCCGGTACGGGAAGCGCCACAAAGATGAACAGTCCCCAGGCAGAATATTTCTGAAGCTGAGCCGCCTTTTTATGGGTTCTCTCTTCCAGCTTGGTTGCAAGCTTGCTGAAAAGCTTGGTTCTTCTTAAAAAGGCCAATAGTGGACGGAACAGATAAATGATCATGGGAACAGGAATCATGTTTCCCAAAACACTCAATCCAAACAACTGCCAATAAGGCATTCCACTATTTAAAAAGAATAAAATGGAATACCTTGCTTCCACCATGGGAATCATGGCAGAAAGAATAACCTTTAACCAGATGGGTAAAGGCAGATTTATAAAAAATCCCTGGATTGCATCAATCATAATCGATTCTCCATACTAACTACATTAATCTTCTTTTTCAGCTTTTACGCAGGCAATGTTTAAGTCGGTAAGCTGTTTTGCATCCACAAAGTCGGGGGCATTGGTCATCAATTCAGATGCATTCTGCACTTTGGGGAATGCGATAACATCACGGATGGAGTCGCAGCCTGCCATCAGCATACAAAGTCTGTCCAGACCGTATGCCATACCGCCGTGGGGAGGCGGACCGAAACGGAATGCATCCATTAAGAAGCCAAACCGTTCCTGAGCAGCTTCTTTGGAGAAACCGAGTACCCCAAACATTTTTTCCTGCAGTTTGGTATCAAAAATACGGATACTGCCACCGCCGATTTCGTTACCGTTTAACACAATATCGTAAGCTTTCGCACGAACTTCGCCGGGTGCGGTTTCCAACTTATCCAAATCTTCATCCAAGGGTGCGGTAAAAGGATGATGTTTTGCCACATAACGGTTTTCTTCTTCATCAAATTCTAACAGCGGGAAATTTACTACCCAAAGGAAGGAGAAAGAATTTTCATCATACAGATTAAATTTCTTTGCTAAATCGCAACGAAGACTTCCTAACACCGTATAAACCACATCGGTTTTGTCTGCAACAATTAAGATAATGTCGCCAGGTTTTGCATTAGCTTTTGCAATCACTTTTGCCAGCTGTTCTTCCGTCATAAACTTCGCGATGGGAGATTTTACACCATCTTCGTTTACCACAATATAAGCTAAGCCTTTTCCGCCGTAGGTTTTCACCAGTTCTCCCAATGCATCAATTTCTTTTCTGGAGAGCTTTGCCCCCATTCCTTCACCGTTGATACATTTTACACTTCCCCCATTTGCCAAAGCATTGGAGAATACAGAAAATTCCACATCTTTTACTTCGTCGGACAAGTCAATTAATTCCAATCCGAAACGGTTGTCCGGCTTATCGGAACCGTAACGTTCCATGGCTTCCTGATAGTCCATTCTCATGAAAGGAGTCTGAATGTCTAAATCCAAAACTTCTTTAAATACCCGTTTTAGAAAACCTTCGTTCATGGCGATAACGTCATCCATTTCCACAAAAGACATTTCCAGGTCAATCTGGGTAAATTCCGGCTGACGGTCTGCACGCAGGTCTTCGTCCCGGAAGCATCGTGCAATCTGAATGTAACGGTCAAAGCCGGATAACATCAGAAGCTGTTTATATAGCTGAGGAGACTGAGGTAATGCATAGAATTTTTCAGGATGCACACGGCTGGGTACCAGATAGTCTCTTGCGCCTTCGGGAGTGGACTTGGTGAGGTAAGGAGTTTCAATTTCCAAAAAGCCGTTTTCATCATAATAGTCTCTTGCGATTTTGGAAATTTTGTGACGCATGATGATGTTTCTCTGCATTTCGGGACGGCGTAAATCCAGATAACGATATTTTAATTTAATCTGGTCGTTTGCTTCCACATCGGATGCAATCACAAAAGGAGTCGGGTCGGAAACAGACAGCACGCGCAGTTCTTCTGCCACAATTTCGATTTCACCGGTTTTGATGTTTTTATTGAAAGCACCGTTTCTCTGACGAACTGTACCGGTAACAGCAATTACATATTCGTTATGAACACCTTTTGCTTTGTTCAAAAGATCCATATTGATGGTTTCGTCAAACACAATCTGCACTAACCCGGTTCTGTCACGAAGGTCGATGAATACCAAAGAACCGATATCTCTTTGTTTATTGACCCAACCTGCAACCGAAACCTTCTGTCCGATGGAGGAAGAATCAAAATCGTTTGCATAGTTGGTGCGTTTGAAACCTTTTAAGGTTTCTGCCATAATAATCATTCCTTTCTATTCTTTGTGATATAGAATTACGGTTTTACTACGTTTAAAATTTCATCGTAAGCTACATTCACGGTTTCACCGGTCTGCATATTTTTCACAGGATAGCTACCCTGAGCAATTTCGTCGTCACCGATGACTACGGTATAGTTTGCGCCGATTTTGTCGGCATATTTCATCTGCGCTTTCACGGAGCGACAGTTTAAATCGTATTCTGCAGAGATTCCCTGACTTCGTAAGGAATACACCAGCTTGTAAACCTGCTTTTTCGCTGCATCACCGATGGGGATGAAAAACACATCGGGAGTCTGCTCGGGCACGTCCATGGAACCTTCTGCCAAAAGGAGCAGACGTTCAATCCCCATGGCAAAGCCAATACCGGGTGCATCGCTACCGCCTAAGTCTGCGATCAGGCCGTCATACCGGCCACCGCCTAACACGGTGCCCTGAGCACCAATGTTATCGGATACAAATTCAAACACAGTTTTGGAATAGTAGTCCAAGCCACGGACAATTCCTTTGTCAATCTGATATGCGATACCAACCGTATCTAAAATATCGGTAACGGTGTTGAAATGGTCACGGCAATCGTCACACACGGAATCAAAAATGGTGGGTGCATCCTGGATAAGCGACTGACAGATTTCAGACTTACAGTCAAAAATTCGCATCGGATTTTTACCAAGACGTTCCCGACAGGTTTCACATAAGGAATCCTTCTTTTCTTCTAAGAAAGCTTTCAGCTTTTCGTTGTATGCCTTACGGCATTCCTTACAACCGATATTATTTAAGTTTAAGGTAATGTTGCCGATATTTAAGCGTTTAAAGATTTCTGCCCCGAAAATGATGGCTTCTGCATCCGACTGGGGTGCAGTGGTGCCAAGCATTTCCACGCCGAACTGGTGAAACTCACGGAGTCTTCCTGCCTGAGGCTTTTCATAGCGGAAACAGGAGATTAAATAAAACAGTTTTAAGGGAAGAACCCCTGCATAAAGTCCGTTTTCCACAAAGCTTCTGGCTACTCCTGCGGTGCCTTCGGGACGCAAGGTAATGCTTCTGCCACCTTTATCCAAAAAGGTATACATTTCTTTGGTTACCACATCGGTGGTATCTCCAACGCCACGGGCAAACACTTCCGTTGCCTCAAAGGTGGGAGTTCTGATTTCTTTAAAGTTAAAATCGCTACAGATTTGTTTTAAGACGCTTTCCACATACTGCCAACGGTAACTGTCAAAAGGCAGTACATCTTTGGTTCCTTTGGGTGCGGTTAATTTTGCCATAGGAATCACCCTTTCTCAGCTAAATTTTATTTTCATACACGTTATATTGGGAAAATGCATCATGGGAAAAATCCACAGATTCGTCATCATCCTTGGGGAGTAATGCAATTTCCAGCACTTCCCAAAATTCGGAAACACTCATAAAGTTAAAATCGGAGAAAATTTCTTTCGGGATTTCTTCTAAGTCCTTTTCGTTTTCCTTGGGAATAATGATGTTAAACACACCTGCTCGGTGGGCAGAAATGGATTTTTCTTTTAGTCCACCGATGGGAAGCACTTTTCCGCGGATGGAAATTTCACCCGTCATTGCCACATCGTTTCGGATTTTTCTGCCCGTTAATGCAGAAGTTACCGCTAAAGCAATGGTAATCCCTGCAGAGGGACCGTCTTTGGGAGTGGCTCCGTCGGGGAAATGAATATAAATATCTTTGGTTTTATAAAAATCTTTATCGAGCTGCAAACGGTCTGCCACGGAGCGGATGTATGCTACCGCAATTTTGGCGGATTCCTTCATCACGTCTCCCAAACTTCCGGTTGCTTCAATTTTACCCGTTCCGTCCACAGCTACCGCTTCGCAAAACAGGGTATCCCCTCCTGCAGCCGTCCAGGCAAGACCCAAGGCTGCTCCCACTTCGGGGAAGGGATTTTTGGGATCTACAATATATTTCTTTTTGCCTAAGAAGGTTTCTAAATTATCTGCCGTCACTGTGATGGATTTTTTGTCCGAAAGAAGCATTTGCTTTTCTGCTTTACGGATTAAGGTAATTAAGGTTCTTTCCAGGCGGCGAACCCCTGCTTCTCTCACATAGTAATCAATCATGCTGTAGATGGCGCCATCATCAATCTTCAAAGTTTTCTTGGTGAGATTGTGCTCTTTATACTGTTTTTTCACTAAGTAATCGGTGGCAATCCGATATTTTTCGTAACGGGTATAGCCGGATAATTCAATCACTTCCATACGGTCCAGTAACGGTCCGGGAATGGTATCCAAGCTGTTTGCCGTGGTAATAAAAAGCACTTCGGATAAGTCAAAAGGCAAATCCACATAGTGATCGGTAAAGGTGTTGTTCTGCTCTTTATCCAAGGCTTCTAAAAGCGCACTTGCAGGATCCCCTCTCATATCTTTACCAAGCTTATCAATCTCGTCTAATAAGATGAGCGGATTTTTCACGCCTGCGGTGCGGATGGCAGCCATAATTTTGCCCGGCATTGCACCAACGTATGTCCGTCTGTGACCACGGATTTCCGCTTCATCGTGTACACCGCCTAAAGACATTCTCTGATATTTTCTGCCAATGGAATCGGCTATGGATTTCACAATGGAGGTTTTTCCTACCCCGGGAGGTCCCACCAGACACAAAATCTGAGATTTAATTGCGGGGTTAAACTTTTTGGCAGAAAGATACTCCAACAGTTTTTCTTTCACTTTATCCAGACCGTAATGATCACGGTCCAGCTTTTGCATGCATTTTTTCAGGTCGATATTCTCTTTGGTGGCTTTTAGCCAGGGCAAATCAAATAAGGTATCCAAATAATTTCGCTCTACCATAGTTTCCTGCGCCTGAGGGTGCATTTTGGCAAATCTAGTAATCTGTTTTTTCACTTTCTCATAGGAATCCTCGGAAAGCGCAGTTTTAATGTCTTCTAATTTTGCCAAGTATTCTTCGGATTCGGAATGAACGTCTTCCTCTTCGCCTAACTCTTCGTGAATGGCACGGATTTGCTCTCTTAAGTAATACTCTTTTTGATTTTTATCAATCTGGCTTTTTACCTTGGCCTGAATATCAATTTCCAACTGCAGAAGGTCAATTTCCGCCGTTAGAATTTTAATCAGCTCAGTTACCCGTTTTTTCGGATCCAGCATTTCTAATAAAAACTGTTTTTCTTCGTAGTCAATAAACAGACTTCCGCAAATAATGTCGGTTAGTTTTTCCAAATCATTGGTAGAAACAATGCCACCCATTACGTCGGGAGAAATTCTGCCAACCAGCTTGAAATACTCTGCATACACATCCTTTAAAGAACGAATCTGCGCTTCCATCTGTTTGGAACGGCGGGTAATCTGCCGTCTGGCGCATCGCTTTACCTGAGAAAAGAGCATGCCCTCTTTTTCGTAAATGGCAAAGCTTTCGCCACGGATTCTGGCATCCACCAGCACTCTGACACAATGGTTAGGAAGTTTTAAAAGCTGTTTTACCTTGGCGATGGTACCGATACGGTAAAAGTCTCCTTCTTTGGGGTATTCCACGGAAGGGTCTACCTGGGCTAACAGCAACACGGGTTTGTTATGCTGCATAGCATACTCAATGGCAGCCACCGAAATTTTTCGCTGGGCATCCAGATGCATCACCGTGTGCGGAAAAATAGAAACGCCGCGAAGAGGCAGAACCGCCATTTCCTCGGTGACGATTTCTTCTATCATGTTGTAGTTCTCATTTGTCATAGAAAATACTCCTTATTATGACCAATCGGATTCTTAGAAGAATGTGGAAAAACGAAGGTTTCCCAAAAAGCATACTGATAAATGGTCATACATATACATTAAATAATATTATACAATAACTTCTCAAAAAAAGCAAGTAAAATTTTATAGTTTTTTGGGAGAGAATGCTCTCTTGAAACAATCTTATGAAAAAACAACCGAAAGAAGGCAATATTTTATGAAAAAGAACCGTTTTTTCCCTTTTCTCATCGGCGGTGGCGTGTTTTTGGTATTATGGGTCATTCCTTTGATTTTCGGCAGCATCAGAAACGCCTATCCAAAAGAAAATATCTCACCAAGCAAAAACAAATTAACTGCCCAAATTCCAAACGAAATCACCCTGCTCCATCAGGGCGTTCCCGTGGTTCTCCCTTTAGAAGAATACCTCTACGGTGTGGTAGCAGGAGAAATGCCTGCTTCCTTTGAATCTGAGGCACTAAAAGCACAGGCGGTTGCCGCAAGAACCTACACCGTAAACCGTGCCAAATTTCAAAACAAAGACCATCCCAATGCCAATGTCTGCTCCGATTCCGCACACTGTAAAGCCTACCTGACTCCTCAGGAATTATCGCAGAAATTTGAGGAGAATCCATCCCATCTGGAAAAAATCAGACAAGCTGTGGATTCCACAAAGAGTCAAGTTCTTTTATACGGCGGGGAACCCATTTCGGCGGTGTTTCATTCCACCTCATCAGGAATGACCGAAAATGCCGAAGATGTGTGGGGAAATGCTGTGCCGTACTTAATTTCCGTTCCTTCGGAAGGAGAAGAGCAATCCCCACGGTATCAGGAAACTAAAACGTTTTCTTTTTTGGAATTTCAAGAAAAAATTAATGCGGGTGATAAAAAAATTACCTTAGCAAATGACCCAAAAAACTGGTTTACCGATTGGATCCGAAACGAATCAGGCAGTATCAAATCGGTATCACTTTGCGGCGTCTCTTTTTCGGGGACAGAGCTTCGGTCTTTGTTAGGACTTCGTTCCACCAATTTCACGGTAGAAATCACCGACTGCGTCAACATCACCACCAAAGGAAACGGACATGGTGTGGGGATGAGTCAGTACGGCGCCAATCACCTGGCAAAAATGGGTTATACCTATGATCAGATTTTAAAAAAATACTACACAGGAGTAGAAATCGCTAACTGAAAAGGTATAAAGATCCCCTAAAAGGTTACACTTGTTTTAGTAACGAATTTAAAAAAAGGACGGATATCTGATGAAAAATATGAAAAAAGGAAAAACATTTCTCACCTTTCTTGCCATGGCAGGTGCCGTAACAGCAGTCACACTGGGCGTTTCCAATATGATGACCCACCGTCTGGAGCAAGAGCTTGCCCAGAAAACCAATGCGAATTTGGAAAAGCTGATACATCCCACCCCTTCGGTTACCATTTCGCCAAAGCCTGCGTTGTATCCCACATTACCGCCATCTCCTACTCCCCTTACCACTCCCGAGCCTACACCGGAACCCACGCCAAAAATTCTTCGGTTGTCCATTCCTGCAACAGGATCGGAAGTACTTGCCGATTATACGGAAGATATGCCGGTATTTCAGGCAACTTATCAGGATTACAGAGCACATCTTGGCATAGATTTTGGCGGAGAAAACAGCACCCCCGTTTATGCTGCCGCGGACGGTACTGTCACCAAAAACAGCTTTGATTATGAGCAGGGTTACACCGTGGAGCTTGCTCACGATGACGGTTATGTCACCCGATATTCCAACCTGGCAGGTGACAATGTGGTAACCGTGGGCCAACAAATCCTGCAAGGTGAACAAATCGGCACAATGGGGACCTCCGGAATCTGGGAATCCCATCTGGCCTGCCATCTCCATTTTGAATTGGAACAAGACGGAGAACCCTTAAACCCCAGAGATTATTTTCAGGTCTCCTTAACCACAGAATAACGGCTTTTTTGCAAAAAAAGTCGAACGGTTTTTCTTTACTTTCTGCTCCTGCTCTGCTATAATAAAATCAAATTTGGTAATTTTTTCCATTTGTTGATACAAAAAAGGCAGAAAAGGAGCAAAAAAATGAATCTTTTTCCAAAAAACACACAAAAAAATAAACTGATGAGTGTTCCCACAGATGCCATCTTAAAAAATCCACATCAACCCCGAAAGATTTTTGAAGAAGGAGCGCTGTTTGAATTGGCGGAATCCATCCGCTCTTGCGGAATTATTCAGCCTTTGACGGTGCGGAAATTAAACGATACCACCTATGAACTGATTGCCGGAGAACGGCGGTTAAAAGCGGCAAAACTCATTGGACTAAAGGAAGTCCCCGTGATTGTGATGAACGTGAACGAGGATGCCTCCGCTTTGGTTGCTTTAATTGAAAATTTGCAAAGAGCAGACCTTAGTTTTTTTGAAGAGGCTATCTCCTATGACAAATTGATTCGGGAATTTGCCTACACTCAGGACGAGCTTGCCTTTAAACTTGGAAAAAAGCAGTCCACCATTGCCAACAAGCTTCGACTTCTCCGCCTTGGTGACGAAGTAAAAGCGTTGGCAGTGGAGCATCAGTTAAGCGAACGCCACTGTCGGGCGTTATTACGGTTGGAATCAGAGGAGCTACAGAAAAAAGTGCTTCACCAGATTGTGACAAAAAATCTCAATGTGATGGAAACAGAACAGTATGTGGACAGTTTACTCTCGGAAAAAGCATCCCGTGAAAAAAAAGAAAAACGGCTGATTCCCCTCTTTCGGGATATTCGTATTTTTTCCAACACGTTAAAGCAAGCAGTGGAAATGATGAATAAGGCGGGCGTCCCTGCCAACACCCAAAAAAACGAAACGGATTCTTATATTGAATATGTGGTACGAATTGAAAAATCCAATTTACCCACCTCCTCCTAAAAAAAGACTTGTCCCTACCCAATTGGGTGGGGACAAGTCTTTTTTATGAATTTCTTACGGCGTAGTGGCAAGAAAATGATATACACAGCTTACTGCTTCTGCTCGGGTCAGTTGCTTTTTGGGATAAAAGCGTCCGTCAGAGCTTCCCTTGAAAATGCCTAAGCCTGTTAAAATGGTGATGTCACCTTTTAAGGAAGCATCCACCGCTTCCCCGTCTGGGAAGGGATATACGAACATTTCATCCACAGCAGCAATTTTTTGATAACCCATATAGTAAATAAAATATTTACTCAACCGCTCTTTGGTCATCACGGCGTTGATATCCGCCTCTTCTACAGGAATTTCTTCAATTTTTGCAATGAATTTGTTTAATTCTTCGTCGGTATCGTTGCCAATCATCCTAAAGAACTGTAAAAATTCTTTTTTGGTGATGACATCGTCAGGACGAAATTCGTTTTGTGAGAAATAGTACCCGTTATCTAAAAGCGTCAGAATCATTTCCTCTGCCCAGTGCCCATGAATATCGGCATACTGCGGCACAAAGGATTCCTGCAAATCGGTACCGTCATAGCTTAACAGTTTTCCCGTGTAAGGATCAAACATCTGACTTTCGGGATGTAAAAAGGTATAGGCAAGTTTGTTACCTTCTTTGGTGGGAAGATAGGTTACCAAAAAGTCCATTTTTTCATCCATGATGTCAAAAATTTCTTCTTCGCTTAAGCAAGTGGAAATATCGGGAAAGCTAAGTCCTTCGGTGAAAGAACGGGTATAGGAACCAACCTGTTTGGTATTGGCATCCACCCGCACGGTTAAATAATTTCCGCTGACGGGGATGCCGTTTTCGATTCTCTGATAGGTCATCTCATAGCTATTGGGAAGTGTTCCCCCTTTTGCCAAAGGAACATAGGTAGACGCTTCTTCGGTATACTTGGTTTTCCAAAATACATCAGCTGCTTCTTTTTGTAAAAAAGCTTCTGCTATTTTTTTAGCATCTTCTTTGGTGAAGGTTGTGTTTTCAGTACCCATTTGGGGTAAGAAGAAGCCTAACAGCTGTCCCGTTTTTGCATCTAACTGAACGCTGGAACGGTAACTGTCACCGTCTTTTTGGAAGTCTAAATACCAGAATAATTTAGTTTCGTCACGGTAGTCACGCTGCAAAGAGGCACTCCGCAAAGTATAATCTTTTAAAGCAGGAATTTTTTCCTTGGCAAGTTTTTCGGTATCCTCCTTGGAGAAGACTTCACTCACATTGGCAAGTGCCGCCAACTCTTCGGGAGTAAACTGCACCCCTGCAGCTTGTTCCTTCGACATCAGATCAGACGTGGCACCGTTATACACACGAAACAGAAACGATTCGGGGAAATAGGGGTCTATCATCTCTCCTGTCACCGCACAGATTGCTTTTCCTGTGATATCTTTTAGGGAATAAACGGGGAACACTTTGTAGGTTTTCGTCTGATAATCGTAGTACATCCGATATTCCATACAAATGCCGATATTATGAAGATACCGATCTTTCGCTTCTTCTTCGGTCAGTTTCACATCTGTTCCCAAGAACCCTTCGATTCGTTTGCTACTTTGATAATTCCGAACGATGCCATGATATTTATCCACGGTCACAGAAACGGTATTGGCAAAGGTAGGAATTTCGTTCTGATATTCCCGAAAAACAAAAAATGCAGTACGGGAATTTCGGTTTTCCCCGTCAGGAGTGTCTTCCAAAAGGTAGGGATACACCTGGGGATTCACCTTTTGCATAAATGCCTTGGCAATTTCTTTTGCTTGCTCATGGGTATAATTTGCTAAAGAATCGTCATAAGATTCGGTGTATACCCAGGCATAATAGGATGCTAAAACTCCATCTTCCGAAAAAGTAGCTTCCACATTTCCCTTCTGTTCACCCGACCAACGGAAAGTCCAGTAGACGGTGCCGTCAGCATCAGTCTGGGAATGATAGGAAAACTCTGTGTATTCTTCGGGAATGGTGAGAATACTTTTCGCATGCGCCAAAGTTTTTTGCATACTTTCGGATTCCGTGTTGGCAATTACGGGAGTTGCCAGCAACAAGAAACATAAAAGCAAGGATAAGATGGATTTTCGTTTCATAAGAAATTTCTCCTTTCGGGAATGTTTCCAAAATCATCCAAAAAACACTTTTTTGTTTTTTTGGACGATAACACAAACAAAAAAGTTCCGGATTTTTCCATAAATCCGGAACTTTTTGCTATTTGTATTATTTTGCACTGCCCAAGGCGATGAGAAAATTGCCGAGAATAAATCAACCGAACCCAACGGGATTACCTGAAGCTGTACATTGGTACAGCCAGTGGTGAGGTTGATTCAAATGCCTTTTGCGGTCTCGGTGATTTTATCGAGCCTTAGTTTTTCAAAGACTGAATGGGGGCAGGAATCCTTCCGCCTCTTGCAATAAAGTCTTCGCTGCTGTAAGGATGCACACCCATCACAGGAGCTTTTCCCAAAAGTCCGCCAAATTCCACATAATCCCCTTCTTTTTTGCCATATGCAGGGATTACACGGACTGCGGTGGTTTTCTGATTTACCACACCGATTGCTGCTTCATCTGCAATGATGGCAGAAATGGTGGAAGCAGGCGTGTCACCGGGAACGGCAATCATATCCAGACCTACGGAACAAACGCAGGTCATTGCTTCCAGTTTATCCAAAGATAATGCGCCCATTGCAGCTGCTTCAATCATACCTTCGTCTTCGGAAACAGGAATAAACGCACCAGACAAGCCACCAACAAAGGAGCTTGCAAACATACCGCCTTTTTTTACGGCATCGTTTAACAGTGCCAGTGCAGCAGTGGTCCCGTGAGTTCCGCAACGTTCCAGACCCATTTCTTCTAAAATTCTGGCAACGCTGTCTCCGATTGCGGGAGTGGGAGCTAAGCTCAAATCTACAATACCGAAAGGAACACCCAGTCGTTTTGCCGCTTCCTGGGCAACCAGATGGCCGGTACGGGTAATTTTAAATGCAGTTTTCTTAATGGTTTCTGCAACGGTTTCAAAATCTGCACCTTTTACTTTTTTCAAAGCGGAATGCACAACACCGGGACCGGAAACACCCACGTTGATTACACATTCGGGCTCCCCGATACCGTGGAATGCACCTGCCATAAAGGGGTTATCCTCTACCGCATTGGCAAATACCACCAGTTTTGCACAGCCGATACTGTCCTGATCTTTGGTGCGGTGAGCTAAATCCACAATCACTTCCCCCATCCGTTTCACAGCATCCATATTAAGACCGGTCTTTAACGATGCCACATTCACGGAAGAACAGATGTTTTTGGTAACGGTTAATGCTTCGGGAATAGAGTTGATTAAAATATCGTCTCCCTTAGTTAATCCCTTATGCACCAGTGCAGAAAATCCCCCTAAAAAGTTGACACCTACCTGATCTGCTGCTTTCTGCAAAGCTTCAGCAAACGGGGTGTAGTTATCGGTGTGACTGCTCTCTGCCACCAAAGAAATGGGGGTTACAGAAATACGTTTGTTCACAATCGGAATCCCCAACTCCGCTTCGATACCTTCTGCAACAGGCACCAATTTCTCTGCGTATTTGGTGATTTTATCATAAATATTCTGACAAGCAATTTTCGGGTCGGAATGTGCACAGTCCCGAAGCGAAATGCCCATGGTAACAGTTCTTACATCCAGGTTTTCCTGGTTAATCATCTTGAGCGTTTCAATAACTTCGTAATTGGTAATCATATGTTTGGCATTCCTTTCTTAGATTCTGTGCATGGAATTGAAAATCTGTTCGTGACAAATGGTAATTTCCACTCCCAAATGGGTGCCTTCTTCACGAAGTTTTTCCTTAAGGTTGGCAAATTCAATTTTAGAATTTGCAATGTCCACCAGCATCACCATGGTGAACATATCCTGCATAATGGTTTGAGAAATATCCAAAATGTTGATGTCTGCATCCAGTAAAACACCGGACACTCCGTGAATAATTCCTGTTCTGTCTTTTCCGATAACGGTTAATACTGCTTTTTCCATAGTAGACGTCCTTTCCGTTTTTTGAAACAAAGGCATCGGGGAATCCGATGCCTTTCGCTTATCATATTGTCAAATTTTAAGAAATAATCAAAAAATTACGCTTTGTTTACAGAACCGAACAGTTCCATTTTTTCTTTTACAGTTGCTTTGATTGCTTCAAAGCCGGGTGCTAACAGTTTTCTGGGGTCGAAACCTTTGCCTTCTAAGTCTTTGCCTGCTTCGATGTATTTTCTGGTAGCTTCCGCAAAGGTCAGCTGACATTCGGTGTTTACATTGATTTTAGAAACACCTAAAGAAATTGCTTTCTGAATCATATCTGCGGGAATACCGGTACCACCGTGAAGAACCAGGGGCATTTTGCCGGTTTTCTGCTGGATTTTATCTAATGCTTCAAAGTTTAAGCCTGCCCAGTTTGCAGGATATTTACCGTGAATGTTACCGATACCTGCAGCCAGCATGTCTACGCCTAAGTCTGCAATCATTTTGCATTCGTCGGGATCTGCCACTTCGCCAGCACCAACTACGCCGTCTTCTTCACCGCCGATGGAACCAACTTCTGCTTCCACGGAAATGCCCTGTGCATTTGCTAATGCAATGATTTCTTTGGTTTTTTCGATGTTTTCTTCGATGCCGTAGTGAGAACCGTCAAACATAACGGAGGAAAAACCTGCTTCGATACATTTTTTAGCACCTTCGTAGGAGCCGTGGTCTAAATGCAGTGCAACGGGAACGGTGATCCCCAGATCTTCCACCATAGCTTTTACCATAGCGGTAACGGTTTTGAAACCGGTCATATATTTGCCTGCACCTTCAGAAACACCTAAGATTACGGGAGAGTTACATTCCTGTGCAGTCAAAAGAATTGCTTTGGTCCATTCTAAGTTGTTGATGTTGAACTGACCAACTGCATATTTGCCTTCTTTTGCCTTTTTTAACATTTCGCTTGCGGATACTAACATGGTAAAAATCCTCCTCGATTTTTTCGTATTTATGATAAAATTTTAATACAAAATTCACACCGAAAAATATTATACTACATTGTGAAAAAAAAAGCAAACATTTTTTTGAAAAATTTGGCGTTTTTTTTATTTTCTCCGTTTGGCACGAATTTTGGCATAGTTTTTTCCGATTTTCGTGACATTTTACAAAGAATGGAAAAAACACCGTCAAGAATCGGGACAAAATCCTCTCGGAATGATTGACATTTTTAACGGAATATGATACATTATAATGTAGATATTTATGTAAATATATCGTGAAATAAAGGAACATATTATGAAAAAATCCATTAAAACCGTGGGCTTTATGTTTCTGATGATTCTGTTGTCCAAATTAATGGGACAAGGAAGAGAAATGCTCATTGCAAGTCTTTACGGTTCTTCCGGTGCTGCCGAAGCCTTTTATGGGGTGTCGGCACTCCCTTTAAACTTATTTGATATTGTGTTTGCCTCAGCAGTAAGCTCGGCGTTTATCCCCGTGTATAACACCTACTTGGAAAAAGACGGTGCGAAAGAAGGGGACCGATTTGCTTCCGCCTTTTTAAATGTGATTCTGATTGGCTCCGTGGTGCTGACAGGAGTGCTGGTCTTTTTTGCATCTGATTTAGTCACATTGATGGCAGGAGGACTGATGGGCAATGTGAGAGAGCTTGCCATCCAGCTTTTAATCATGATGTTGCCGGTGATTGTGTTTGCCTCGTTGGCGTTTTCCTTTGTGGGACTCCTGCAGTCCAAAGGGGAATTTGGCATTCCTGCCGCTATGAGTTTAGTTTCCAACGGCATTGTGATTTTATATCTGTTGTTCTTAAACGACCGATTCGGAATTAACGGTCTTGCCGTTTCCTTAGTGGTTGGCTGGATTCTCCAGTTTGCCATTCAGATTCCTGTGGCTGTGAAAAAAGGGTTCCGCTATCAGCCGGTGCTTCGTCACGAAGGGTTAAAAACGGTGGTGAAACTAGCCATTCCCGTGATGGTGGGTACCTGGATTCAACCCATTTCCACCATCATCAACAATGCCTTTGCTTCGGGAATCCCTCACGGACTTTCCACCTTAAACTGGGCAAACAAGCTGTATCTGATCGTATCCAGTGTGTTCACGGTGAGCTTAACCAACTACATTTTCCCCCGTCTTTCCAAACAGTCGGTGCAGGAAGACTCCGAAGCTTACAACAACACCCTTCGGATTTCCTTTTCTCTGATTGTGGCAGTTTTAGTTCCCATCACGGTGCTGATGCTGGCATTTAAAACACCCATTATTGAAATTGTGTATAAGCGTGGCGAATTTACCGACTACGATTTATATTTAACCTCAGGGGCATTTTTCTACTATTCCTTGGGCATTCCTTTCTATGGGTTGCTGGACTTGCTCAACAAAGCCTACTATGCCCGGAAACAAATGATAGTCCCCTCCATTACCGCAGGAGTTGCCATTCTTTTAAATATCGGTTTATCTTTTGTGTTAAAAAACGTGATGGCTTCCTTTGGACTTGCCCTTGCTACCAGCTTAACGGCAGTATTTATGTCCACGGTGCTTTTCGTACTGTTAAACAAACAGTTGCATTTTTTAGGAGCAAAAGATTTGTTTGCTATTGTGGGATATGTGCTGATGGGACTTGTGATGTTCCCGGTTTGCACCGTCACCTACAGTCTGATTCCCTTAAAAGGCAGCTTAATCGGACATATCGTAACAGTTGGCATTGCCGCTCTTTCGGGAATGCTGGTATACGGTGTGGGAATCCTTCTCACCCAACCTCAATTACGAAATAAACTGAAAGGAGTTTTCAAACGATGATGAATGTGTTTAAGAGCAGTAAAGTCTATCAGATTTTACGAAAAATTTATCTGTTCTTTTTGATTCCTTTCAGAAAGACCTTTGTGTATAAACTGTTTATGAACGATCTTCCCGTAAAATCCTTCCGGGAATCCCTAGTGGCAAAGGTGATGGGAAAAATTGCCGGATTGTTTGGATGGTTCAGTCACCTAATTACGGGCAGTTTTTGCTATCGCTGGCTAAAGAAACTGTTTTCCAAAACCACGGTAACAGAAATTGTTGGTTCTTCCAAAATCTTAGGCTGGTTTAAAATTGATTCTTCAGGCTACAGCTTTTCCTTTTTGATTTTCCTGATGGTTCTGTTTTTAGCAGGGATTCTACCTACCATGGCAGTGGTTGCCCTTTGTATGCTTTCTTTGGTATTCGCCTTTTTGGAATCAGACTTTCAAAAGAACTTAAGAGCCTCCAAGCCTATTATGACCGACCTGTTTGTCGGTTTGTATCTCGTTTGTTTAGTCTATGGTCTGTGGCTTTCCAAAGCTCCCGACAAATTCCAGATTTTTCTGGTGTATTTTGCTTTTGTGGGACTGTACTATGTGGTGCGGTACTTTGTGTCAACTCCCAGAAGACTGGTGATGAGCATTTCCTATTTCACGCTGTCCGGCATTATTGTGTGTGCTTTCGGATACCTGCAATACTTAACCGGAAGTTATGAAACCACCACCTGGACAGATACCCAACTCTTCTCCGACATTTCCGGACGTATCTATTCCACCTTCCAAAATCCCAATGTATTCGGAGAATATCTGCTGTTTTTAATCCCTCTGGCACTTGCCATGTGCATTATTGCCAAAGAAAAATTCCATAAGGTTGTCTACGGCGGATGCCTGTTAGCGGCACTGGGTTGCTTGATTCTTACCTACTCCCGAGGTTGTTGGTTAGGACTGATTGCAGGACTTGGTCTATTTATTCTTCTGCTTTATAAAAAGGCATTAATCCCCCTGGTGCTGGCAGCTCCCTTCTCCATTTTAGTGATTCCTCAGAACATTCTGAACCGTTTTATGAGTATCGGAAACTTAAAAGACGGCTCCACGGCCTTTCGTGTGTATGTGTGGAGAGGCACGGTAGAAATGCTTCAGAAAGTATGGCCTACCGGAGTTGGTTTGGGAAGTTATTCCTTTGAAGTGTCCTATGCACCGTTCGCCTATATGGACATTATGGCTCCCCATTCTCACAGCTTATATTTCCATCAGATTTCTGAAACGGGAATCTTTGGCTTCATTGTATTTATCTTACTGGCGTTTTACACCTTAAAACAACTCTTTATGGTATACAAACGCCCCAAATCCAGAGAACTTCAGGTGTTGGCGGTTGCCTTAATCAGTGGATTTGTATCCTTTTTGATTCAGGGCTTCTTTGATAACACCTTCTATAACTACAGAATGTATATGCTGTTTTTTGCGCTGTTAAGCCTTGCAGCATCGTTATTTGCGGTAGGAGGCGAAGAAGCATGACAAATGTTTTGATGGTTATTTCCGACACCAATATCGGCGGTGCTGGAAAATGGATTTTAGAATACTTCCGTTATCACAACAAGGAACGTTTCCGGGTGAAAGCGGTGGTCCCCACCGGCTCCAAACTGAAAGCACTTTATGAAGATGCCGGATTACCCGTCATAGAATGTGACGGCATTGCCGATGTGAGTTACGCAAAAGACGGCGTAAAAAACCTATACCGAATTTTTCAAAAAGAGCGACCCGATATTGTTCATGCCCACGGCACTATGTCAGCAAGAGTGGCAGCAGCAAAATGGGGCAGCCATGTGAAAAAAATTGTGTATACCCGTCACAGTGTGTTTGAGCCTTCCGGCTTTTTCACAACTCCTGTTGGCAAACTGGTAAACCGCATGATTACGGCGATGACCTGCGACCAAAGTATTGCAGTGTGCAAGGCAGCAAAGAAAAATCAGACCGATACCGGTGTGCCTGCCAAGAAAATCAGCGTGGTGTATAACGGAGTGGAAGCACTTTTAATGCCCACAGCAGAGCAAAAAGCACTTGCCAGAAAGCAGTTTGGTCTTTCCGAAGATGACCTGGTGTTCTCCATCAGCGCAAGACTCAATCCCGTAAAGGGACATAAATATCTGGTGGAAGCGGTTTCCAAACTGTCTGACCGCACCAACTTAAAATTCTTAATCGCAGGAACGGGTCCGGAAGAAGAATCCTTAAAACAAATGGTAAAAGATTATGCCTTAGAAGACTGTATCATTTTTACCGGATTCTTATCAGATGTTTCTCCCCTGCTGTATGCAACAGATGTGCTCTTAAACTGTTCCTACGGCACCGAAGCCTGCAGTCTGGCAATTTTAGAAGCCTTTTCCCTGGGAATCCCCTGCATCGCAACGGACTACGGCGGAAATCCCGAATTAGTCGTCACCGGGAAAAACGGTATTTTATTCCCCACCAACGATTCTAACGCATTGGCAGATGCAATCCGGCAGATAAAAGAAACCCCTGCTCTCATTTCTCAATATCAGCAAGGTGCAAAAGAAACCTACGAAAACGGCTTCACAGTAGAAATGATGGCAAAAAATACAGAGAAAGTATATGAGGATCTTAGCAAATGAGTAAAGTAATGAAATACGTGATTGAAGCAATTGTTGTGCTGGCAATTCTGCTGGCAGCATTCTACGGCATCTCCAAAATCAACACTTCCGTCACCCGAAACAACCAAAAAACTGTGACCGTTACCTTTGAAGCTCAGGATTTGGAAGAAGGTATTCTCTCAAAAGTTGCAGTGGGTGATGACGTTTCTGACAATGCAAAAACTACCTATCTGGGTAAAATTGTCAGCTTATCAGAAAACCGTCCGTACACCAAAGCGGTGAAAAACTATGAAACCAATCAGATTGTGCAGTCTCCTGTAGACGGTCGCTACACCAAGGATATCGTGGTAGAAATTCAGGCGGATGTGTCTGACTTCACCATCATGGCAGGTGAAACCGAATTAAAAATCGGTTACACCATCCCCTTAATCAACGAAAAATACATGGTAAACTGTATCGTGACCGATATTCAGATTGCAGAATAACTCCAGGAGGTGTGCTATTATGATAAAAAACGGAAAATTATTTGGAAAAATCAATCTGTTTGACTTACTCGTGATTCTTTTGATTCTGGTACTGGTAGTTGGCATCGGCTATAAATTTTTGGTCATTGACAAAGAGGTTGCCAAAAACACCGTGGAAGTAACCTACGATTTAAAAATTGAAACTGTCCGTGATGTTACCGTCAAAGCCTTCCGTCTGGAAGACACCGTGTATCACTACAAGTTGGAAGAACCGATTGGTACAGTCTCTGCAGTGAACACTTCCCCTGCAATGGACACTTTGGAATCCCTGTCCGGGAAAGCATTGTCTGTCCCCGTGGAAGACCGCTATGACCTGGTGGTAACCGTAAAAGGCACCGCTGTCCGTCAGGATGACGGCAACCTGATGATGGGCAAAGTGAAACTGGTAGAAGGCACCGAACTTCGGGTTGCAACACAACTGGCACATTGTACCGCACTGGTTGAAAATGTGCAATGGAAGTAAGAGAACAGCTTTGCTTTTGTGCCATATCCAACCATGAACGGCTGGATTACTTTTTAAAAGGGCAAGGCATTTCTCATCGGATTATTACCAAGCTAAAATATATTGGCTGTCTTTTGGTAAACGGACAAGCTGTTACTACCCGTCACCCCGTTGTGGCAGGTGATGAAATAACGCTTTTATTTCCAAGAGAAACCGAGCTTTCCTGCCAACCTGAAGAAGGCGAATTTGGTATTCTGTATGAGGATTGCGATATCCTGGCGGTGGATAAACCTTATGGGATTGCCACCCACCCTGCCTTAGGGACTGCAAGCGGAACCCTTGGTAATTTTGTAACACAGTATTATGTGAAAAACTGCTGTCCTATGCCCTTTCGACCTGTCAGCAGACTGGATAAAACCACCAGCGGTGTGTTAGTCATTGCCAAGCACGGTTTGTCTCATCACAATTTATCCAATCAGAAGCAACACGGCACTTTCCGAAAAGTGTATCTGGCATTGGTCAGCGGTATTTTGAAACAAAAGTCTGGCGACATCACCTTCCCCATCCGAAGAGAATCGGAAACCTCCTTAAAACGGATTTGTGATACCGAAGGAAAACCTGCCCACACCCACTACCGTGTACTTGCCGAACACGGCAACTTTTCTTTGCTGGAGCTGGAGTTAAAAACAGGACGCACTCATCAGATTCGGGTGCATCTTTCCCAAGTCGGACATCCCATTGTGGGAGATTCCATGTATGGAGGGATTTCTGCAAAACGACTTTATCTTCATTCCTATCGGGCAGAATTTACCCATCCCATCACGAAAGAGGCAATGAGCATTACTGCTCCATCCGATTTCAAGCATCAGTTATTATCCATAGAAAACGAGGATTTTTTAGTATGATTATTTATCCCGCAATTGATATTAAAGACAACAAATGTGTTCGCCTTTGCAAAGGTGTGTATGAAGATACCACCGTTTATTTTGATAAGCCGTTGGATGCTGCGAAGCAGTGGCAGAAGGAAGGCACCAAGTATCTGCACTTAGTAGACTTAGACGGTGCCCGCTACAAAGAACCCTACTGCAAAGACATTATTTTAGAAATCGCTAAAGAAACCGGTTTGTTTATTGAAATCGGTGGTGGTATCCGTAGCTTTGAAACTGCTAAAGAATATTTAGAAAACGGTATCAGCCGTGTGATTTTTGGTACTTCTGCGGTCACCGCTCCCAAAGAGATTGAAAAAACCGCTTTAGCATTCCCTAATCATGTTGCCGTGGGCATTGATGCCAAAGACGGCTATGCTGCCATTGACGGCTGGATTGATACCAGTAAAATCAGCGCACTGGAACTTGCAAAAAAGGCAGAAGTTATGGGTGCTGATACCATTATTTATACCGACATTGCTACCGACGGAATGTTGTCAGGCCCCAATTTAAAAGCGATGGAGCAAATGAAAAACCATATTTCCCTGAATGTGATTGCATCAGGCGGTGTCAGTTCCTTTGAGGATTTGGTACACTTAAAAGAAATCGGCGTGGACGGTGCCATCGTGGGAAAAGCTATTTACACAGGAAACGTCAACTTAAAAGAAGCTATTTTAAATATTTAATCAGATACCAAAGCAAAAAGGAGGGATGGATATGTATCTTCAGAATATTAAGCTCAGTCAGTTTAGAAGTTACCACTATCTGGACCTTTCTTTTTCCCCATCCACCAATATTCTCTGCGGCAAAAACGCACAGGGAAAAACCAATATCGTGGAAGCAATCCACTATTTTTCCACCCTGAAATCTCATCGCTTTGTAACGGATAAGGAACTGATTTTGTCTGACTGTGACGAAGCAAAAATGCAAATTTCATTCCAAAAAGAATCCAATGCCCGTCTTCAAAAAATGAAAATCGGACTATCTAAATCCGCAAAACGGGAGCTTTCTTTAAACGATGTAAAAACCGACAATGCCTCCTTTTTAGGGGAGTTTCATTCGGTGTTGTTTTCACCCGAAGACTTAAATTTAATCAAAGGTGACAAGGAACAACGCCGTCGATTCTTAGATGCGGATGTGTGCCAGATTCGGCCCCGCTATTACAAAATTTTAAAATATTATAACTCCATTCTGCGAAATCGCAATAAGCTTTTAAAAGAAGAACATCCCGACGAAACACTTGTGCAGGTTTATACCGATAAGCTGGTGGAATTTGGTACCGAAGTCATTATTTACCGTGCCCTCTTTGTGGAGCGGTTAAAAGAAACCGCCAAAAAAATTTATGCAGAAATTGCAGGCGGTAGCGAAGAACTGAATCTGCGCTATGAAAGTGAGTTATTTGATCACTTTGTGGAAGACAGAAATACCATTCGGGAACTGTTTTACGAAAAAATCAAGGCAGTAAAGCCGGAAGAAAAGCTTTTCCACACTACAAGAGTAGGCCCTCACAGAGATGATTTAGAATTTTACTTAAACGATAAAAACGCCAAAATTTATGCCTCTCAAGGGCAACAGCGAACCATTATTTTAGCGCTGAAACTATCAGAAATGCTGTTTATCAAAGAGCTGACAGGCTCTTATCCCGTGTTACTTTTAGACGACATTTTATCCGAACTGGATAAAACTCGGCAGGAAAGTCTGTTTTCCTATATCAAGCCCTGTCAGACCATTATTACCATCACCGATGCCCAGGCATTTGAGGTGGAAGGTGCTAAAACCTTTTTGGTGGAAAATTCAGTAGTAACCGAACAGTAAGGAACAAAACCATGACCAAAAAAGAACTGTTTTTCAAATTAAAAGAACAACTGGATATTTTGTATGAAAATCCCCATTGTACCCTGGATTACACCACTCCCTTCGAGTTACTGGTTGCCACCATTTTGTCGGCACAGTGTACCGATGCCAGAGTGAATATTGTCACCAAAACCATTTTCCCTACCTATAACACTCCTGAAGCATTCGCTTCCCTTTCGGAAACGGAAATTTCCAAAATGATTCAGTCCACAGGATTTTACAAAAACAAAGCAAAAAACATCCGCAACTGTGCGATTGCCTTGGTGAAAGAACACAATTCCCAAGTGCCGGATACCATGGAGGAACTAACCAAATTGGCTGGAGTTGGCAGAAAAACTGCCAGTGTGATTTTAGGGGAAATTTATAAAAAACCTGCCATTGTGATTGATACGCACGCCAAGCGACTTGCCAACCGTATGGGCTTAACCCGTGAAACCGATCCGGTGAAAATTGAGTCGGCACTCCGAAAATTCATCCCGCCGGAATATCAGTTTGATTTCTGTCACCGCTTGGTGGCACACGGCAGAGCTGTTTGCAAAGCGCAAAAACCATCTTGCGAAAGTTGCACCTTAAATGGGATTTGCAAGCACGGTATCAAGACCATAAGCACTGCAAAAAAATAACCCAATTTCTTCAAAAAAGTATTGACAACCCCAAAAAAGTGTGGTAGAATATAAAAGCTGTTTGAGAGAATAGCATTCATATGGTGTGCGGATATGGCGGAATCGGCAGACGCGCTAGCTTCAGGTGCTAGTCGGGGCAACTCGGTGGAGGTTCAAGTCCTCTTATCCGCACCAAATAAAAAAGAAGTTATCCTTTTGGATAGCTTCTTTTTTTTAATCATACAGAGGACTTGAACCTTAAGAAGGTAGCGAGTATCAAAAAAGACACCAAATGGTGCCTTTTTTTGAAAACGGATTAGAGAACATCTGCCAGATCGTAAATCAGTTTTTCGGTTTTTTCCCAGCCTAAGCAAGGGTCAGTGATGGATTTTCCGTAAACGCCTTCTTCGGTTTTTTGAGCACCGTCTTCAATGTAGCTTTCAATCATTAAGCCTTTGACCAGCTTTTTCACATCTGCACTGTGACGGCAGCTATGCAGCACTTCTTTGGCAATTCTCGGCTGTTCTTCCCATTTTTTACCGGAGTTTGCATGGTTGGTATCAATAATCACACCGGGATTTTTAAGTCCGGATTTTGCATAGATTTCCGCTAAGTGAATCAGATCTTCATAATGATAGTTGGGCATAGACTGACCGTGTTTATTCACATATCCTCTTAAAATTGCATGAGACAACGGATTCCCCTGACTTTCCACTTCCCAGCCACGGTAAATAAAGGTGTGAGCATGCTGAGCGGCTGTAATAGAATTCATCATAACGGAGATATCCCCTGCGGTGGGATTTTTCATACCAACGGGAATGTCCAGACCGCTGGCGGTCAGACGGTGTTTCTGATTTTCCACCGATCTTGCGCCGATTGCCACATAGGATAATAAATCAGATAAGTATCTGTAGTTTTCCGGATACAGCATTTCGTCTGCACAGGTGAAACCGGTTTCTTCAATGGCTCTGATATGCAGATTTCTGATTGCCACAACCCCTTTTAACATATCGGATTCCTTGTTGGGGTCCGGCTGATGGAGCATACCTTTGTAACCGTCTCCGGTGGTTCTGGGTTTGTTGGTGTAAATTCTGGGGATGATAAGAATTTTGTCAGAAACCTTGTCCTGAACAGTTCTTAAACGGGAAATATAGTCAATCACGCTATCGTCATGGTCGGCAGAGCACGGACCGATAATTAAAACCAATCTATCGTCCTTACCTTCAAAGATCGACTTAATTTCCATATCTCTTTTCACCTTTAACTGTTCCATTTTATAGGACAGCGGGTACTGTTCTTTAATTTCCATAGGAATGGGTAATTTTCGTTTGAAATTCATATTCATTGCTTGAATCCTCCGCTAAAATTATTTTTTATCAAACAGTGCTCTTCGCTGGGTGGAATGTCGCATCATTTCTCGCATGCCGGCAATGTCATCCGTTTCAAGCATCGTTTTAAGTTCTTGAAATTTATTCATAAACATATCCATCTGATCCAACAGGGCATCCTTATTAGCCAAAAACAGCTCGCTCCACATCTCATCGTTGATGCGGGCAATTCGGGTTAAATCCCGGAAGGAGTCCCCCGTAAATTTCTCCATGTTCTCCCGATCATTACAAGTCATCAGGGTGATGGCGATGCAATGGGTCAGCTGAGAAAGAAAACCGATCATTTCGTCGTGTTCTTCCGGAGAAAGTGTGGTCACATTGGAAAACCCAAGAAGTCTTCCAAGCTCCAAACAGGTGTTAATGGCTTCCGGTGTGTTCTTTTCGGTAGGGGTAACAATATAGTTTGCCCCCACAAACATTTTATCGGTACTGTTTTCCACTCCGGATACCTCACGGCCTGCCATAGGATGGGCTGCAATAAATTCCACATCATCCCGGAGCATTTCCTGAATGGTATACACCACACTTCGTTTCACACCGGTAACGTCGGTGATAATGGCACCGCTTTTGAAAAGATGCTGATTCTCACGAATCCAATCCACAAACACGTGGGGATACAGTGCAAAAATCACCAAGTCTGCTTTTTTGATGATAGTTTCATCAATTTCGGTGGAACCTTCATCAATAATATGTTCTCCTAATGCATAATCAATGGACTCCTGCCCTTTGGTAATGGCACCTATGTGAAAGCCAAAGCGTTTTAACACTCTGGCATAGCTACCCCCTAAAAGGCCAAGCCCCACAATCAATATATTTTTACTAACATCTACAATCATCTGATATTCACCTTTGCTCCTAATTTCTGAATGTCAAAAAAGAAATTGGGATAACTTTTTTTCACAGCTTCAATATTGGTTATCTCGCCGCCGGTTTTGGATAGAATCACCGACATTGCCATGACGATTCTGTGGTCATTATGGCTATCTATGGGGATTCCCCGATAAGACAGCTCCCGCTTTGGCACAGTAATCTGATTTTCTCCGAAGATCAAACCACCGCCTAGCTTAAAAAGTTCCTCATGCATAGCTGCACCACGGTCACTTTCTTTTACCTTTAATCGGTCGGTTCCAGTAAACACAGCACCGTTTTTCAAAGAAGACAGTGCAAATAATACAGGTCCTAAATCAGGGCAATCGGAAATATCTAAAGTGGGTGTTCCCTTCGTAATTTTTAAAAAATAATCGGCATATACACGATCTCCCTGCAAGCTTTTAGGGTTTAAGTTCTCCACGGTAATCTCGGAACCGATATGGCTAAAAGCTTCTAAAAACGCTGCATTGGAATAGTCCCCTTCCACCTTTCCGCAATAGGCATGTAAGCTGGATTTTTTCACTTCAATATGATATTCATCCGTAAAGCGTACCTTTGCACCAAAGGATTGCAAGGCAGACAGCGTCAGATTGATATAAGATCTGCTTTCAAAAGGTGGCAAAATCTCAATGGAAGAATCTTCTCCGAGATATACCAGTGCAAACAGTAATCCTGTAATAAACTGGCTACTCACATCCCCCCGAATCGGATAGGTTCCGCTTTTAAGCTTCCCCGAAAGCGTGATGGAATTTTCATCTTTCTGAAAAACAAAGCCATACTGTCGGCACAGTTCTTCATAAATCCCCAAAGGCCGTTCCAAAAGGCGGGTACTTCCCGTTAGGGTAACCTCTTTTCCCAGGCACAGTGCAAGCGGAATCATAAACCGTAAGGTGCTGCCGCTTTCCCTACATGGTAACAGGGGATGCTCTGCCTTCATAAAATTTTTGGGATTCACAAAAACGGTGTCTCCATCGGTAGTAATTTCTGCTCCCAATGCTTTTAAGCAGTCCATAGTGGCAAGGATATCCTCACTGTAATCCACGCCGGAAATGATGCAGTTTTCTTGAGACAGTGCTGCACCGATTAAATAGCGGTGTGCCATACTTTTCGACGGCGGTGCACTGATGGTTCCCTGCAAGGTGCAGGGGGTAAATGTTGCTATCATGATAATTCCTCAATCAAATAGTCAATGGCTTCTAAGTAACCGTCGGTGCCATGACCGGTAATGGTTTTTTTCGCCGCAAGACGAATGTAGCTCACCTGACGGAAGTCTTCCCGTTCTTCCACCTTGGAAATATGAACCTCCACGGTGGGAATCCCAACCGATTTCACTGCATCTAAAATAGCAATGCTGGTGTGGGTATAGGCACCGGGATTGATGACGATGCCGTCGGTATTGCCGTATGCCCTCTGAATTTCGTCCACAAGATCTCCCTCGTGGTTGGATTGGTAAAGGAATACCTCCACCTGCTTTGTCCGGCAATGATTTTTGATCTTTTCGCAAAGAGCTTCGTAGGTTTCTTTGCCGTAATGATCAGGCTCTCTAATGCCAAGCATATTTAAGTTGGGGCCGTTTATCACTAAAATTTTCATTGTAAAAGCTCCGTTCGTTTGGTAAGAATATAATCTGCTTCCCCTTGGGGAGTATCAAAATCCGGCACTACCACATCCGCTGTGGACTGATAAATGCCGATTCTTGTTTCATAAAGTGCTTTTAGTTTTTCCACCGTATCGGAAAGGGGTCTGTCATCCGTTGCAGAAAGCCTTTGAAAATCTGCATCCAAAAAGAAAATTCTGCCGTTTTGTTTTAAGTATGCCACATTTTCTTCCCGCAAAACTGCCCCGCCACCGGTGGAAATAATCTGTCTGCTTTCTTTGGAAACATCGCGAATCACTTCGGTTTCTAAGTCACGAAAATAAGGTTCTCCTTTTTTCGCAATCAGTTCTTTAATGGTGCAACCTGCCCGTTTTTCCACCTGGGCATCTGTATCCACAAAGGAAAAACCGTCCAGCTTCAAACAGTTTCCCACGGTGCTTTTACCGCTGCCGGGCATTCCCGTTAACACGATATTTTCCTTAGCGGATAACACTGAACCAAACACCTGATCCGCAGTTTCTTTGGCAATTTCCCGATCCAAAAATTTTTCCACGGCAACCACCGCCTGCATCACCAACATATAAAGTCCGCCTTCCGCTTTTATGCCTCGTTTTTTTGCATCGGACACCAAATTGGTACGAAGGGGATTATACACCGCATCCACCACCCCCTCCAATCGGGGGAAATTTGCAAGATCAATAGGTTTTTCGTTGCAGTTGGGATACATTCCCGATGGCGTGGTATTGATGATGATTTGTGCATCCCGATGGCAAGTAATTGCCTCTTCGTAGGTAATATGACAATCTTTTTTCTGTCTGCTGACTGAAAGGATTTGGAAAGCACCTAAATCTTTTGCTAAGGCCTTTGCAGTTTTGCAGGTTCCGCCTGTTCCTAAAATCAACACCTTTTTTTGGGAAAAATCCAGTCCAATTTTTGAAATGAGGGCTTTCATACCGTGATAATCGGTATTATAGCCATATAGTTTTCCGTTTTTGTTCACCACGGTATTGACAGCACCGATTCGTTTGGCAATGTCGCTAATCCAATCCAAATATGGAATCACCGTTTCCTTATAGGGAATGGTCACATTCACCGCAGAAAAATTCTTTTCCCGAAAGAAAGTATCTACCGCATCCTCGGTCAGTTCAATCAGCTCATAGGGGTAATCGGCAAGTTTTCCGTGAATTTCTTTGGAAAAACTGTGGGGAAGTTTTTTCCCCACCAAACCGTATCGCTTCATTGTTATCATCCTTTTAACCAGTCTGTTCCATAACGTTGGGCAAGCGCATCGCATAACACAATTGCTGTTGCCGCATCCTGCACAACTCTTGCTCGGTGCACAATGGCAGGATCGTGTCTGCCCTTGGGTTCCAGCACTATTTCTTCCATTTTGGAAAAGTCTACCGTATGTTGCGGTTTAAAAATGGTGGGAGTTGGTTTAATGGCGGTACGAAACACAATGGGCATTCCGTTGGTGATGCCACCGTTGATACCGCCGTTATGATTGGTAGAGGTTGCAATCGCTCCGTCACGCAAGATAAACGGATCGTTGGCGTCGCTTCCTCTCATATCTGCAATAGAGAATCCTGCACCAAATTCGATGCCTTTTACTGCAGGAATGGAAAACATCATATGAGAAAGCATTCCTTCCAAAGAATCAAACCAGGGTTCGCCAACCCCTGCAGGCATTCCGGTTACCGCAGTTTCCAAAATACCGCCAACACTGTCTTTGTCTTCTGCTGCCGCTAAGATGGCTGCAGTCATTTCTGCTTCTTTGGATTCCTCCAAAACAGCAAAAATTTTATCGTTAAGACTTGTAATATCTTCTGCTAAATTCTCAAATTCTCTGTCACAAATGCCGGCACATTTTTTCACATGAGTTCCAATGGCAATGCCCTTTTTCGCCAACGCATCCTTACAGATGGCTCCCGCAGCAACCAATGCCGCCGTGATTCTGCCACTGAAATGTCCGCCGCCTCTGGTATCCTGAAAACCGTGGTATTTTTGCTCTGCTGTATAATCCGCATGAGACGGTCTTGCAATGGTGTTTAACTGAACATAGTCACCGCTTTTCACATTTTCGTTGGGAATTAAAATGGTGACGGGAGTACCTGTAGTTTTCCCATTCACCACACCGCTCACAATACTAAAAGCATCCTGCTCTTGTCTCGGTGTGGAAATTTTACCGCTGGGTCTTCGTTTGAAAAGCATCTGACGGATAGATTCGTCACAAACGGGAATCCCTGGTGCCAAACCGTCAATCACAGCACCAATATATGCTCCATGGCTTTCGCCAAACAAGGTAACCGAAACGCTGGTTCCAAATGTATTTTTCATGGTAACTACCTCCGAAAACAGTCTTTAGCCAATGCGATGACTTCACTGCATTTCATGGTTTTCATAGTAAAGGTGCCAACCTTTGGCACAAGGGTGACGGTAACAGTATCACCGTCTGCTTTTTTATCGTGAAATGCCGCCTCGGAAATCTTTTCCCAATCAAAGGAAATCGGATTGTAAAGGTCACATTTTTTTAACACTGCAATCACTCGTTGCCGTATGGAATCATCACACATGGGAATTAACCCTAATGCCACACATTCTCCGTGGTACAACTCACACAAATTTCCGCCTGATTCAATCCCATGGCCAATGGTGTGTCCAAAATTTAAGATTTTGCGGAGTCCTGCTTCCTTTTCATCCTGCTCCACAACCAATTTTTTAATGGTTAAGGAACGGAAAATAATTTCATCCAGATTGGATAAAATATCCTTTTCTTCCATCAGCCGGAATAAGTCTTCATCGGAGGTCAGTGCCATTTTGATGGCTTCTGCCAAACCGTTTGAAATCTGCCGTTTGGGAAGTGTGTTTAAAAGTTCGGGATCAATCAGTACCTTTTTGGGTTGATAAAATGCTCCCACAATATTTTTCACTTTGCCGAAGTTAATCGCAGTTTTTCCGCCAATAGACGAATCAATCTGGGAAAGAAGGGTGGTTGGAATATTATAAAAATCAATCCCTCTCATATAAGCTGATGCAGCAAAGCCGGAAAGGTCACCCACCACACCGCCGCCTACTGCCACCACACAATCTTTTCTGGAAAAATTGTGATCCAGCATTGTTTGGAGCAATTCTCCAAAGGTTTGCAAACTTTTGGAGCCTTCTCCCATTGCCACGGTACAAATCACCGCTTCACGGCATTGTTTGGCAACTGTTTCGGCATATTCTTTCGGGACACCCGTATCAGTAACTACCAGTACCCGACGGTTTAAGTTTAAGTATTCACCTGCGTGGGAAAGGCTTCCCCGCTCAATCACAATATCGTAGCTGTTTTCCTGTAAGTTCATATGAATATTCATCGGTATACTCCTCTAAATTTCACTGTGGGGTGCAAAGCTTCCTGCCACTTTCAGTTGATTGCATACATTTCCTAGTTCTGCCAGCATTTTTTTGCCGTTTTCATTCTCGGTGCTTCCGTCAACTTCCACATAGAAATAATATTGCCAGGAATGTTTTTTTAAGGGTCTGCTCCGAAGAGCAGTCATATTATAGCCATACTGCCCGATAATGCTGATGGCGGTTGCCAAAGAACCGGCTTCATTCTTTACCGTAAACATCAGAACGGAGTTTTCAAAGGAAGTGTTATTTGCCTGCACCTTAGACAACACAGCAAATCGAGTCGTATTTTCACCGCTTTTGTTGATATTGGCTTCTAGTACCTTTAACCCGTAAATCTCTGCCGTTTCCACACTGGCAATGGCACCTAAGGATTTGTCGTTACGTTCAGCCACTGCTTTTGCTGCAACAGCGGTGTTGTTTGCTTCCTCGGTATCAAATCCGCGGAACACTATATAGTCGTGGCATTGGCCTAATGCCTGAGGATGACTGGTCACTTTTTTGATGTCCTCTACGCTGGCATCGGGAAGTCCCAATAAATTCTGATGGATAGGAAGCTCATAAATACCATTGATGAACAGTCCTCCTTGAAAAATCAAATCCAAGGTCTGTCCCACTTCTCCTGCGTAGCTGTTTTCAATGGGAATTACCGCCACATCGCACTCTCCATTTGCCACAGCGTTGTATGCAGAACGGAAATCACGGTAGGATACCCGATTGCTTTCGGGGAAGATTCTGCCTGCAGCAATGTGAGCAAATGCTCCTTCCACACCGCTATAGGCAACTCTGAGTCCGTTTTGCAACCGATACTGATAGGCTCTGGATACTCCCATCAAATCCTTTAAATAGCTGATATAGTACGCTTTCAACATTTCATCTTGAATCAATGCCGCATTCTTCTCAATCACTGCATCCTCACGGCTCTGATCTAAAATGGGAAGTCCAAACTCTTTTTTGTATTCAAAAACTGTTTCCACAGCTTTCATCCGTTTCACAAAAAGCTCTGCCATCTTAGAATCCACTTCATTGATAATCTTTCTTGCTTCTTCTAATTTATTCGCCATGGGATGTCTTCCTTTCCAATAAAAAATCCTCACCTGTACTGGTTACAAGTGAGGATTTCAGCATCATTTTATAAATCCAAAGAATGATTCAAATCTGCTCTACATTCTCACAAGTAACTTTTTCATCGCAAAATAAGCATAGCCCAAATAAAAGACTACGCTAAAGCTGAAAAAATATTCACTTGCATGCATAAGAGCTAAGTTCATATTCATTACCTTCAAACTGAATTTTTGTTCATTTTACCACTTTCCAAATGGTTTGTCAAGACATATAGAAATATTTTTTCTTTTTTTTGTTATAATTTTGCATCTATCCCTGAATAAAAATAACTGTTTTTTGTTTTCAATTTATATAAAGAGCATAAAAACTGCCAAAATGATTAAAAACGAAAAGTTAAAAATGGAAAACATTCCAAGATAGTATCCGGTTTTTCCTGGATTTCGTTTCGTGTATTCCCGAAAGGTGATTAAACTCGCCAAAGAAGAAATCAAAGTTCCTACCCCTCCGATATTAACACCGACCAAAAGATCCTGATAGTTTCCGGTAAACTGAGATAATAAAATGGCAGACGGCACATTACTGATAACCTGACAGGACAAAGTGCTAACCAACAGTGCGTTTTGACTTAACAGATTGGAAAAGAAGTCTCTTACCACGCCGATTCGTGCCATATTTCCTGAAAAAATAAAGAAGAATACAAAGGTCAGCAGTAAGGGGTAATCTACCTTCCGTAACGCTTTTGGATCAGCAAACAACAGCACAACCGTGACCGTTACCAATCCAATCCAATAGGGAATCACACGGAACACAATGATAATGGATAACGCAAAAAGAATCAGATATAAGGTGACTCTCCAAGGACTTAAACGAACTGCTTCATCTTCAATAACCAAAGGTTCTTTCTTGACAAAAACAAGACAGCAGACGGTAATCAATACCACCGATAACAAAAAAGGCGGTGCCATAATCCCCATAAATTCCAAATCAGGGATCTGAAATTTAGAGTATAAGTACAGGTTCTGCGGATTTCCGAAGGGGGTTAGCATTCCCCCTAAATTTGCTGCAATATTCTGCATAATAAAGGTAAATGCCATATATTTTTCTTTGCCCGTTGTGGTCAAAACAAAGTATCCCAACGGAAGAAAGGTAAGCAGTGCCATATCGTTTGCAATGAGCATGGACCCGATAAAGGTGATATATACCAATGCTAAAATCGCCATTTTGACATTACGAAACAGCTGCACCACCTTTTTGGCAAGCAGATAGAAAAAACGCATATTCCGAAGTGCACGGACCACTGCCAACACACAAAACAAACAAGCTAGGGTTTTATAATCAAAATAGTTTAAATATTCCCTGTCCACGGGAACAAAAACGGTGGTAACCAGTGCTGCAACCAAAGCAATCACCATCACCGCATTTTTCTTCACAAAATTTACAATCGCCACAGTTTTAGTTTTCCTTAGAAATCATCCCGATCAGTTTGGGAATGGCAGGTTCAAAAGCAGCACCATACCAATGGTTCGGAAGTTCTGCCGTAATACGGATGCATGCTAAGGTATAGTCTGCAGCAATTTTTGCCGCATCAAAGGACGAGAATCCCTTCTGACATGCTCCCACAAAAGCAGATGCATAAATATCTCCCGTTCCGTGACAACTGTTGGGCAAAAACGGATGCTCATAATACTGATAGCTTCCGTTTTCTGATACGACCACACCGGTTTTCTCCGCTTGGTAGGATACCCCGGTCAGCACAATGTTTTTACAGCCGAGTGCAGTCAGTTTGGAAAGCAAGGTGTCAATATAAGCTCTGTCATACTCAGCACGGTATTCAGTATCGGTTAAAAAGCAAGCTTCGGTGATATTGGGAATCACAAAATCTGCTTTGGCGCAAAGCCGTTTCATCGCAGACACATAAGCGTCATCAAAGGCTGGATACAGTTTACCGTTATCTGCCATGGCAGGATCCACATAGGTAGTACCGCCTGCCTTCAAAGTATGTTCAAAAATTTCCAGCACATAGTCCACCTGCTCGGTACTGCCTAAGTAACCGGTATAAATACCGTCAAAAACAATCCCTTCTTTCTGCCAGTGTTTGGAAATTGACGGCATATCAGATGCTAAATCACGAACGGTAAAACCGGTAAAACCGGCTGTATGGGTAGAAAGCACCGCCGAGGGAAGCACCGCAGTTTCCAGTCCGCAGGCAGACAAAATGGGAAGCGCAACGGTCAGGGAACACTGTCCCACACAGGAAATATCCTGAATTGTTAAAATTCTTTGGTAGTTCATAAAAAAACCTCTTTACTTTTTTGGATAAATCCATTATAATAAAAATCTGAACATATGTAAATAATCAAAAAAGGAGTTTTTTATAAGACCAGATGAAAGATAAAAAATACCTTTCCCTCTATCGGGAATTAAAAGAAAAAATCCTGTCGGGGCAATTTAACCCCAACAAAAAGCTCCCCTCCAAACGTGTCCTTGCCGACCGCTACGGTGTGAGTGTGATTACGGTAGAAAAGGCATACCAGCTTTTGATGGAGGAAGGATATGTGACCTCCCGTGAAAAAAGCGGTTATTTTGTGTCACCTTTAGATTTGCTACCCAGTGAAAACAACAAAAAAACGGTTGCCTTTCTTCCACTCCCCGAAGAAGACAGAAAGGCTGACCGTTTTGAATATGATTTATGGTTTAAAACCGTGCGAAAAGTCCTCTTAGAACAAGGAGAACGATTGTTTATTAAGTCCCCGGGGAAAGGGACGGTGGCACTTCGGAATGCGTTGTCGGAGTATTTACTTCGTTACCGTGGCATGGTGGCAGATCCCCGTCGGATTATCATCGGGTCCGGGTCAGAGCAATTATACGAAACAGTGGTAAAGCTGTTAGGACGGGAACTGACTTATGGCATCGAAGACCCCTCCTACGAAAAAATTGAAGCGGTCTATCGGGCAGAAGGTGTACCAATCATAAAATTGCCAATGGGACCGGACGGAATTACCCGTCAGGCACTGCAAAACGAGAAGGTAGACGTACTTCACGTTACACCCTTTCAGAGCTATCCCTCCGGCGTAACGGCATCAGCCACCAAACGCTTTGAATACATCCAATGGACGAAAAACAAAAAATTTATTGTGGAAGACGATTTCAACAGTGAATTTTTCTTGCCGGGTAATCCCATTGAATCTCTCTATGCGATGGATCAGAACCAACGAGTAATTTATATCAACACCTTTTCCAAAAGCATTTCTCCCGCCATCAGAATCGGGTATCTGATTCTGTCGGAGGGGCTTCTCCCCCGCTATGACGAGCTGTTGGGAAATTTCTCTTGCACGGTTCCCGTGTTGGACCAATACATTTTAGCAGAATTTCTAAAAAGCGGAAACTTTGAACGGCACTTAAACAGAATGCGCCGGCAAATGAAGAAGTAACCGCTATTTGGCAGGTCCTCCAAATAAAAACTGCATGAAATCAGCTTCGGAAATCTTCATGGTGTAGTGAAATTCGTCACGCAGAAGTTTCATGGCATCTTTTAAGAATTTTTCATCTGCCAGATGCAAATTTTTTCCCATTTTCTGCCGTTCTTCTTTTTCGTGACACAAACTTTTAATCATCCGAAGCAAATCCAAACGGTCTCCGTTCGCAATCGCTTTCTGATAATTCTCTTTTCGTTGTTTCTCATCGGAAATCCATAGAGTTTCTTCTTCACGAAAAGATTTCATCAGTGTGGAAATCTCCTGCTCCGATAAAACCTTATGCATTTTTTCGGTCAGTATCCGGCTATCCACAGGAACATAATAACTTGCCCGATCATCGTATAACGGTTTTAGCACGTAATAGGTTTTTTCTTCTCCTGAAAAATCTTTTTGGGCAATTTCTATAATTTTGCAAATTCCGTTGACGCCATACATTACCACATCATTCACACAAAACATCTGCTCACACCTTTCCTAAACAGTTATTTCTTGCACTTCGCCCTTGTTTTTTTCACCACGGCAGAAGAGCATTTTAAAAATGGTTCTGACTAGTGGCTGAATCAAAAAGAGCTGTGTGAAAAATGCAAAAGGAAAATTATAGCAAATTAATTTCAGCCATTCTGCTAAAAATGTCCACAGCTGGAATCCTGCCTGGTAATTATAATAAAGAAATGCCGCAATCAAGCTCATTACGGGACACATAATGCTTACTGTTGCACAAATAATAGCCGTTTCAAACAAGACCGGATGCGTTGTTTTGGGATTGAAATTTTTGCAGGCTAACCGGAAGGATAACGGTGAACCTAAAAGCATTTCCAACACATAGGCAAAGAAAAACTCAATCAGCACTACCGCCCAAATCGGAATGGGTGTGCCAAATACGGAAACTCCTCCCATTTTGTTGATCCCAGCTAATACGCCGGATTCACCGGTGTGTTCTATAAACATTTCTCCGTGAATCACATATAAACTGTAAAACACATACGCATGAACGGTAATGACAACTGTAATCAGTGCAAAAACCATTCTCTGAATTTGATTTTTTGGCATAATCATTCTCCTTTTTATGTTATAAAAAAACACATGTTCACAAGCTTTGTACCGTAATCAGATTTACGCACAAACTGTGCAACATGTGTCGTTTTCACTTTTTTATTCCATTGTGATTATGATAGCCGTCTGCCAAAAGCAAACGGCTATCCTTTTAGTTAAAATACTCAGCTACATCCGTTTTATCGTTGTACTGTTTACGAACCCGAACAAGAATTGCTCCGTCAGATTGCGCGGCTTCTTCGGTGATTTGATACCGTGTGCCATTTTTGTCCATTGATGCCTTGTATTTTTCATATTCTTCTTTGTTCAAAGCGATTTTTCTTTCTAAAGAAAGATATGGATCCTCTTTTTGCTGAAACACCAATGTTTGAAAAATACACGCTGCCTGAACCCGTTTCACATCGAACACCTCCTTTCACACAATACCTACGGCAGTAGCATTTGTGTTTCAATGACGGTGAGTCGACCAGCGAAACTTATCGTTTATACAACCCTATGCCGATGGGTTATACAAGCTATATGTACGCTCACACGATGATTTCATCACACTAAAATTATAGCATATTTTCTTCTTTTTTTCAAGCAAAATTTTTTTATTTTTGCTGGAATTTTCAATCTATGCTTCATAAAAAAAGAGCCGCACTCCTTTTGGGGGTGCGGTCTCTTTTTCTTAAAAAACTTTAATAAAGCTACTCAATAATCGGCTGAAATTGTTTTCCTTCCAAAGCTAAAAGCAAGGTGTCCTTTAATTTGGTAAAATCGCAAACCAATGAGGTTGGCTTTTTTACCGGATCATCCTGGGCTAATGGCACAAAATATACATTCTTCACGGGAAGCATCATTCCTAAGCTTTTGGCAGACTGGCCCAGGCCGTCATTGGTGGCAAGGGCAATCACCACGGGAATGCCGTTTCTTAAACATGCTTTCACCGCCATGGTGGCAGAGGTGTCTGTGATGCCGTTTGCCAGTTTGGACATGGTGTTCCCCGTACAGGGAGCAACCACCATCACATCAATGTATTTTTTCGGGCCGATAGGTTCCACCTCGCTAATGGTGGACAGCACCTTTTTGCCCGTCATTTCTTCAATTTTCTGAACGAAATCGGAAGCTTTTCCGAAGCGGGTGTCGGTTTTGTATGCATTGTCGCTCATCATGGGAAACACTTCAAAACCGTCCTCAAGTAAACGGGAAAGCTCCGTCAGTGATTTTTGGAAGGTGCAATAGGAACCGGTCAGACAGTAGCCTATCTTAATGGGATTCATAGACACGTCATTCCTTATTGCAGTTTTGTTTGGAAAGCAGACGGATAACGGTATCCGCCACAATCTTTCCGGAGGAAACCGGAGCAACCTTTCCGGGCAGGGACAAGGCATGCATCACTTTTATTCCCTGTGCTTTGGCAGCATCAAAATCAATACCGCCGGGCAGAGATGCCAAATCCACAAACAGACAGTTCTTTTGGATAAAGAAAATGAAAGATTCTGAAAAAATCAAGTTGGGAACGGTATTAAAAATAAGCTCCATCTTCGGAAGCATAGTAGGAAGGCTATCATAGGAAACCGGAATATGTCCCTCCAGTTCCATTTTGGCAAAATGAGTATCTCGCCTTGCAGCCACATAGGTGCTGGCTCCCAAAGATTTTAGCATCTTTGCCAAAAAGCTTCCGATTCTTCCGTAGCCGGTGATGAGAACAGGCATGCCAAGTAGCGAAATTGGTGTCTCCCTGATTGCAATTTCCACCGCAGCTTCTGCCGTAAGATATGCATTTTTTACTAAAAAGTCTTCTTCTTTGGCATAGTCAGTCACACGATTTCGATAAGATAGAGGAAGTTTTTCTGCCATTCCGCAAAACACAACAGTTTCTTTTGGAATTGTTTCAAAAAGCTCCGATAAAGACAGATTTTCTTCCCAAAGTGGGGTGTTCAGCGTTTTGCCGTCTTTTGAAACCGGAAGAGGCAGTAACACACAGTCTGCTCCACCCAACACATGTTTTAGATCGGATATATCCAAAAATTTTAAAAAACCGTCCATGTGAGCAGAAGAAAATCCATACACAGTCACCTCATGCCCTTGTTCCAAAAGCCTTTTTGCCGCGAAAATCTGCCGTAAATCTCCACCAATAACCGAAATCCTTTGACACATCATAACCCATCCCTTCTCCCGTGTAAGCCCAAGATTCTAAGGCGATTGCCCCACTATCAACTTATGCAAATGGCTTTTGTTTGACACGCATAAAAAATTGTTAAATTTTTCGCAAATTTTCGCAAAAAAGCTTGACAATATAGATTCTTTATGGTAAAATATGTTCCTGTAGTGTAAAAGGAGCGGTCCGCTTACACGGGAAAGCAGCTCCCACCCGGGAAAAAGTAAGAAGGGTTTTCCGAGTCGTGTAAAGAACGCTTATCAAGAAAGGAGATTCGACATGGACGTTTTAAAGGCCATTACTATGGATCAGTTAAGAACTGATATGCCTAACATTCAGATCGGTGATACCGTGAAAGTGTATGTTAAGGTAAGAGAAGGTGCAAAAGAAAGAGTTCAGATGTATGAAGGCACCGTGATCAAGAAAAAAGGCGGCGGAATCCAGGAAACCTTCACCGTTAGAAGATTATCTTCCGGTATCGGTGTTGAAAGAACCTTCCCGGTTAATTCCCCCATTATCGACAAAGTTGTAGTTGTAAGACACGGTAAAGTAAGAAGAGCAAAACTGTTCTACTTAAGAAAACGTGTTGGTAAAGCTGCAAAAGTTAGAGAAAGACTGGGCGACTAATCTTTCCGACCACATTGTCAAAAAAAGCTGAATCAGTTTGATTCAGCTTTTTTGTTGTTTTCTTTTTTTAAATATGCAGACAATACCACAATCACCTGTCCTACAACTCCCAAAAGATAGACGCTTGGCACAAAAATTCCAAAATACCACAGGCTAACCTGTATGGAAATCAACACAGACCACATCAATGCAGAAATGATCCAATAATCAAGGCAACGCCTTGGCAAGCCCGAAGGCGTACCGAGTGCATGCCGAGCGGTGAGGTTCATTAATTAGACGCCGTTTTTCAAATCCCTACTCTATATAATGGGATGCAGAGAATTGTATGCAGAATCAAGAAATCGAACCCGAAGCTGTATATATTATACTGCGAGCGGTGAGATTCATTGATTCTGCGGCTATTGTCAAATCCTTACTTTACACTAATGGTGAAGCCGAATAAGTACTTATCCGCATTCACACGGTTTTCCGGATAGAGAGAAGAAATCCATACCATTTCTCCACCGATACCGGCGTGGCGAGCATCAATATGCAGATAGCTTTCGGGTCTTCTTATTAAGCGGTGTTCATAACCTGCGGTTAAGTAATCTTCCACAGTGTTATGATGAATGTCAAAATGGAAAGGTAAGTCACCTTCAAAGCGTAGGGTATGACCGTTTTTGTCGGAAATTTCCAGCCATTCGGTGGATTCGTGTCCGCCGTTTTCCACGGGAGGATTGAAGGGGAAATGCTCCTGCTCTACTTCACTTTCGTATACCGCTTTCACGGGAGAAAGCATTCTGTCGCAATAGCTTTCGTTTCTTCCGTAGGCAAAGTATTTTAAGCTTTCAAAGCCTGCGGGAATGACCAATTCTTCCCCGATTCTGGGAAGGTCTCCTAAGTCTTTATCCATATCGTATACCACGTCAACGTGAATCTGATCTTTTAACACGGTATAAACCAGTTTAGAATAAATATGGTAGCCGGTAGCACCAGTGGTGCAGGTTTCGCTTTCTACCACCACTCTGCCGTCATTTCCCTGATAGTAGGTAACGCCCAAGCAGTTGGAATCAGGATTTTTCATTTCATCCCACAACACATTTCTGCCCCAGGGCATGCCCGGACAGTTGGTACCGCAGGCAGGACGGTAATACTGCTGTTTCCAACCTTCCATTAAGTAGATGGTACCGTCTTTTACCAAGGTTTTGATAGCACCGGTATCTTTTCCGAATACCACGGTGAAGCTTCCATCAGTTACGGTGATGTTCGTTTCATCTTCATTTACAGTATAATTAGAAGAAAGTTTCGGAACAAAGATTTTTTCAGTTTTGCCGTGTTCCAATTCAAACTGTGCATAACCCAGCTCATAGCCGGCTTCATAAGATTTGGTTGCATCCTTGGCATATACAGTAAAGAGGATATGATATTTTGCATTCGTTTTGGATTCGTAGTCCACCTTATAAGTCCAGTCAATGGTTTCACCGGGTTTTAATAAGGGTAAATCCACATTTACGGTTTTTATGGGATAACCGTTTTCATATACAGTAGCAGTGACATCATAATGACTGCTGTCTAACGCCATATTGGTGTTGGACACTAGATATCTGTTTTCAAATTTGGTGATTTCACGGTGGTCATAATGAGGTTTTCTAAAGATAATGGGCATATATCCCATCTTCAGCTCATAGGCACCAGGTTTCCATGTGTAATCCCCCAGCATGACACCGTTATTGGTAAAGAAGGGAGCACATTCCACCTCCCGGATGGATTCGTTAAAAGCACCGGCATATCCGTAAAATTCTACGCCATTTTCGTCCTTGGTAGCAATGCCTTTGTCGATTAAATCCCATGCAAAGCCGCCCTGGAATCGAGGATATTTTAATACGCAATCCACATAACGCTGAACACCGGAGCCGGCATTTAGCATCTGATAGAGCATTTCGATTAAGATAATCGGTCTGTCGTCATCCACATCGGAAATCATATCACGGATCATCCATTGCTGTGCATACATAAAGGGACGAGTATCGCTCATCCGTTTGCTCACATCTAAAATTTCGCCGCCTTCATACTGGCAAAGTCTGGTGGGATCGTATTGTTTGATCCAGCCGTACATTGCTGCGTGAGCAGGACCCACACCGCTTTCGTTCCCTAAGGACCAGCAATAAATACAAGCGTGATTTTTATAGAAGGTTGCCATACGGGCAGCACGGTTCACAAATTCGGGTGCCCATTCGGGACTACGGGTTAACTGACCGTATACACCGTGGCTTTCCACGTTACATTCCAGCATTACCATTAAACCGTATTCGTCGCAAAGTTCGTAAAATTCACGGCAAGCAGGATAGTGACAGGTTCTTACGGCGTTGATGTTCATCCGTTTCATATTTTCCACTTCACGGATGATGATTTCACGGCTTAAGGTTCTGCCGGTATACACATGATGCTCGTGACGGTTCATTCCTTTTACAATCATTCTCTGACCGTTTAAATGAACCACACCTTTTATAATTTCAATTCGTCTGAAACCGATGCGGTAAGATTCCATATCCAGCAGATTGCCGTCAGAATCGGTTAAGGTGCAAACAACGGTGTAAAGCTTGGGAGTTTCGGGAGTCCAGGGTTCCACCGCTCCCACATTGGCGTTAATTAACGCCCCGTTGCAATCGGGAAGACGGTCATCGTGTCTGGATTCTGTGCCAATTTCGGGACAAGCGGAATACACTAAGGTTTCGCCGTCATAAATTTCAAAGGTTAAGGTATCGTTGGCAAAGCCGTTCACACGGTTTAACAAAATGTTACCGCTGATACTACCCTCACCCCGTTCGTAATCGGTTAACACCTTCACATCCACGATACGTTTTTTCGGTTTGGAAATTAAGTATACCGGACGGTAAATCCCTGCTAAATACCAGTAGTCCTGATCTTCCACATAGGAAGAGGTTGCAAGCTTCATTACCTGCACAGTTACGGTATTTTCACCGGGTTTTACAAATTCGGTAATATCGAAGGTGGAGGGAAGCTTACTATCTTCCGCATAGCCAACTTCCTGATCGTTTACCCACAAAATATAGGAGGTTTCCACCCCGTCAAACTGAATGAAGGTGTCTTTTTTGCACCAGTCATCGGTTACAGTGAAGGTGGTTTCGTAAATACCGGTGGGATTTTTCTTGGGGAGATTGGGAGCATTTACCACTCTATTTTTTCCGTCATCGGTGGGATACACCACGCATCCCTCGGTTTCATAATATCTCCAGGGATAGGTAAAGTTGGTGTAGACGGGTTCGCCGAAGCCAAAATATTCCCAGTTGCCGGGAACGGGGATTTCGGCAGTGAAATTTTTATCTAAATGTGCATCGTAGGAGGGTACTTCATCATAGTAACGGAATTTCCAGTTTCCGTTTAAGCATTTCACATTGGGAGATTTTAAGATATCGCAGGTGAAAGCCTGTTCTCTTGTGGCATAGGCACCCCACTGAGAATGAGGAGCTTCCCGGTTAATCTGCGAAACAAACTGGTCTAACCAGGGCATTTTGGTATGAATTTTCTGATACATAACCTATTCTCCTTTTTCGCTTTTTTATGCAGTTTCGATGGCGTTATCCTTATGCAGGTTGAATTTTTCCACTGCCTGCTCACGCATCTTGTATTTTAAGATTTTTCCTGCCGCATTCATGGGGAAAGAATCCACAAAATCTACATAACGGGGGGTTTTGTGTTTTGCCATGTGGGTGTATACATATTCCTTCATTTCTTCCTCGGTCATGGTTTCACCTTCTTTTAAGATGACACAAGCCATAATTTCTTCCCCGTACTGACGGTCCGGAACACCAATAACCTGAACGTCAGATACCTTAGGATGAGTATAAATGAAGTCTTCAATTTCTTTGGGATAAATATTTTCACCGCCACGGATAATCATATCTTTAATTCTGCCGGTAATTTTATAGTATCCGTTTTCGTCACGACGGGCAAGGTCACCGGTATGCAGCCAACCGTTTTCGTCGATTGCTGCTGCAGTTGCCTGAGGCATTTTGTAGTAACCTTTCATAATGTTGTAGCCTTTTGCCACAAATTCACCGTCCACATTGTCGGGCAGTTCTTCACCGGTTTCAGGATCCACAATTTTGCAGTCGATACCGTACATTGCCGCACCAACGGTGTTTACACGAACCTCTAAAGAGTCGGTAATTTTAGACATGGTACATCCGGGAGATGCTTCCGTCTGACCGTATACAATGCAGATTTCACTCATATTCATTTTATCCACAACGTCTTCCATGACTTTGATGGGACAGGGGCTACCTGCCATAATACCGGTTCTCATATGAGAAAAGTCGGTTTTTTCAAAGTCTTCGTGTCCCAGCATTGCAATAAACATGGTGGGAACCCCGTGGAAGCAGGTAATTTTTTCTTTGTTGATACAATCTAAGCCACGTTTGGGAGAGAACGCCGGAATGGGAGACATGGTCACCCCGTGAGTCATAGAAGCGGTCATTGCCAGTACCATGCCAAAGCAATGGAACATAGGCACCTGAATCATCATACGGTCTGCGGTGGACAGGTCCATACAGTCACCGATGTTTTTCCCGTTGTTTACCACATTGTAGTGAGTCAGCATAACCCCTTTGGGGAAACCGGTGGTACCGGAGGTATACTGCATATTGCAGACATCGTGCTTATTGATGGCTGCCTGACGGCGGTATACTTCTTCAATGGAAACCTTGTCTTTTAAGGCAATGCTTTCTTCCCAGGTGTAGCAACCGGGTTGCTTTTCACCCACGATTACAATGTTACGCAGGAAGGGTAATTTTTTAATATGTAAGGGTTTTCCGGTTTCGTGGGTAGCAAGTTCCGGACAAAGCTCTTTAATGATTGCCACATAGTCGGAATCCTTGTAACCTTCGGTCATAATAAGGGTATGCGTATCGGACTGGCGGAGCAGATATTCTGCTTCGTGAATTTTATATGCAGTATTTACCGTAACCAACACCGCACCAATTTTGGTGGTTGCCCAAAAGGAAATGTACCACTGAGGCACATTGGTTGCCCAGATCGCAACGTGATCTCCTGCTTTTACCCCCATTGCAATTAAAGAACGGGCAAAATCGTCTACATCATCACGAAATTCGGAGTAGGTACGGGTATAATCCAGGGTGGTATAACGGAACGCATACTGGTCGGGAAATTCTTCCACCATACGGTCTAACACCTGAGGGAAAGTTAAATCAATCAAATGTTCTTTGGGCCACACATATTTCCCAGTTTTGCGGATGTTATCCTGGAGTTTTCCACGGGTATCTTGGTCGCTTCCGTAAGCTGCCATAAAGTTGATATAATGGGGGAACACAATCCCTGCATCGTTTAAATGGGGGGCATAGGATTTTAACCATTCTAAAGAAACATAGCCTTCGTAGTTAATGGAACGAAGAGAAAACATTGCCGCATCCAAAGGAAGATCCCCTTCTCCCATCATACGGTAGGAGGGTTTGCCATCTTCCATCACGGAATCTTTTACGTGAATGTACTTAATATAGGCACCTAAATTCTGCACGGTTTCTTCGGGAGATTCGTTCATAAAACGGTAAGGATGATGCACATCCCATAGTGCACCCACATTGTCACTTGCCACAGAGTTTAATAAGTTTGCCAAACGCTTGGTGTCAGCATAAACGCCGTTGGTTTCTACCAGCAAGGTAACATCGTAGTTTTCAGCATAGCTCACCAGTTCACTTAAAATGGGTAAGATAGCATCGTCGTCCACTTCTCCGTCTGCTTGGGCATTGCGGTCTGCCAAAATACGAAGATAGGGGGTTCCGATGGCGTTTGCCAAATGAATATATTCTTTGATTTCTGCCTTGGTTTCTTCCGCTTTGTCTAAATATTTTAAGGCACAGCCGGTAGACAGACAGGGAATTTCCAAATGCATTTTCTGAAGTTTTTCAACGGTTGCTTCCCTGTTTTCTTTAGAAAAGGGGTTACCTTTGATGTTGCGGAGACCTTCTCCCATTCCTCTCACTTCAATACCGTGAAATCCGCAGTCTTTTGCCATCGCAAGCATTTCAGACCAGGAGAAATCCGGACATCCTAAGGTGGAAAAAGCAAGTTTCATACTGTATCAATCCTTTCTTTGAAAGAAGTTTGTCAAAATTAAGTAGTTTTTAAATTTGTGGCTGATATACCAGTCGGAAAATTGGATAATTTTTTCGATTTTTACGACCGTCGCGTACTTTGATGTACGCAAGGGAGCAAAAAGTGGAAAAAGCACCAATTTTACTCGGCTTTAAACATGGTGCCGATACCGTCGGTGGTAAAGATTTCAAGTAGCAGACAATGCGGGATTCTGCCATCTAAGATATGAACGGATTTTACGCCGGAATCAATAGCGTCTAAGCAACCTAACACTTTTGGAATCATACCGCCGGTGATGACACCGTCATCAATTAGTTTCAGCGTGTCTGCTTTGGTGATTTCAGAAATCACTTCAGGGGCATCCACATTCATTTTCAGACCTTCAATATCGGTTAAAAGAATCAGCTTTTCTGCCTCTAAGGCACCTGCTAACACACCGGCTGCAGTATCTGCATTGATGTTATAGCTATGGCCGTTTGCGTCCACACCGATGGGGGCAATCACGGGAATATAGCCGTTATCTGCTAAGTTGCGGACCAATTTGGAATTTACTTTCACAATGTCACCCACATAGCCGATGTCCACTTCTTTACCATCCACCTGGGTGGTATGCTTTTCGCAGGTAAACAGGCAAGAGTCCATCCCGGAAATCCCAACAGCGTTTCCGCCGTTGACATTTAACAGCGAAACCACTTCTTTGTTGGTTTTTCCGATTAACACCATCTGAGCAACCTGCATGGTGGTTTCATCGGTCACACGAAGACCGTTGATAAATTCCGACTTCACATCGTAGGTTTTTAAGGCGTTGGAAATATCCGGTCCACCGCCATGCACCACGATGGGATGCATACCGATGTATTTTAATAAGGTGATATCTTCCATGACAGAGTTTTTTAGTTCTCCGTTAATCATAGCGTTACCGCCGTATTTAATCACAACGGTTTTATCGTAGAATTTCTGAATATAAGGCATTGCCTCTACCAGAATTTTCGCTTTATGAATCAGTTTTTCCATATCCATGTTCTTTGGCACCTCTTTTTATAAGTAGAATCCGGGGTTGGAAAGTCCGGTGGTTTCAGGAAGGTCAAACATCAGATTCATATTCTGAACTGCCTGCCCTGCCGCCCCTTTGTTTAAGTTATCCAAGGTGGAAATTACAACCACACGGCGTAAGCGTTTATCAACAGTCAAGCCGATATCCACATAGTTGGAGCCTGCTACATGATTGGATTCTGGAATTTTGCCGGCATCGTAAATACGGATAAAAGGGCAACCTTCGTAAAATTTACGGTACACATCCAATAACTGTTCTTCGGTGTAATCATCGTTTAAATTCATATAGATGGTGGAATAAATACCACGTTTCATCGGCACTAAATGGGGAGTGAAGCTGATCATCACTTCCTGCCCCGCCAGCTTGGAATATTCCTGCTCAATTTCAGAAGTATGACGGTGAGTAGCAATTTTATACGCTTTCATATTTTCGGTACATTCGGAAAAATGGTAATCCAGATGGATTCCTCTGCCTGCACCGGTCACACCGGATTTGGCATCCACGATAATGTTTTTGATCTCCACAAAACCGCCTTTGATTAAGGGAGCTGCCCCTAAAATAGAGGTGGTGGTGTAGCAACCGGGATTTCCGATTAAACGGGCTTTTTTTATTTTGTCCCGATACAGCTCACATAAGCCGTACACAGATTCTTTTAACAGTTCGGGATTTTTGTGAGTGGTTTTATACCATTCTTCATAGACTGCCACATCGTCATAACGGTAGTCACCGCTTAAGTCAATCACACGAAGACCGGCGTTGTATAAGTTGCCGATGACCATATCGGAAGCACCGTGCGGCAAAGAGGTGAATACCACATCGCATTTTTTTGCGATTTCTTCCACATTTAATTCTTCCAGCACGATATCGCAGATTCCTTTTAAATGGGGATAAATAGTGGAGATTTTTTCTCCGGCAGTACTGCCTGATACCAAAGTGGTAACTTCCACTTCGGGATGATTTAACAATAACCGTAATAATTCAATTCCAGCATACCCTGTAACGCCTAAAATACCGGCTCTAATCATATTTATATTCCTCCAAAAATTTTACAAGTTTAAGCTTTGCTACGGGCTTTGGCACGAAGCTGATTGTTTAAAATTCGTTTGCGGATACGAAGGCTTTGAGGTGTTACTTCTAAAAGCTCGTCATCTGCTAAAAATTCTAAGGATGCTTCTAAACTATACACCGTGGGCGGTGTCAGTTTTAAGGCATCGTCACTGCCGGATGCACGGGTGTTGGTAAGCTGTTTCTTTTTGCAAACATTCACATTGATGTCTTCTTGCTTGGGAGTGTAGCCAACCACCATTCCTTCATACACCTTGGTGCCGGCACCAATAAAGAGCGTGCCTCGTTCCTGAGCGTTATATAAACCGTAAGTCACGGCGGTACCGGTTTCAAAAGCAACTAAGGAACCGGTAAAACGCTTGGTTATATCGCCTTTATGTTCCTGATATTCGTGGAAGATGGTATTCAGAATCCCTTCTCCACGGGTATCGGTTAAAAATTCACTCCGATAACCAAAAAGACCTCGGGAGGGAATAATAAATTCAATTCTCATACGGTTGCCAACCGGCGCCATCTGAGTGAGTTCCGCTTTGCGAAGACCCATTTTTTCCATGACGGAGCCAACACAATCTTCGGGAACATCTATCACTAATTTTTCGGTAGGCTCATAAATTTTGCCGTCAATTTCTTTTAAAAGCACTCTGGGAGTGGAAACGGCAAATTCAAAGCCTTCCCGTCGCATGGTTTCAATTAAAATGGAGAGGTGCATTTCCCCTCTGCCCGATACTAAGAAGCAATCGGTGGTTTCCCCGTCCTTCACACGAAGAGAAACGTCTTTTAGCAGTTCCTTTTGCAAACGGTCACGAATCTGACGGGTGGTTACAAACTTTCCTTCCTGCCCTGCAAAGGGACTATCGTTAACGGAGAAGGTCATTTCCACGGTGGGTTCTCCGATTTTCACAAATTCAATGGGTTCCGGATTGGAAACTGCGGTGATGGTTTCACCGATGGTGATGTCTTCAATGCCGGAGAAGTAAATAATGTCGCCCACTTTGGCTTCGGTTACCTGAGTTCTGTTTAAGCCGTCAAACTGGTAAAGATTTACCACTTTGCCACGTCTTGGTGCACGGCGGTTATGATAGTCACAAACCATAACCTCCTGATTCTGCTTCACAACCCCACGTTCCACTCTGCCAATGGCAACTCTGCCCACATAATCGTTGTAGTCGATGGAGGAAACCAGAACCTGCAGATCGCCGTTTTCGTCTCCTTCGGGAGCGGGAATATAGCTGACGATTTTTTCAAACAGCACGGTTAAATCTGTGCCTGCCACATTGGGAGAATAAGAAGCAGTTCCTGCACGACCTGAGCAGTAAATGATGGGGCTGTCCAACTGTTCGTCATTGGCATCCAACTCCAGTAGCAACTCCAGCACTTCTTCGCCCACTTCGTCCAGTCTGGCATCAGGTTTATCAATTTTATTAATTACCACAATAATTCTATGACCTAATTCCAACGCTTTTTGCAATACAAAACGGGTCTGTGGCATGGGGCCTTCCGCCGCATCCACCAAAAGTACTACCCCGTTTACCATTTTTAATACTCGTTCCACCTCACCGGAAAAGTCGGCGTGGCCGGGAGTGTCGATAATATTGATTTTGGTGTCCTTATAATGCACGGCAGTGTTTTTTGCTAAGATGGTAATGCCACGTTCTCTCTCCAATGCATTGTTATCCATCACACGGTCTTCCACTACCTGATTTTCACGGTATACTCCGCCCTGCTTTAGCATCACGTCTACCAGGGTAGTTTTACCATGGTCAACGTGGGCAATAATGGCAATATTTCTTAAATCTTCTCGAATCATAAGAACCCCTCTTTTTTCATTCAAACGGTCGTTGGGAGCATGAATAAAAATAATGTCCCATGTTAAATTTATACAAATACAATTATAGCACACCCTTCCCGAAAATTCCAGTATTTTTCGCAGAAAAAACAGCTTTTTTTCAATTTTTTTCGTGTTTTTTCAGTGATTTTCAGAAAAATGTTGTGATCCTGACATTTTTTTCTGCAAAAATTGACAAATGCAAAAATTTGGTATATACTAATTCTATTGAATTTTAGGCGATTAGCGAAAGAAGGAACCGCACTTTGCAAGCATTAAAAAAACTCTTTTCCACCCGTTATATGCTAAAGGAAAAGGACAAAGTGGGAGAAATCCCTACCTCAAAAGAGGCATACAAAAAAACATTTGACTTAGCCTGGCCATCTATGACCGAATCGGTACTGGTCTGCCTGACCGGTGCTGTGGACACCATGATGGTTGGTTCCATCAGTCCCCAGGCAATTTCAGCAGTTGGTATTACCAATCAACCAAAGTTTATCCTGTTGGCTTTAATTTTCTCGTTAAATGTGGGAATCACGGCAGTAATCGCACGAAGAAAGGGAGAAGGCAATCAGGACGGTGCCAACCGTTGTATGAAGCAATCCTTAATAGTTGCCACCATCTTGGCAATTCTGCTGTTTGCCATTGGGAATCTCATTGCAGAACCGTTACTTCGGTTTGCAGGAGCCGGTAATGACATTATCGGAGACTCTGTTACATACTTTCGTATTATTATGGTGGGCATTTTCTTCAACTCCATCGGACTTGCCATCAATGCGGCACAGCGAGGAGTTGGAAACACCCGCATTTCCATGACCACCAACCTGACGGCAAACATCGTGAATGTCATTTTCAACTATTTCCTCATCAACGGTGCCTGCGGATTGCCAAAATGGGGCGTGATGGGCGCAGCCGTTGCCACAGCATTGGGAAACTTTATCGCATTTTTAATGGCAGTGGCATCCATTCTTCCAAAAAAACGGTATCTAAGCCTTTTTTCCAAAGCAAAATGGCGGTTTGACCGTGCCACCATGGGTTCAGTTTCCAAGGTAGGCTTTAGTGCCTGCGCCGAACAGGTTGCCATGCGAATCGGCTTTTTCCTTTATGCCAAAATCGTGGCAGGACTGGGAACTATCCCTTTTGCAACCCATCAGGTTTGTATGAGTATTATGAGTATTTCTTTTGGGTTCGGAGACGGCTTTTCTGTGGCATCCGCAACGCTGGTAGGTCAGTCCTTAGGCTCCAAACGACCTGATATGGCAAGGATTTATGCGAGTATCTGCCAAAGAATTGCTCTCGTGATTTCCACCGTGCTGTTTGTGTTATTTATCGTGTTTCGACACGAAATTGTGGCCATGTTTACCACCGATCAGACCATCATTCAAGAGGGTGCAGTGCTGATGATTATCATGGCATTCACCACTCATGCTCAGACTTCGCAGGTCATTATCACAGGAGCACTCAGAGGTGCAGGAGATGCCATGTATGTGGCGCTGACTTCTCTACTGAGCATCGGCATTGTGCGACCTGCTCTCACCTGGTTGCTATGCTATCCGGTAGGACTTGGTCTTCCCGGTGCCTGGATTGGCGTAATGTTGGATCAATTTATGAGGCTCGTTATCAACTGGTCTCACTTTAAAAAAGGCAAATGGACAACGATTAAACTATAAGTCATAACCACCGGCCGTGCCGGTGGCTTGCACTGCCCCCTTAGGGCAATATGCTGGCCGAGCCTATAGGCTCGTCGAAAGGTCTGCCAACCGCATCTCTTTCACCAGCTTGCCCCTAAAGGGGCTTTTTTATTTGCTTTCTCCCACTGGCTCACCCGTAAACG
>JAZQKB010000015.1:0-126290 GCA_045541975.1 Clostridia bacterium | reverse complement strand
TTGCTGTCAAAGAAAAAAATGAACAGATAAATTTAGCTCTGATAGGCTTTTATCTTATCACGAAGCTCTGCTGCCTTTTCAAAATCTAAGTTCTTAGCTGCTTTGTTCATTTCTTCGGTTAAGCGCAGAATTTCTGTTTCCAGCCAACCGTCATCCAGCTGCATTTTCTGGTTCTTTTTGTTCTTTTTCGATGGGATTTCCGCTTTTTTGGTGGCTTCAATCACCGCGCGGACATCCTTTTTAATGGTCATAGGCACAATGCCGTGTTCTTCGTTGTAATGTTTTTGGATTTCCCGACGGCGATTGGTTTCACGGATGGCTTTTTCCATAGATTCGGTCAGCACATCGGCATACATAATCACGGTCCCTTCCGCATTTCTTGCGGCACGCCCGATGGTCTGAATCAAGGAGGTTTCACTTCGCAGGAATCCTTCCTTGTCTGCATCCAAAATGGCAACTAAAGACACTTCGGGTAAGTCTAACCCTTCACGGAGCAGGTTGATACCGACTAACACATCAAATTCACCCAGCCGCAAATCACGGATAATTTCCATACGCTCCATGGTGTCAATATCCGAATGCAGATAGCGCACACGCACACCTGCCTCGGTGAAATAATCGGTTAAATCTTCTGCCATACGTTTGGTTAAGGTAGTGACCAACACACGTTCATTTTTTTCGGTGCGAAGGTTGATTTCGGATAATAAATCGTCAATTTGCCCCGTAGTGGGTTTTACCAAAACTTCGGGGTCCAACAGTCCTGTGGGACGAATCACCTGTTCCACAATTTGTGTGGAGTGTTCCCGTTCGTAGTCGGCAGGCGTCGCAGACACAAACACCGCCTGATTAATTCTGTCGATAAATTCGTCAAAGTTTAGGGGACGGTTATCAAAAGCTGAGGGCAAACGGAAGCCGTAGTCCACTAAAGATATTTTTCTGGCTCTGTCTCCTGCATACATGCCCCGCACCTGAGGGATAGTCACATGGGATTCGTCAATCACCAGCAGAAAATCGTCGGGGAAATAGTCTAAAAGTGTGTAGGGAGCACTGCCCGGTTCCCGACCGCTGATATGACGGGAATAGTTTTCAATGCCCTTGCAGAAGCCGATTTCCGCCATCATTTCCAAGTCATAATGGGTGCGCTCGGTGATGCGCTGTTTTTCAATCCATTTTTCCCGCTTGTCAAAGAACTCGATTCTTTCTTCCAATTCTTCTTCAATGGTTTTGATGGCACGCTTCATCTTATCAAAGGAGGTGGCATAGTGAGAGGCTGGAAATACAAAAATGTGTTCCCTCTCTCCAAGCACTTCTCCCGTGATGGGATTTATTTCGGTTAAGCGGTCCACTTCGTCACCGAAAAATTCCACTCGAAGGACCATCTCGTTGGAGTTTGCGGGGAAAATATCCAAAGTATCGCCATTCACCCGAAAACAGCCACGGTGAAAGTCGATATGATTTCGTTCATACTGAATTTCTATGAGTTTCTTTAGGATTTCGTCACGGTCTTTTTCCATGCCCACCCGAAGAGACACACATAAGTCGGTGTAATCCTCCGGGTCCCCTAATCCGTAAATACAGGAAACTGATGCCACAATGATGACGTCTGAGCGTTCAAACAGGGCGGTGGTTGCGGCGTGACGGAGCTTGTCGATTTCGTCATTAATCTGAGAATCTTTTTCAATAAAGGTATCGGTGCCGGGCAGATAGGCTTCCGGTTGATAATAATCGTAGTAGGAAACAAAAAATTCCACCGCATTGTCGGGGAAAAATTCCTTAAATTCACTGCAAAGCTGAGCGGCTAAGGTCTTGTTATGAGCCAAAACCAGAGTCGGTTTTTGTACCTGTTCAATCACATTGGCAATGGTAAAGGTTTTCCCGGAACCTGTAACCCCAAGTAGAGTCTGATATTTGTCGTTTCGTAAGATTCCTTCGCTTAGTTTTTGGATGGCTTGCGGCTGGTCTCCCTTTGGCTTCATATGAGATGCAATTTTAAAAGGTTTGTGAATCAAGTCGGCACCTCCTTTCCTGATATAATAAGGGCTACCGGCATTGCCGATTGCCCTTATGTTCGTGAAGAATGAATCGTTTTAGCAGCATCCTTCGGATGCCTTCTTTTTTACTATAATAATTATTGGATTAAAATAAGAGAAAATTGTTCAGAATTTACGAATCAAACCCATAGGGGTTACCCGAAGGCGTACCGAGTGTACGCCGAGCGGTGAGGTTCTTCTTTTGTTTCTGAGAGTAGGGAGGAATGGGAGAAATAGATGCAGAACAGACAAACTGAGCCCATCAGGGGAACCCGAAGCTGTACATTGGTACAGCGAGTGGTGAAGTTTGTTTGTAACAAAAAAGCAATCTAATCAAAATTTGTGTAAGCAAATTTTCACCTTTTTATTTCAACAGGCCCCTCATCCACCGCAAGCGGTCCCTCTTCTCCTCAAGGGGAAGGCAATTGAAATTCCAGTTGCTTTTTTGTGATCTGCGCGATTTCTCACATTACTGAGGTAGTTTTTGGAACATGAGGCCAACTAACCCCGGCCCAATATGAATACCAATCGTACATCCTACCTGATTTTCGGTAATTTCAGAGCCGGCAAAGGTTTCTCTGGTCATCTTTGCAAAATCGTTATAGTAGTCTGCCTTGGTGGAATATAAGAGCATATAACGGTAGTTTCCGTCTTTGGTTGCTTCTTTTACCAAATCAATAATACGGTGCATTGCTTTTTTGATGCCACGGATTTTTTCGTGTGCACCAACTAAGCCTCCTTGCACAGTGAGAACAGGCTTAATGTCCAGCATGGTGCCGAGTGCAGCACTCATACCGGTGATTCTGCCGCCCCGTTTTAAATATTCTAAGGTATCATTTACCAAGAACACGCCGGTGGATTTACAGCATTCGTCTATAATGCGGATGATTTCGTCCGCATCAGCACCTCTTTCGTAGGCTGCAACGCCTTCTTTCAAAGCGTAATAGTAGCAAACGGAGTAGTACATGGAGTCCACCATACGCACATCCAGCTCAATGCCTTCTGCTTTTAGGTTTTTTAAAGCCAGGTGCACGTTATTGTAGGTGGGACTTCCCACAGAAGAAATACAGGGGAAAATGTAGGTGTCATATTCATTTTTTTCCGCTAAGGCACGGAAATATTCTTCCATTTCAAAAACGGTTACCTGAGAGGTGGAAACCTGCCCCTTGTTTTCTTTCATAAACTGGAAAACTTCGTCAGGGGTAACATCCATACTGTCACGGTATTCGTCCACTGTGCCGTCGGGGTGTTTTAAATATACATGAAAAGCCAGGATGTCAATATTTTTTTCCTTGATGAACTCTTTTGATAAGTCACCGGCGGAGTCCGTAATAAACTTAATCTTTTTGGTATTTGCCACGATTAATCCCTTCCTTTCTTTTTTCGAGGATTATTTCACAGTGATTTCGTAATCCTCAAAAGTCACCACATCTCCTGCATGGAGCTTTCTGCCCCGGCGACATTCCGGTTCACCGTTTACCTGCACCAATCCGTCTGTGATGACGTACTTGGCTTCGCCACCGGTTGCCACAATATTTTCTACTTTCAGGAGATTCTGCAGGGTGATAAAGTCATCAGCATCCCGCAAGGTGAAGATCAGTTGTTCTTTTTCTGTATTCATGGTTTTATTTTCCTTTTTCTTTTAATGCCTCGGTCAAGGTTTCGGTGATAATACGAAGCACCTCAATACGGGCATAGCGTTTATCGTCCCCTGCAATTAAATGCCAGGGTGCAATTTTGGTGTGAGTTTTATCAATCATTTTTTCAATGGTACAAATATAATCGTCCCATTTTTCACGGTTTCGGAAGTCCTCATCGGTTAATTTCCAAGCTTTATGGGGATTTTCCCGACGGTCTTCAAACCGCTTTAGCTGTTCTTCTTTGGAAATATGCAGGAAAAACTTAATCACTGTGATGCCACTGCCTACCAGATGTTTTTCCATGTCGTTAATTTCAAAGAAAGCACGGTCATACTCCCTTTGGGTGCAGAAGCCTTCCACTGCTTCCACCATCACTCTGCCGTACCAGCTACGGTCAAAAATAGCAATGTGGCCTGTTTTGGGGAAATTCTTCCAGAATCGCCACAGATAATGGTGAGAAAGCTCCTCACGGGTAGGAGCAGGTGTGGAAAACACCTGATAGCCTCTGGGGTCCAATGCAGAAGTTAACCGCTTAATGGCACCGCCTTTTCCACCTGCATCCCATCCTTCAAACACGATGATAACGGGTTTCTTTTTTAGATACAGTCGGTTATGCAGATGCTCCAGCTTGTCCTGATAGTAGGCAAGCTTTTCTTGATATGTTTTTTTGTCTAATTTCAGCGTCAAATCCACCGAATCCAAATAGTTGGTGGCAATGTGACGGTCCAAAATCGGGCGGGGAGACTTGGATTCCTGCTGTTTTAAGGCAATCTTTTTCTCCAGCTGCGCAATTAAAATCTCGAAAATCCGAAGAGTGGCGTAGGTGATGTCGTTGGCATTTACCAGATGCCAGGGCGCATTTTCCTTGTCGGTCATTTCAATCATTTTTTCGGAAACGTCACGGTATTTTTCGTATTGCTTGTTGTGTTTTAAATCATCGGAAGATACTCTCCAGGCAGTTTCCTTGGAGTTCATCAGTTCCTTTAATCTTCTCTTTTGTTCGTCTTTGGAAATGTGAACAAAGAATTTAATCAGCAGATTATCGTCATCGGTTAATAGCTTTTCAAAAGCGTTGATTTCATCCAAATCGTGATAAAAACGGTTTGTTTTTACCTTTTTATCAATATGGTCATTGAGTACTCTTCGGTACCAGCTACGGTCAAAAATAGCGATTCTGCCCTTTTGGGGAGTTTTGGTGATAAAACGCCATAAAAAGGGATAACGGCTTTCCTCTTCGTTTTCATCCTTGATGGTATACACCGTAAAGCCACGGGGGTCCAAGGGAAGAATAAAGTGGTTAATGAGCTGTCCCTTTCCGGAGGCACCCCAGCCTTCCATTACAATAATTACGGGAATATCTAAGGCTCTTGCTTCTCTTTGGAGCGTTGCAAGACGTTCCTGATATTCTTCCAGTTTCTTTTTTAATTCTTTGGGGGAATCGTTGGTTAAGGTAAGAGTTTCACATTTTTTGAGCATTTTTGGCACCTGCCTTCTTTGTTGTCGTGTCGTGGTGGTCGGCTTTTCTAATTCACAACAAAGGGACAGCGCCCTCAAATCTTTTGGGGGCGTTGTCCCTCATGTTTAGTCGGTTAAATTTGCAACAAAACGTGCTAAACGTTCCATTCCTTTTTTGATGCTGTCCATACCGGTTGCATAGGACCAACGGCAGAAATCGTCTGCACCGAAGCCGGAGCCTGGCACCAGAGCAACCAGTTCTTTTTCCAACAATAAGGAACAGAAATCGTCGGAAGTATTGATGGTAACTCCTTCGTATTTTTTGCCCTTAATTTTGGAAATATTCATCATAATATAGAATGCACCTTTGGGCATTCTGCAAGAAAGGCCCGGGATGGCGTTGATTTTTTCGTACATATAGTTTTTGCGTTCATGGAAATGCTTTTTCATGTTGAATACGCAATCTAAAGAACCGTCCAGCGCTGCAACTGCCGCTGCCTGAGCAATGGAGTTGGGGTTGGAGGTTGCATGAGACTGAATATTGCCCATGACCTTTGCCAAACGTTCATCGCAAGCGGTGTAACCGATACGCCAACCGGTCATAGCATAGGTTTTGGAAACTGCATTCACGGTAATCGTCAGCTTTTTGATGTCTTCACCTAAGGTGGCAATTGAAACAGTGTCGCCTTCGTAAATTAAGTGTTCATACACTTCGTCGGACACCACAATCAGATTTTTTGCTACGCAGAAATCTGCAATTTTCTGCAGTTCTTCTTTGGAGTATACAGAACCGGTGGGGTTGGAGGGACTGCAAAGGATTACCGCAACGGTTTTGTCTGTCACCACTTTTTCTAACTCTTCCACGGTGAATTTAAAATCGTTTTCTTCGGTGGTTTCCAAAATTACGGGAACACCGTCAGCCAATTTTACCATTTCGGGATAGCTTACCCAGTAAGGAGCAGGCACAATCACTTCATCCCCGGGATCGCAGATTGCCATAAAGATGTTGGTTAAGGAATGCTTTGCACCGTTGGAAATCACGATGTTTTTCACTTCGTAATCCAAGTTGTTTTCCCGTTTTAATTTTCGCACGATTGCCTGTTTTAAAGCAGGGGTGCCGGAAGCGGGGGTGTATTTGGTCATCCCTTTTGCCAGTGCATCAATAGCTGCCTGCTTGATATGGTCGGGGGTGTCAAAATCCGGCTCGCCGGTTCCGAAACCCACAGCATCAATTCCTTCTGCCTTCATCGCTTTGAATTTGGAATCAATCGCCAGAGTGGGGGATGCGGAAACTGCGCCGCCTTTTTTGCTGATTTTAATGTCCATCTTTTTTCTCCAATCTATCCTGCCAAACCGAAGAACGGTTTGATATTTTCAATGCATAACAGTTTTTCGGGGAAACTGCTTTCCAAATTTTTATGCCATTCTTCATTTTACTATATTATATGGAAAAAATCAAGTTTTTTTACAATTTTTTTAGCGCAAAATGAAAGTTTCGGCACAACCTCTTTTATTTTTGGGAAAACTCACCTTTTACCCCTCTGCGGAACACATCCAGAGTTTCGGGGGTTTCGTCTAAGTAGTAGGGGCGGGCAATCACATCTTCCATCCCTTCCCGATAATCACGGTCGCCCCAGTTAAACCAAACTGCCGCCTTGATGTTTTTGTAGTCACCGATGTGGGTAAACATTTCTTCCATCCATTTGGCTTTGTCACCGCCGTAGGAAGAGGAGGCAAATTCGGTCACAATCCAGGGCACTTCGGGGAAGGACTGGGAATAAAGCTCATTTAAAGCATCAAAGGAGGGTTTGAAATCGTCCCAGCGTTCGCCGAAAATTTCGCTGTAGTAAGTGCCGGTATTATATTTGGTAACGCCCAACATTTGCACCTTGTCGTTACCCGGATAGTAGTTCATATAGTGGTTAAAACTTGCAGGCGGATAGTTGCCGAACTGGGGATTGAAAATCCAGATGATGTTATTGACACCTTCTTCTTGGAAAATGTTGTAAATACGGTCGTACACCATTTTGTAGATGTCGGGGTCCTGGAGAGTTACCACACCGCTGTAGGTGCACCAGTCGGTATTCATTTCGTTATTCACACGAAGCAAAATGGGATGGGAAAATTCTTTGAAAGCTTCGGCGTATTTGCGGATTTGGTCATCCCAAACCCCGTCTATTACCTCAAAGTTGGGATTTTTGGTGGAATCCATTCCGGCGTGGTCTATGGTGCAGACCTGCAAAGTCATTTCGGTGATTTTGCCGTCTTCGTAGGCTTCCTGGAGGCCTTTTAACGGAGGCTCCATCATCAGATAAGTGTAACCCATGCAAAGTTCAAAGTTGTAGTCCAGTTTTTCTTCCAGCTCCTGCAGGGTGGGACTTAACCCTTCCTCTGTAACAAGTTTATGGTTATACACACCCCATAAGATGTCTTCCCGTGCGGAAAGAGTCTTGTAAAAGGCAGCGGTTTCCTCGTTCCATTGGGGGAGCTCTGCTTTCGTGGGAATCACCGTCATATTGTTGCCGATGGGAGCAAAGGAGTGAAAGGATTCTAAAATCCGGTTTATCTGCCCGGCATCGTAGGTTTCTTGTTTGAAAAGCATTCTGTGATAAATGACTCCGCCGTTTGGGTCTAAAATATATGCCATGGTGTAAGCATTGAGGGTTACGTCACTGCCCTCAGCGGGAGTTCTGGTCATGGATAAAATCCGCACAGGAAACTCTCCCACGGTGCGGACGGTGTCCTCGTGGAGCGTAATGTTGTTGGCTTTTTGATAAGCCGGATTTACCACGTATTTATTGATGTATTCGTCAATGTATTTCAGGGTATCTTCATAAGGAGAGCCTTCTCTGGTAAACAGAGCTTCGTAGCCGTTGCCATACACCTTTACCCCTGCTTCCCCGCGGGAACAGTCAAAGGTGGGCTGTTCGGGTAAATCCACATAATATCCGTTGGGGAAATCCACCAAACGGGCAAATTCTTCGGTTTGATACACTTTTTTCACATCGTAGCGGAAATCGGCCGCTTCGGGATTGGCTAACAGCACATTACCCTGGTATGCTGAAATGGCGGTCACGTCCGACAGACCGTCGGTATATTCGTGACGGTTCAGATGATATTTTAATTTCATAACGGGTCCCTGAATGGCAGGAATTGGCAGTTTTTCTAAGGGTAAAAGGGGTAATAAGATTGCACTTGTTGCCACCAGTAACAAAAGAATTGCGGTGATGATATTCCGTTTCATAAAAAGCCTCCGAACAAAGGTGGGACTGCCTTCAAAAAGCGTTGCCACAGATTCCACTACAGTATAGCAGAAAAACTCGGGTTTGTAAATATATTTTGACATTTTTTCCGCTTTTTCGGTTGCTTCCCGTTTCATTTTGTGATAAGATACATATAACCCGTCAAACAGGAAGGAGTCAAAACTTATGAAGGTGCTTGCTTTCGGCGAAATTTTATTCGATTGTTATCCCACCGCCCAAAAAATCGGAGGTGCTCCCTTTAATTTCTGTGCCCATCTGGCAAAATTGGGAGATGTAAGCGCACTCTACGGTGCCGTAGGGGGTGACGAACTTGGCGAAAAAGCTCTTTCTTATGCCAGAAAATACGGTGTGGATACCCGATTTATCCAAAAACATCCTACCTTTCCCACAGGCGTTTGCAAGGTAACTTATCAAAACGGAGAACCCTGCTACGATTTAAGCGGTTCTTTCAGTTACGACGGCATCTCTTTTGATTCTTCTGTGCTTGACGAAGCATACGATATTTTTTACTTCGGAACCCTTGCTTTGCGGAGTGAAATTTCCAAAAAAACCTGGGAACAACTGCTGTCCAAAGGCAAGTTTACCCGCCGTTTTTTTGATATGAATCTGCGTCAGCACTACTACACAGACGAGCTTTTAAAACAGGGACTTTTCTCTTGCGATATTGTGAAAATGAACCGTGAGGAATTTTTTTTGATTTCTTCGATTTCTTCAATAAAGGACAATGCCTCTCTTACTGAGGAAGAGATTGCTCTTGCTTTAGAAAAAATCTGCCGAACTTACAATATCCAAACTGCCATTCTCACCTTAGACAGCGACGGCGCTTGCTTATGGGATGAACAAGAAGGCTTTTTCACCGTTCCTGCCCAGAAGACCGAATTTGTGTCTGCCGTGGGTGCGGGTGACAGCTTTTGCGCTTGCTTTTTGCATCATGATATGCAGGGACACGCTTTGCCCGTCTGCCTGGAACAAGCCTCCAGACTGGCAGGCTTTGTGGTATCTTGTGAGGAAGCAATTCCAGAGTATTCTCCTGAGTTTTTAGAAAATTTGCGTTCTGCTTTGTAAAATCGCATATTCAAAAAACGAAGAAAATAAGAGAAAACAAGAGAAAACAAAAGAAAACTATTTTTAGATTGAAAAATTTCAAAAAAGTTGTTGACAAATGAAAATTCTTTTTGTATAATGATATCCGTTCGGTAAAACGGACACTGAATTTACGTAAAATAAAGATTCAATAAACACGGAGGTTTCTTATGAAAGATACTTATCTTGCAAAAGCAGGACAGACCGAAGCAAAATGGTACATTGTTGACGCTGCAGATATGCCTTTAGGTAGAACCGCTGCAAAAGTTGCTTCCATTTTAAGAGGTAAACACCGTCCTGAGTACACTCCCAACGTTGACCTGGGAGACCACGTTATCGTAATCAACGCTGAAAAAGCTGTTTTAACCGGTAACAAACTGAAAAACAAAATCTACTACAGACACACCGGTTACATCGGCGGCTTAAAAGCAGTTCCCTACGAAAAGCTGATGGCTGAAAATCCGGAAAAAGCTATGATGCTGGCAATCAAAGGCATGCTGCCCCACAACTCTCTGGGCAGAAAAATGGCTACCAAAGTTAGAATTTACAAAGGTGCTGAGCATGAAAATCAGGCTCAGAAACCCGAAGTATACAACGGTTAATAGGGAGGATATAAGATATGGCTAAAAAATTAGAAGTATATCTTGGCACCGGCAGAAGAAAAAGCTCTGTAGCAAGAGTTCGTCTGGTTCCCGGTAAAGGTAACATCACTATCAATAACAGAGATATTGACGACTATTTTGGTCTGGAAACCTTAAAATTAATCGTTAGACAGCCCCTGAACTTAACTGCAACTGCAGGTCAGTTCGACGTTTTGGTTAACGTATTCGGCGGCGGTGTTTCCGGTCAGGCTGGTGCAATCAGACACGGTATCACCAGAGCATTAATCAACTTCAATGCTGAATTAAAATCCGACCTGAAAAAAGCTGGCTTTGTTACCCGTGATCCTCGTATGAAGGAAAGAAAGAAATACGGCTTAAAAGCAGCTCGTCGTGCACCTCAGTTCTCCAAACGTTAATCGCTTGGATTGGTTTTACCCCAAAGTGCAAAACAAAAATCCCGCAGATTTCTTAAGAATTTCTGCGGGATTTTTTTATGGGGAAACAAACAAAAAAATAGGGCAACAGCATACTGTTGCCCTTATTTTTTATAGATTCTTAAACGTTGGTATAAGTATCTTCAGTGTAGGTTTCTTCAGTGGTTTCCTGAGTTTCAACAGGATCTTTCAGGTAGCAAAGAACGATGTTTGCTACGTGAGCAATCAGAGAAAGCCATACGCCTAAGCCTAAAATGTCAAACGCGCTGATTTTCATGCCAAAGCTTGCAGCTTCGGAAAGAGAAACCTGCAGAACAACTACGAAGATTACGATACCTGCAGCGCCAACAATGGAAGCGATCATAGTGCTTTTTCTGTCTTTCTTCCAGCCGAAGAAGATTGCAGCAGCACCACCGATGATGGAAGCCAGCAGAGCAAAGTCACCAACACCTGCATCAAGTCCCAGATCCATACCTGCAGTTAAGGTTTCTACCAGAGAAATGCTCTGACCCATAATGCTGATAAAGGGCAGGAACAGAATAGCTACCACGGAAACGATTGCGGCGATAAAAATCACCATGTCTTTGGTTTTTTTGTCTAAGTTCATTGTAATGAACCTCCTTTCCTTATTATCCACAGTATACTATATATTTGGTAAAAATGCAAGGAAAATTTCATAATCATTCAAGATTTTGGCATATTTGTGCAAAATTCTACTGTGGGTTGTATAAATTGCCGAATTTTTCTGATACGCATTGCTTGACACTGTTCCTGCAAAATGCTATACTTGAAAAAGAAATTGGAGGAGATTGTATGATCAAAGGTGCCATTTTTGACCTGGACGGCACATTGCTTGCCACCTTGGAATCCATTGCCAAATCAGGCAATGAAATGTTAAAAACATTTGGATATCAGAGCATTCCCGTAAAGCAGTACGGGGCTTTTGCAGGGAACGGTGCCGATAAGTTGGTGGAGCGTGCGCTGATATATAGCGGAGATACCGAGCTTTCCCATTTAGAAGAAGCAATCCGTGTGTATCGGGAATGTTTTGGACGGTATTGCAGTTATAAGGTACAGCCCTACGACGGGATTTTAGCAATGCTTGATAAATTGGTTTCCAAAAACATTCGGCTGGGTGTGGTGACCAATAAACCCCACAACAATGCAGTGCGTTTAATGAAGGAATATTTTGGAGATTATCCCTTTACCCATGTGTTGGGGCAACAGGAGGGATTTCCACAAAAGCCTGACCCTACAGGGATTCTCACTGTTTTAAAAGATTGGAATATTGCCCCTTTGGAATGTGTATACTTAGGGGACAGTGATGTGGATATGCAAACGGGAAATCATGCCGGTTGCCTGACGGTTGGGGTACTTTGGGGATTTCGTGACGAAACAGAATTAAGAGAAAACGGTGCCCATCACGTGATTTTCCATCCCACGGATTTACTTGCGCTTTTGGAGAGCTGAAAGGAATTTTATATGAAGGAAAAAGAGCAATATCAAGCCTTATTTCAGCAAATTTTTAAAGAAGACTCTGCCTTTTGCGATAAAATTTTCTCCCACAGATTAGAGTTGGTATTTGATCAAAGAGAAGACGGAAAAATTGCCAGCTTTTTATTTGCAATTCCTTTTTCGGCAAAGGTGAAGGGTAAAGAATACCGTGCCGTGTATGTGTATGGAGTGGGAACAGTCCCCGAGGCTCGTGGCAAAGGTTACATGAAGGAAGTCTTTCTCAAAATGGAAGAATATTTTGGAAAAGAAATTGACTTCTATTATTTGGTTCCCGCAAGTGAATCGTTGTTTTCCATGTATGAAAAATTGGGGTATGAAACGGCATTTTTCCTAAAAAAAGAAATGCTTTTTCCCGAAAAAAATCCTGCTCTTTCTTATGAAATCAAAGAGGATTCCCAAGCATTTCACACCGATTATCTAAGCTGGACAAACTCTTTTGATACCGTGATTTTACGGCGGGACGAGGATTCTTCTTTTTATTTATCTCAAGGAACCTATTACAAAATCGGAGAAAGCGGTTTTTATGTAGAGGTTGCAGATAGTGACCGCCAAACCGCTCACATTCGGGAAAGTTATTTTGCCAATGAACAGACCAAAGCCTGCTTGCTTGATTTCTTAGCAAAAAAAGGGTTTTTGAAAGCTATTTTTACAACTCCAGAACCCAAAATGCCTTATGCGATGGTGAAAATTGTAAATCCCGAATTAACCCTCGACCAAATCCAAAACGGTTATACCAATTTGAATTTCGACTAAAAAAATGCACAAGAAATTTCTTGTGCATTTTTATTGTGGAACACAACAAGGTTCCGGGGCACCCGACCGCAATCTTTGATTGCGTTATCGGGTCGGGTTCTTATTATGCATTATAGTTTGTAAAACGCGTTTTATCAAGTTCGACCAAGCCGAAGGGAATTACTTACCACAGAAACGGAAGACAAACTCATCGCCAGCGCCCCAATCATAGGATTCATCAGGATTCCAAAAGGTGCTAACACACCTGCCGCAAGCGGGATTCCCAAGGTGTTATAGCAAAATGCCCAAAATAAATTTTGCCGAATCGTTTTCATGGTGGCACGGCTTAAAAGAATAGCCTTTGCCACATCTTCGGGATTTCCTTTTACCAAAATCACATCGGCGCTGTCCATGGCAATATCGGTGCCGTTTCCTAAGGCGATGCCGATATGGGCAGCTGTCAGGGCGGGAGCATCGTTGATGCCGTCACCCACCATGGCAACGGTTTTGCCTGCCTCTTTTAGTCCTTCAATTTTCGCCATTTTTTCGTCAGGGCGTACCTGAGCAATCACCTGGCGGATTCCGCAGGTTCTGGCAATGGCGGTGGCAGTTTTTTGGTTGTCACCTGTTAGCATTACGGTTTCAATGCCAAGCTCATTTAAGGCTTTTACCGCTTTTTTTGAGGTTTCCTTGACGGTGTCTGCCACGGCGATAAAGCCTTCGTACTTACCGTCTACCGAAACAAATAAAGCAGTTTTTCCTTCTTCAGACAAACGGTCAGCCAATGCGGTGTCTTCCACGCCGATAAACTGAGCATTTCCGATTTTTACTTCTGTTTCCCCAACCGTTCCCGAAATGCCAAAGCCTGTTACCGACTGGAAGTTTGCAACTTCGGTGGGATAGGACAGGGATAACTTTTCACATTTTTTCAAAATGGCACGGCCTAAAGGATGCTCGGAGCAGGCTTCTAAGGGTGCCACCGTTTGTAGCAGTTCTTCTTCGGAAAGCGTTTTAGCAAAAAAATCGGTTACTACGGGTTCTCCCACGGTGAGAGTTCCCGTTTTATCAAACACTACCGTGTCAATTTTGTGCGCCGTTTCTAAAGCGGTGGCATTTTTAAATAACACGCCACCTTTGGCGGCTTTTCCTGTTCCCACAATAATGGCGGTGGGAGTGGCAAGTCCCAAAGCGCAGGGGCAGGCAATGACTAACACAGACACAAAAATATTTAAACAATATGCAAAATCTTTTCCTAAAATCGCCCAGACTACCGCGGAAATCAGTGCTACTAAAATCACCGTGGGAACAAAATATCCCGAAATTACATCGGCTAAACGGGCAATGGGTGCTTTGGTGCCGGAGGCATCCTCCACCAAGCGGATAATCTGAGAAATCACAGTGGCGTCTCCCACTTTGGTGGCTTCCATCCGCACATAACCGTTCTGATTCGTAGTTCCGCCGTACACGGAGTCCCCAACGGCTTTGTCCACGGGCAGACTTTCCCCGGTTAACATACTTTCATTAGCAGCGGTTTCCCCGTATACCAAAATACCGTCCACGGGGAAAGCATCCCCCGGTTTTACAATGAGAATGTCACCGATTTGCACTTCTTCGATGGGGATAACGGTTTCTTCTCCGTCACAGAATCGGGTAGCAGTTTTGGGAGACAATTCCATTAAGGAACGGATGGCATCTCCCGTTTTTCCGCGGGAGCGTTGCTCCAAAAACCGTCCCAACAGGATGAGGGCGATAATCACCGCCGTGCTTTCATAGTAAAGGTGATGGGAGAAGTGATGGTTTCCCATCCACACCAAAATCGTGCCGTAAAGACTGTATAAAAAGGAGGCGAGTGTTCCCACTGCCACTAAGCTGTCCATATTGGGAGACAGGTGGAAAAGTTTAGAAAAACCGATGGTGTAGAACCGATAGCCAACTCCCATTACAGGAAGGGTCAGAAGCAGTTGAACGGTTACATTCCAAAAAGAATCCGAAATTCCGGGAAGCCCCACCATAGGTCCCATACAAAGATAAAACAGGGGAATTGCAAAGCATAACGCTACAATCAGCTTTTGTTTCAAAAATTTTTTTTCTTCGGCTTCTATCACCTTGTATCCGCTTTTTACCACGATTTTTTCAATCATGGGGAGCGTTACGGTGTCAGGATCGTAGTACACTTCTGCCTGATGGGTGGCAATATTCACGTTGGCACGGATACCTGCTTGCTTATTCAGCTGTTTTTGCAGATAGGTGGAGCAGGCACCGCAGGTCATGCCCCCGATTTTTAAAATTACTTTTTCCAAATTATCATCTTCTTTCTTTTTAGGGATAACAAAGGACGACTCTTTCACAAAAAGCCGTCCTGAATATTTTATAACAAAGATTGCAAAAATGCAATCACTTTCGGTAAAAAAATCACAATGCCCACTGCTAAGGCTCCTATGGCACAAACCAATACCATTCCGGCGGAAACGTCTTTCACCACACGGATGGTTTCGTTTTTATGCGGTTCTGCCACATCCGACAGACGCTCGATGGCGGTATTTATCATTTCTGCGGAGAGAACCATTGCAATGACGAGGATTAAAAAACACCATTCCCAGGGGGCAATATGGAAAAACCAACCCAAAAGCAGAGCAACGGTGCCAATGAGAATATGCACCTTAAAATTCTGCTCCCGTCGGAACACCTCCCAAATCCCCCGAAAGGCATAAGAAAAGCTTTTAAAAAATTTGGAAAACGAGAACAAAAAATCACCTGCTTTTTTTATAGAATAGATGCTCACCCAGACGGCAAGAGGATCTTACCGTCTGGGTAAAAAAGAGAAAAATATGATTCTTTTAGTATTCAGTCCTTTGGTTTTTGCGTTTGATTACTTGCTGCGGGCGATGCGAAAGATCTCAAAAAAACTAATTACATTTGGTCCATCCGCAGTTATCGCAGGACACGCATCCGCCTTCGTGCTTTAATTTGGTTTTGCATTCGGGGCAAACGGTGGGGAATCTTGCAATGTCGCCTTCATCCTCACAGGTAGTGATGTCTGCTTTGGGAGTTTCCTTTTTGATGGAGGGATGTGCATTCATGGAGAAGAAACCGGATTCGTATTCTTCCTGCAGCGCTCTTGCAATAATGTCGGGACAGCTCTGACCGTCTAATTTTTCCCCTTTGGTGCGAAGTCTTAAGCAAGCGGGACAGGAAATATTCTTTAACTGATCAATGATTTCTGAAACCAGCACACCGCTTCGTAAGGACAGAGAAATCATACGGTTAATACCGTCAATATTGGATTTACAGATACCGTTTTTGGAGGTATTTACAAAGGATTCCACAATATCGCCGTCCTGGTTGCGGTTAATGGTAACAAACAGATTACCGCAAGCGGTGGTGTATTTGGAGGTGGTGCCGTAGGTTTTTCCAATCTGAGAACGGGACATAGGTTTAATCGCATCAAAGTGAGTTGCTTCCATTTCCGGTGCATTGGAATCGGTTTTGTTTAATAAGATACCGGTTCTTCTGCAGTTATCACGGTAAATGGTTACACCTTTCAAGCCCATTTTCCAAGCGTAGAGATATAAGTCTTCCACTTCTTCTTTGGTAAATTCTTCCGGCACGTTTACAGTGGAGGAGATAGAGGCATCAATATGTTTTTGCCAGATAGACTGCATATTGATACGTTCTCTGTAGTTTAAGGTCATAGCGGTCACAATGTAGTTGGGCAGCTCGTCCCCTTCGGAAAGGCCCAGCGCATCCATCACTTCTTTTACAATGGGAGTATACACAGTGTAGAACCGTTCTTCTCCGTGTAAGGATTCGGTTTTTCTGGTGTAGGAAATATTGTAAATGGGTTCCAAACCGCCGGAAATACCCAGCATAGTGGAAATGGAGCCGGTGGGTGCAATGGTTAAGAGCTGGCTGTTTCTAAGACCCACTTTTTTCACATAGTCACGGGTGCGTTTGGAAGTGTTTTCTTGGAAGTATGCACTTGCAAAAATCGCTTTTTCGTCATAGCAGGGATAGGTACCTTTTTCTTCTGCCAGTTTTGCGGAAGTGTAAATTGCGGTATCTGCCATTTTAAAGCCGATTTTGTCACACATTTTAATGGATGCGGTGGAGCCGTAGCGGATGCCCAGTTTGATTAAGCAGTCGCCCAAGCCCATAATACCAAGACCGATCTGTTTCCAGTCGTTTACGCTCTTTCTCTGCTCTTCTAAGGGATGTAATTCCAAACCTTCTTCCAGCACTTCGTTTAAGTAAATAACGGATTTTTCCACAGCATCTGCGAAAGCATCAAAATCAAATTCTGCTTTTTCGGTGTAGGGATTTAACACAAATTCAGATAAGTTAATGCTTCCAAGCAGACAGCTTCCGCCTGCAGGTAAGGGTTCTTCTGCACAGGGGTTTACACCTGCAAACTGGAAGTTTTTGTCTTCACTAAGTAAGTTCCAGTTTTCAATTTTGTCCCAGAATAATGCGCCGGGTTCTGCCATATCCCAGTTATTGTGCGCAAGTTTTTGGAACATTTCTCTTGCTTTTACGGTGTTTACAATTTTTTCACCGGTAGCTTCACGGGTATAGGTTAAATCCCAGTCAGCATCTTCTTCCACAGCTTTCATAAAAGCATCACGGATTCTGACCGAAATATTTGCTTTAGTAACCTTGTTTAAGTCATTTTTAATGTCGATAAAACGGGGCAGGTCGGGATGGTTACATTCCAAAGAAATCATCAGTGCGCCACGGCGTCCGGACTGTCCGATTAAGTCGGTTACTAAGGAATATAAGTCCATAAAGGACACACTGCCGGTGGTTTCTTTGGCAGCATTATTGATTTTTGCACCTGCGGGAGATAATTTAGAAATATCAATCCCGCAACCGCCGCCGTAGGAGTAGGTTCTTGCTAATTTGGAGGCACATTCAAAAATGCCTTCAATGTTATCTTCCGGAGGAGAAATTACATAGCAGTTGGAGTAGGTAATCTTTCTGCCTTCTTTTGCTAAACCACGGGAAGCAATAATTCTGCCGCCGGGGAGGAATTTTCGTTCCATCATTAAGGGGATAATGTCTTTATTTCCGCCGGAAATACGCTGGAAAAAGCCGTCAATGGTTTCTCCGTTGTGGCGGTATTTTTTCTCCCAGATATCTTTTTGGAGCTGAGTCTTAAAAAAAGTGCTTTCCTGTTCCATAATCTTGGTCCCTTCTTTTCTTCATTTCGTACTTTATTTCCAAAAAATATTGTGCCGAACTTTTCCCAAGAGGGTGAAAAAAACGCTGATTTGCATCTGTTTTCAGCGTTTTTCGGGAAATTAGGTATCTGCTTTTTCGACACAACATCTTGTGTTGGCAAGAAGTATCATACCATATATCTTGTGTTTTGTAAAGGGGTTTTCGTAAATTTTTTAAAATATTTTTTTGGAATTTAGAAAAGCTTATAAAAAATCGAAAAAAACACTTGAAAAAAAGCCCCTCTTTATGCTATAATATAGAATGCTATATAATGGAAAAGGATTTTTCTTACAATAAAGGAGCAACACTATGGATACCAAGTCTCTGGCAACATTACTGTTTGATGAAACTCTTCCTACCCTGGAGGAGATTTCAAATATCTATCCCCGCCGCCAGTTAAAAGAAGGCGCAAAGGTGACCCGTATGGCACCCTCTCCCACAGGCTTTATGCACTTAGGGAACCTCTATGCGGCGTTAACTTCGGAACGTTTGGCGCATCTTTCCGACGGTGTATTTTATCTTCGGATTGAAGACACCGACCAAAAGCGTGAAGTACAAGGTGGCGTGCAGGCAATTATTGACGGTCTGTCTCACTTTGGCTTAAACTTTGACGAAGGCGCATTGGTAGAAGGGGAAAAGGGGATTTACGGTCCCTACCGACAGCGACAGCGTGCCAAAATTTATCAGGCATTTGCCAAAGACTTAGTGGAAAAAGGAATGGCATATCCCTGCTTCTGCACCGAGGACGAGCTTAACGAATTAAGAGCCCGTCAGGAAGCAGAAAAGGAAGACAATTTAGGCTACCGTGGTAAATGGGCGAAATGCCGTGATTTAAGTTTGGATGCAATCAAAGAGAGATTAGCAAAAAAAATGCCGTGGGTACTTCGTTTTAAGAGCGAAGGCAGTATTGAGAATAAATTCAAATTCACCGACCTGGTAAAAGGGGATCTGGAATTATCCGAAAACGATATGGATGTGGTTCTCTTAAAATCAGACGGAATCCCCACTTACCATTTTGCTCATGTTGTGGATGACTATTTAATGGGAACCACTCATGTTGTTCGTGGAGACGAATGGATTGCAACCTTGCCCATCCACCTGCAGCTGTACCGTGCAGTAGGCTTAAAAGCTCCCAAGTATATGCATATTGCCCCCTTAATGAAAATGGACGGTGCCACCAAGAGAAAACTCTCCAAACGAAAAGACCCCGAACTGGCACTGGCATTTTATAAGCAGGAAGGCTATGTGGTAAATTGCGTGATGGTGTACCTGATGACCCTGTTAAATTCCAACTTTGAAGAGTGGTACGCGCAAAATCCCGACAAGTCTTACAGAGATTTTGCTTTTTCTCCCAAAAAGATGTCGGTATCCGGTGCGTTGTTTGATTTGGTGAAGTTGGATGACGTTTCCAAAAACGAAATCGCAAAGTTATCTAATACCCAGCTCTATGAGTTATTGGAAGAATACACCAAAGAATACGACAACGAATTTTACCAAATTATCACCGCACAAAAAGACAAAGTGCTTGCCATTTTAAATATCGGCAGAACGGCTCCCAAGCCCAGAAAAGATATTGCCAAATTATCGGAAATTAAGGACTACATTTCCTACTTCTTCCCCGAATTGTATCAGCCGGATTACACCTTCCCGGAAAACATTTTGGAAGAAGACAGAAAGACCTTAATCACCGAATACAAAGAAATCTACGACGAAAATGACACTCAGGACGAATGGTTCCAGAAAATTAAAGATTTATCCGAAAAACACGGATTCACTTCCAATATGAAGGAATACAAAAAGAATCCCGAAGCCTATAAGGGTAACGTTGCTCAGGTTTCCACCGTTCTTCGTGTGCAGATTTGCGGTCGCCAGAATACCCCCGACACCTACGAAGTATTCAAGGTTATGGGTAACGAACTGGTAAAAGCTCGTCTCTCATTATAGGGGCTTGAAAAATCGTCTCAAATCAATGAACCTCACCACTCGGCGTACACACGGTACGCCTTCGGGTAACCACCTTCGGTGTTCGGTTTCTTGATTATAGTTCAATTTTTCTTCACCCGAAAATAAGGGAGGGCCTTGAAAAATGGCGCACCCTTCGTCCTATCACAAAGCGACAACTTTTTTTCAGAAAGGAATCTAAAACAATGTCTGAAGTAATGGAAAGCAATTTTATACATGAGATTATTGATAAAGACTTAGCGGAAGGCAAAGCCACTAAAATCCATACCCGTTTTCCGCCGGAGCCAAACGGATATCTGCATATCGGTTCCGCAAAAGCCATCTGGATTAACTGGGGCACTGCCAAAAAATATGGCGGGCAGTTTAACCTCCGCTATGATGACACCAACCCTGCCAAAGAAGATGACGAATATGTGCAGGCAATCTATAAAGACTTAGAATGGTTGGGCGCTATCCCCAACGGCGGTATTTTCTACGGCTCCGACTATTTTGACAAGTGCTATGAATTTGCCTGCGACCTTATCAAAAAAGGCAAAGCATATGTTTGCGATTTAACTGCCGAAGAAATGAGAGAATACCGTGGTACTTTAACCACTCCCGGTAAAAATTCTCCCTACCGTGACAGAAGTGTGGAAGAAAACTTAGACCTTTTTGAACGGATGAAAAACGGAGAATTTAAAGACGGAGAAAAAACTTTACGTGCCAAAATTGATATGGCATCCGCCAATATGAATATGCGTGACCCTGCCATTTACCGTATTGTGCATACCGACCATCACCGTCAGGGCAACAAATGGTGCATTTATCCCTTATACGATTTTGCACATCCCCTCCAGGATGCGTTGGAAGGCATTACCCATTCCTTATGCTCCATCGAATTTGAAAATCACAGACCTTTGTATGACTGGGTTGTGGAAAATGTGGGTTTTGAGGTACCTCCCCATCAGTATGAATTTGCAAGACTGAATGTGACCAATACCGTGATGAGTAAGCGTTACCTTCGTCAGTTGGTGGAAGAAGGCATTGTAGACGGTTGGGATGACCCCAGAATGCCCACCTTATGCGGACTTCGCAGACGTGGTTATACCCCCTCTTCCATTTTTGAGTTTGTAAAACGTTCCGGCGTGGCAAAGGCAAACAGCTTAGTTGACATCGGACTTTTGGAATTTTGTATCCGTGACGAATTAAACACCACTGCAAAACGCCGTGTGGCTGTGTTAGACCCCGTGAAAGTGGTATTGACCAACTACCCTGAAGATCAGGTAGAATATATCAAATTACCCGACAATCCTCAGGATCCCGAAACCACCTACCGTGAAGTTCCCATCACCCGTGAAATCTTTATTGAACGCTCCGACTTTGCCGAAGTTCCGCCTCCGAAGTTCCATCGCTTAAAACCCGGTGGCGAAGTGCGTCTGATGGGTACCTATTTCATCCAGTATCAGGATGTGGTAAAAGACGAAAACGGCAACATTTTAGAAATTCACTGCACCTATGATCCCGAAACATTTTCCGGCAACGCTCCCGACGGCAGAAAGGTGAAAGGCACCATCCATTGGGTATCCGCAAAATTCGGTGTGGAAAAAGAAGTGCGTCTCTATGACCGGCTGTTCACTTTGGAAAACATGAACGATATGCCCGAAGACAAAGGCTATGACGATTATTTAAACAAAGATTCTGTTTCCGTTTGCAAGGCTATCTGCGAACCTTCTTTAAACGATGCTACCTTAGAAGACAAATTCCAGTTTGTCAGAAACGGCTATTTCCAGAAGGACAGCAAATTCCAGGATACCTTCAACTTAATCGTTAACTTGAAAGACAGCTACAAACCCAACTAATTTGATATTTTTTGATATTTCCTATCATAGCAAAGGAGGAATCCACCGTGAGTCAGACTATGAAACCTGTGTGGCATCCCAAAACTTTAAATATTTATGAAACCCAGACCGCCATCGGCAAAACCAAGCGTATTTTTCAGGATAAGCTTGCCGAAGTGCTGAATTTAAAACGTGTTACCGCCCCCTTGTTCGTAGAATCCCGGATGGGCTTAAACGATAACCTAAACGGGGTGGAACGTGCCGTTACCTTTGATATTCCCGAAACCAAGAGCATGGCGGAAATTGTGCATTCTTTGGCAAAATGGAAACGGTTGGCACTTCATCAGTACGGCTTCTCCTGTGGCGAAGGCATTTATACCGATATGAATGCCATCCGCAGAGACGAAACCATGGATAATCTTCATTCCATCTATGTGGATCAGTGGGACTGGGAATCTATTATCAAAAAAGAAGACAGAACCGTTGCATTTTTAAAGGAAACGGTGCGAAAAATCGTGGGTGCCATTTGTGACACCTTAGACGAAATCAAACAGGATTATCCCGCCATCACCATCACCTTAAACCGTGATGTTACCTTTATCACTTCTCAGGAATTGGAAGATATGTATCCCGACCTCACCTCCAAAGAGAGAGAAAACGCCATTACCAAAGAGCATAAAACCGTGTTCATTATCGGTATCGGCGACGTGTTAAAGTCCGGCAATAAGCATGACGGCCGTGCTCCCGACTATGATGACTGGAAATTAAACGGAGACTTACTGTTCTACAATCCCATGCTGGATTCTGCTTTGGAAATTTCTTCCATGGGCATCCGTGTGGATGAAAAATCCTTGGAAGAACAACTTGTAAAAGCTGACTGTGAAGACAGAAAAACGCTGCCTTTTCATCAGATGCTTTTAGACGGCACGCTCCCCTTAACCATGGGTGGCGGTATCGGACAGAGCCGTCTTTGTATGCTGCTTTTGGAAAAAGCTCATGTTGGCGAAGTGCAGGTATCTGTTTGGGATAAGAAAACCCATCAGATGGCAAAAGAATACGGCATGAATTTATTGTAATTTTTTATATTTTTTCAATACTCTTAAAATCTAAAGGAAGACTTTTTTATGACTAATATTCCGGAATTATTCGGCAGTCTGGTGTTTAACGAAACCCAGATGCAATCGCGTCTCCCCAAAGACGTCTACGAGGCCTTACAACATACCATGAATGACGGGGAACCCCTGGATTTAAACGTTGCCAATCAGGTGGCAGCCGCTATGCGTGACTGGGCGGTGGAGCATGGAGCAACTCACTATACCCATTGGTTCCAGCCTATGACGGGGATTACTGCCGAAAAACATGATAGCTTTATCGTGCCCACCGGGGACGGTAAGGTTTTGATGGAATTTTCCGGAAAAGAACTGATTAAAGGGGAACCTGACGCCTCAAGCTTTCCCTCCGGCGGACTTCGTTCCACCTTTGAAGCCAGAGGCTATACCTCTTGGGACCCCACCTCTTATGCCTTTATTAAGGACGGCTCTTTGTGTATCCCCACCGCCTTTTATTCTTATAGCGGTGAGGTATTGGATAAGAAAACACCCTTGCTTCGCTCCATGAAGGTGATCAGTCATCAGGCAGGCAGAATCTTAAAACTTTTTGGCGAAGATGCCGATGCCACCGTGACCACCACCGTGGGTGCTGAGCAGGAATACTTTTTAATCGACAAAGAAATCTACGAAAAACGTCCCGATTTAATGTTTACGGGAAGAACCTTATTTGGTTGCAAACCGCCCAAAGGGCAGGAGCTGGAAGACCATTATTTTGGTGCCATCAAAACCCGTGTTTCTGCCTATATGAAGGAGCTTGATGAGGAGCTTTGGAAGCTGGGCGTATTGGCAAAAACCAAGCATAATGAGGCAGCTCCCTCTCAGCACGAGCTGGCTCCCATTTTTGCCACCACGAATCTTGCCACCGATCACAATCAGATCACCATGGAAGTGATGAAAAAAGTGGCAGAACGGCATAATTTAGTGTGCCTGCTTCACGAAAAGCCTTTTTTAGGCGTCAACGGTAGCGGTAAGCATAATAACTGGTCTATTTCCACCAATACCGGTGTGAACTTATTAAATCCCGGAAAATATCCGGAAAATAACCTCAGATTTCTTCTCTTTTTGGTAGCCGTGGTAAAAGCGGTGGACTGTCATCAGGATTTGTTGCGTCTGTCTGCTGCATCGGCAGGCAATGACCACCGTTTAGGTGCCAGCGAAGCCCCCCCTGCCATTATGTCTGTCTTTTTGGGAGACGAGCTGACTGCTATCTTAGAAGCCATTGAAACCGATACTCCCTATCAGAAAATCAAAAAGGGTACTATGGACGGCGGCGTTGACGTGTTGCCCCATTTCCGGAAAGATACCACCGACCGTAACCGTACTTCTCCCTTTGCATTTACGGGAAATAAGTTTGAGTTCCGTATGCTTGGCTCTGCTTTCTCCATTTCTTGCTCCAATATTATCCTAAACACCATTGTGGCAGACGTTTTGTGCGAATTTGCAGACCGTTTGGAGGAGGCCACCGATTTTGAAGCAGAAGTAAAAACAATCTTAAAAGAAACCGTAACCAATCATAAACGGATTATTTTTAATGGCAACAACTACTCCGACGAATGGGTAGCAGAAGCCGAAAAGCGTGGACTTTTAAACTTAAAAACCACCCCCGAAGCTTTGCCCCACTACATATCCGAAGAAAATATTGCGCTGTTTGGAAAACATAAAATCTATAGCCGCATTGAAATGCATTCCCGCTGTGAAGTGCTTTTGGACAGTTATTCCAAAGTCATCAACATTGAGGCACTGACTTTATTGGAAATGGTGCGCAAGGAAATTTTGCCCGCCTGCTCCCGTTTTGCCAACGATTTATGCATTTCCATTCAGAACAAAGCGGCAACTGTTGGTGCCGGTGCCTACGAAATGGAAATTGCCAAAAAAGTGACCGCATTAACCGATGAACTTTATTTCACCGTGAACCGTCTGGATGAAAACTTACAAGGCGTGAAAGCCTTGACCGACGGCAAAGAAATTGCAACCTACTATTGCGAACAGGTGCTTTCCGTGATGAATGAAGCACGTGTAATCGCCGACCAGCTGGAAGAAGTGACAGACAAGGCATATTGGCCGTATCCTTCCTATGGAGACCTCCTCTTTAGTGTATAGGACGGCTTGAAAAATTGGCTCAAATGAATGAACCTCACCGCTTGCCGTACACTCGGGTATGGCTTCGGGTACTATCGAAACAAGTTTCGATTCTCTTTCTCCATTTTAGCTGAATTTTTCTGCGCCTTATGTTACGGATAGCTTGAAAAAGAACATAGACCTAAAAAGGCATGGATTTTTCCATGTCTTTTTTTCGTCGCCTAAGATGTAGTGGGATAAATCGGTTGTTTTTTCCCTTGAAAAGGCATAGGATTCTTTCTATGCTTTTTTCTATTTTTACTAAAAAATTTAGCTAAAAAATGACCAAATGTTAAAATCAGGACAGTAATCGTGAAAACTTGTCCTGATTCTTGTAACAAAATTGTAACAAAGTGACAAAACCCGCTTGACAGGTTGCTTTTTGGGATGTTATTATAATAGTATAGGATAGAATAGAATGGATATTTATCCTATTTTGGTTTCTGAAAAAAACAAAAAATATAAAAAAATTAAGAAAGGAAGTGCACCGAGTGAAGAAATTCTTAAGCATTCTTCTCGCACTGACCCTCGTGGTTGGTATGCTGACTGCATTTACTGCATCTGCAGCTGAAAACGCTACCGTGTTTTACAATGCAGAAACTGATGAAATCATTACTTCATTAGACGATGTTGCCAGCATTTATGCAACCACCAATTTTACAGGACGTTATGAAGACAACGCGAGCGTGATTGTTTCCCATTATGATTTTAATGGTAAACTGATCAAAGTAGAATCTATCGTACCTGTAGAATCCACCATCGGAGCAAGTGTTACCTACACTACTCCCGCAATTCCGGTAGAAGGTACCGATATCGTTAAATTATTCGCATGGACAGGAGTAGGAACCTTAAAACCTCTCCTGGAAACTCCCGGCGTGATCAGCCGCAGTATTCCGTTGCCCACTGCAACTGTAACCGAACTGGATGTTGCAACCATCACTGATGTACCGCTGACCTATGCTATGAACTTTAAAGCTGATCCTGTTACCCAGGCACAGCTGTTGGCATACGGCAACTGGTATGCAGATTATGAATTGAAGATCAACACAGATGTTACCTTCAATTTAGACGGAACCAAAGACGGGTACTTGGCAGGCCAGTATGATTCCTGGAGCCCTGCATGGGTAGCTGCTCCGAAAATGGACGTTACCATTCCTGCAAACACTCCCATCAAAATTATGGAAACCGCTGCCGAAGAATACGGCAAACCCGGTCTGAAATATACTTGCCAGGAAGTGTTTGACAGAGTAAAAGATTTTGACTGCGGTGTGTTCTTCTCCGAAGATTTCTTAGCAGAAAATCCCTACATTTATGTAACCTTAGAATTAAGAATCTATAATCCTTTAGATGAAAGCGAATCTTACTTAATCAATGCAGAAACCTATGGCTTCGGCACCAAAGCATTTGCTGTATACGAAGGCAATATGACTGACTATGCATCTGCTACCAATTTGCAGGAAGACTCCGATGCATTTGTAGGTATCTGGGATGTAGACACCGACGCAGACAGCCAAGTTACTTATAAACTGATTGTGGAAGAAGACGGTGTTTACAGCATCGCTGCTAAATACGGTCATACCACCGGTTATGCAACCACCTTCGGTCCCGTTTCTTACACCATCAACGGACAGACCTTAACCTACAGCGGTGGCTTTACCGCAGACGAATGGGCATCCACTACGGAAGGTGTTGAATTAACCGCAGGTGTATACGATGTTACCATCACTTATGACTGTGACTATGCAGGTAACGCAATCCGTATCTACGGTCTGACTACTACTCCCTATGTGGCACCCGAACCGACTCCTACTCCCGAACCGACTCCGGAACCCACTCCCGCAGGACCTCTGGCAGTTTACGAAGGCAATATGACTTCCTACAAATCTGCTACCGGTTTGCAGGCAGATTCCGATGAATTTATCGGTATCTGGGATAAAGATACTGCAGACAGCCAGGTTACCTATGAACTGTTGATTGCAGAAGACGGTGTTTATACCATTGATGCAAAATACGGTCACACCACCGGTTATGCAACCACCTTCGGTCCTGTTTCTTACAGCATCAACGGTCAGACCTTAACCTATAGCGGCGGCTTTACCGCAGGTGAATGGGCTTCCACTGCAGACACCGTTGAACTGACCGCAGGTGTTTATGAAGTGACCATCACTTACGACTGTGACTACGCAGGTAATGCAATCCGCATTTACGGTTTAACTGCTTCTCCCTATGTAGCTCCTGAACCGACTGAAGAACCCGAACCCACTCCCGAACCGACTCCTGCAGAATGGGTATATGCAGCTCAGGATCAGGAAGGCTATTTCAACAGTTATGCAGGCGGCACCAACACCGATGATGAACTGGCACCCGGCGAATTTGTAGAAATCACCGTAGAAGGCCTGCCTTACACCGGTGTATATGCATTCCAGCTGTATGTAGAAAGCATTTCCGGCGGGGACGTTGCTAATGTGAGAGTTATGACCGCAGACGGATACTATTCCGACTACGAATTAACCCAGAGCGGCGCATGGACCAACAGAATGGATCCTCCCAAGGATATGCCTCTTTACATGAACGAAGGCACCAACACTTTATACATCATCAATACCGGCTCCGCTACCATCAAATTTGATGATACCGACTGCGGTAGACTGGATGCTACCAGTGTAGATGCAACCTTAGACTTTATGGATATGGTTCAGACCGGCGGCGAAATCCCCACCGAACCTACTCCCACTCCGGAACCGGCTACAACCATCACTTACACTGCTCCTTATGCAGGTGTATATGAAGTTACCTCCGACAAAGATGTAACCCTGACCAATGAAACCGGTCATACCGTTACCTTAACCGCAGGTGAAACTTCTTACTTCTATCTGATCGCAGGTGAAAACATCATTGACACCACCGATGCTACTATCACCTTAACCGCAACCGAATTGGATGACAACGGTCTGGCATACATCAACGAAGTTACCATGACCGAAGAACCTCTGACTCCTACTGGTGTGGATAACAATGATCCTGTTACCAGTGATACCATTACGCTGGCTGCCGGAGAATCTCGTGACTTTACCTACTCTCCGCTCTATGGCGCAGCTATTTACTATCCCTACATTGCTAGTATGGAAACCGGTACTGTTACAGTAAGCACCGAAACCGGTTATTATGCAGAAATTATGCTCAGAGGCAACGGTTCTTCATCTGCATGGGCAGATGGTTCCAATAAGGGTGACCCCGAAATGGTTTACTTAAGAGACAGCGCTCAGACCATTACCATCACCAATACCGGAAGCTCCTCTGTTCAGCTGATTGGTATTAAAATGGGTACAGCAGGTGCTCCTTCATTACTGGCTAATTCAGTTTGGGTAGAACAAATGAAAATGGCAGAACTGAAGCATATTCCGTATAGCACTGAACCCGAACCCACTCCTGAACCGACTCCCGAGCCGACTCCGGAACCCACTCCCGAACCCACTCCTGAACCGACTCCGGAACCCACTCCTGAAGTAACTCCCGATGTTCCGGCTGTAACCGTTGATTACACCAATGCTCCTTATGCAGGCGTATACGAAGTAACTTCCGATAAAGCAGTTACCTTAACCAACGAAACCGGTCACACCGTTACTTTAGCAGCAGGTGAAACTGCTTACTTCTACCTGATTAAAGGTAACAACAATCTGACCATCAGTGATACAACCGCTACCGTAACCTTCACTACCTTAGAAGGAAACGGTATGGATCATGTTGCCGAAGTTACAGCAGAAGTACCGTTAACTGATCGTCGTATTTACTTCGGACGTCCCTCTGACGGTGACACCATCGGTACTTATGTATCTTCTAAAGATGATTCCGTAACTGTTGCAGCAAACAACTCTACTGTTACCATTCCCGCAGGTGCAAGTGTAACCTTAAAATTACCTGTAAACCAGAAAGGTATCTGGACCTTCGGTATTGATTTAACCAGCAACAATAATTGTCTCATGTATATCGAAACCGATACCGGCTTCTACGGTGAAATCCAGCAGACCGCTGCAGGTATGAACGAAACCCATCAGGGTACTACCTCCGATGCACAGGTAGACGTGGAACAGGTATACTTAAGAGAAGGTGACAACTACGTTACCATTACCAACAAAGGTACCGGTGACGCTGTGATGGATTACTTCCGTGTATATCACACCTCACATTTGGCTGCTATGGATCAGTACAACTGGGCATTAAGCTACGAACACTTCAAAGTGGTTATTGCTGAATAATTTTCTTTGTTACAAGAACGATTCAAATTTTGAATCAACTTTGGCAAAAAACAAAAGAACGGTGGCATTACGCCATCGGGCTTTTTGTAATGTATAAAAAAGATTGGTTTTGGTGGCATCGTTTGATGCTCTGTAGGGAATGACCTGCGTGTCGTTTCAGATATTATGATAAAATCCGCATCATATTTTTGTAAAACAGTTTGTCAATCAGTTCTTTTGAGTAATTTCGCTGTTCCATTTCGTTACGGATTGCTTCAAAGGAAGCAACATCGGTAATTCCTTTTGGCAATGAATCCACACCGTCAAAATCCGAGCCGAAACCGATATGATTTTCACCGCCCAATTCTAAGAAATGTTCGATGTGGTTCAAAATACTTTCCAAATTCGCCTTTCCGGATTCGTCTTCTAAAAAGACTGGATAAAAGTTAATACCCAGCACACCGTTATTTTCACAAAGAGCCAAAAACATGTCATCTGTGATATTTCGGGGATGGTTGCAAAGTGCTCTGGCATTGGAATGGGATACCAGAACAGGTTTTTCGGTAACTGATAACACATCCCAAAAGGTTTGATCCGAGGCATGGGATAAATCGGCAATCATGCCCAAAGCGTTCATTTTTTTGATGACCTTTTTTCCAAAAGGAGTCAAACCGCCATCCTCACCCGACATTGCAGAAGTGGCCAGCAGGTTAGAATCATTCCAGGTAAGGGTTAATACTTTGATTTTTTTGTTCCATAGGGAATCCAACGTTTCTAAAGAATCAATGAGGCTTCCGCCTTCCACCGTAAGGATTGCTTGCTGTTTATCGGAATGGGGGAAAGAGGAGACATCCCTGACCCATTGGATATATTCCCGATTTTCGTTCAGTTCCTTTGTGAAATTATTGTAAAGTGCATCAAAATAGGCAAGAGGAGAATTAAAAAAATTTACCTTTTCGGGATCCATAAAAACTGCATACAACAAAAGGGTCCGAAAACCCTTTTGCTTTTTGATACTGTTATGAAATTCGTTTTCGTAAAGTGCGCCATGTTCAAAATACATCCGATAAGGAGTATCATTATGGGCATCTATTAAAAACATATTAGTCCTGCTCCTTGGAAAGTCCTGCCGATTTCGCAATAAAATACAGCGGACGACGTTTTGTTTCCATATAAATTTTACCGATATACTGCCCAATCATACCGATGGCCAGTAACTGCAGACCGCCCAAGAGCCAAACAGACATCAAAAGGGAGGTCCAGCCTGCGATGGCAGTACCGCAAATCAAGCTGATTAGTGCATAAAGAATGGCAACCAGACTGCCAACAGACACAATGATTCCCAGGGTGGTAATCAAGCGGATGGGAGAAATACTAAAAGAAGAAATTCCCTGGAATGCAAACGCAAGCATTTTCTTTAGGGGATATTTGGATTCTCCTGCAAACCGTTCGTTACGTTTGTAGTATACCACATCTGTTTTGTAGCCGATATCACTGACAATTCCACGAAGAAACAGGTTTACTTCCTTGTATTCCATTAAAGAATCCACAGCGCGTTTACTCATCAGACGGTAGTCTGCGTGATTATATACCATGTCAACGCCCATCCATTTCATCATTTTGTAGAAGCCCTGAGCGGTGGTCCGTTTGAAGAATGAGTCGGTTTTTCTTTCACTGCGAACCCCAAACACCACGTCGCATTCCTCGTTTTTGTATTTTTCGACCATTTCGTAGATGGCATTGATGTCATCCTGCAAGTCTGCATCAATGGTAACGGTAATATCCGCATAGTGTCTGGCAGTTTCTAAACCTGCCATCAAAGCATTCTGATGGCCACGGTTTTTCGCCAGGGAAATGCCTGCGAATAAGGGACTGCTTTTTGAGTATTTTTCAATCAGCTCCCAGGTTTTGTCACGGCTACCGTCGTTCACAAATAAAATTTTACTGTTTTGCGCCACCAGCCGTTTTTCAATCATATCAGACAGTGCCCCATAGAACTGCTTGGCAGATTCGGGCAGAACTTCTTCTTCATTATAGCAGGGAACCACGATGTATAAAACAGGGCATTGACTGAATTTTGTTTCAAACATGATGTCAGCTCCTTTCTATTGTATGTGTTGTGCGCCGGTATAATACCGGTTAACATGTGTTAAAATTGTTTCATTTTCTGTATCAAAAAAGACGGGAGTGGTAATCATTTCACCAATATTTTGAATCAGCTCTTCTGCTTTTTCAAGAGTTTTTGGACTTTCGGAGAAAGTCAGATGAATGACATCGCAATCTGCATCCTGCAAATCGTAGCAGAAATCCATAGGGTCGGATTCTTCCACAAAATGAAAGGCAGAAAAGCCGGTGTCTTCATTTATCATCACGGTTTTTCGCTGAGATGCCACAAAAGAAAATTCTTTTTTGCGAATCGGCATTACGGGGATTTTCAGCTTTGCAATTTCTTTGATATATTCGGGTGAAGTTCCGCAGCAACCACCCACAATGTCGGCACCGTGTTCAATCAGAAGACGCACATATTTGCCAAACTCCTTGGCATCCATGGAAAATACGGTTTCGCCGTTTTCTTCTTTGGGAAGACCTGCATTGGGTTTGGTGATTAAGGGAACCGATGCATAGGGCACAATGTCGTCCAACAGCGGAATCATCTTGTCCGGCCCTGTGGAACAGTTAAATCCAAAGGCATCTGCTCCATAGTGTTGGGCGAGCAGCATTGCGGTGACGGGGTCGGTACCTGTGAGGGTTTTGCCGGATTCTTCTAAGGTAACTGTCACAAACACAGGACATTTTTTATCCTGATATACATTTTTTACTGCAAACAGTGCACATTTCACTTCCCGGATATCCATCATGGTTTCAATCACAATGAAATCCACGCCAAAATCGTAGAAAGCGCGAATCTGCTCTTCGTAAACAGAAACAAGCTCGTCCTCCGTCATCATCCCCATGGGATATAAAAGTTCTCCCGTGGGAGACACATCTCCACCGATTTTAACGGTATCGCCCACCGCTTCCCGACATAAGGAAAGCAACTTCAGATTGGTTTCATACACATCCAGATGGGAGGGCAGTTTCTTGCGGTTGGCACCGAAGGTGGGAGCATATACTGCATCGCTTCCCGCCTCTTTGTATGCGGATTGCACTTTTTTGATGGCTTGGGGATTGGAAAGAATCCATTCCTCCGGGCAAACACCTGCAGGAAGACCTGCTTTATGAAGCTGAGTGCCGGTGGCACCGTCTAAAATGAGAATTTGAGTTTGGTTCATAGCGTAGAGCCTTTCTTAATTGGTTTATTTGGTTGCCCAACGGTCTATTACCTGCTGAGAGGTGGTGAAATCGGATTCAATATCCTGCCGTTTGTAGCGGGTTACCATCAGAGCATCCCGATTGGCAAGATTGGTTCCTTCAAACAGCGGGTTGGAGGAGGTCATTTCAAACAGGGTTTCCGTGTCAATCAAAGCTTGACTGTAGTAAAGGTTAAACAGCTCCCGGTCTAACACTAAAATATGCTGTTTTCCCGTGATAAACTGGTTTCGTAGTTGCTGAAGATTGGGGGCGGTGGTTTCGTCAGTGCGTTCGGTATCCAGTTTTAAGGAAATTTCAACAAACTGAGCAACCACTCTTCCGTCACCGTTCACGTCGGTGATGGTGGATTCAATGCGTTCTTTTAAAATGGCGGTATCTTCCTCGGTCAGCACATAGTCACCGGCGAAGAGAATGTGAATGTCGGGTTCTATTCGGTTAACTGCACCAACTATCGTGACAACCACCGTTACCAACACAAGTAGTCCCACTAAAAAATGCCATTTATAAAAAAACCAGAGGTTTTGCCACCATTCGGGGGAAAAGTGTTTCAAATCTTTCATTGTTTTCATAGAAATCAGTTCCTTTTCTGCCAAAAGCGTTCATTCCATTATATATATTATATAACAAAATCCTTCATAAATCAAGCCTTTTCTTCTTTGTAGCATCTTTGTGTGTCGATTTCATGTTTTTCTGGGAAATAAAGGTGAAAAAAAGTTTTTTCTTGACTTTTACCAAACAAAAGAGTATTCTATAATTGTATTATTGTGGAATAGTGTGCTCAACCTCTATTACAAATAATGAGATAAAATAATATTATATATATCCCGAAAAAAGGAAAGGAAGAATGAAGCATGAAGAAGTTTTTAAGCCTTCTTTTAGCGCTGACCATGGTTGTCGGTATGCTGACCGCATTTACCGTGTCTGCAGCTGTAAACACCACTACGTTTTACAATGCAGCTACCAACGAAGCAATCACTTCGCTGGACGGTGTAGAAAGCGTTTTTGCAACCACAACCTTCACAGGACGTTATGAAGATAACGCAAGTGTAATTGCCTCCCATTATAATGCGGAAGGTAAACTTGAAAAGGTTGAATTCATTACCCCTGTGCAAGCAACCATTGGAGCAAGTGTTACATACACCACTCCCGTGATTTCGGTAACCGATACCGATATTCTTAAAATTTTTGCGTGGACAGGAATGGAAACAATCAAACCTCTCCTGAAATTCCCCGGTGTGATCAGCCGTTCGGAAGACATTCCGCTTCCCACTGCGACAGTGACTGAGCTGGATGTTTCCACCATTACCACCGTTCCTTTGACCTTTGCTATGAATTTCAAAGCAGACCCTGCTACCGAAGCTCAGCTTCTGGCATACAGCAACTGGTACGCTGATTTTGAACTGAAGGTGAATAAAGATGTTACCTTCAATTTAGACGGCACGAAAGACGGTTATTTGGCAGGCCAGTATGACGGATGGAGCCCGGCTTGGGTAACTGTTCCCAAAAAGGACATCACGTTAACTGCCGATACTCCCTTAAAAATTATGGCAACCGGTGCCGAAGCTTATGGCGAACCCGGCTTAAAATACACCTATGGCGAAGTATATGACAGAGTGAAAGATTTTGACTGTGGTGTGTTCTTTACCGATGCCTTTTTAGCAGCAAATCCGGATTTAGAAGTAACTTTAGAACTTCGTATGTATAATCCACTGGACGAATCGGAATCTTATGTGATTGGTGAAACCTACACCTTTGGCAAAGCGATTGATGTGGAATTACCCACCGCAACCGTAACCGAGCTGGACGTATCTACGCTGCCGGTTGAGTTAGACTTTGCATTAAACTTTAAAGCAGATGATATTACCGACGCTCAGGCTGCAAAATATGCAAATTGGTATGCAGATTATGTGTTAACCGTAAACAAAGAAGTCACCTTCAATGCCAATGGCGGTGCAGACGGTTATCTGTCCGGTCAGTATGACGCCTGGAGCTCTAGCTGGGTATCCGTACCCTTTGAAGATGCAACCTTAGAAGCAGATACTCCCATCAGAGTGATGGAAACTGCAGCAGCATTAATGGGACAGAGTGGGTTAAAACTGACCTGTTATGACATTTTCACCGAAGTAAAAGACTTCGATTGCGGTATTTTCTTCACCGAAGAATTTAAACAGGCAAATCCCGACTTAGAAGTAACCTTAGAATTAAGAATCTACAACCCCGAAGACGAAAGCGAGTCTTATGTTATTGGTGAAACCTATACCTACAGACCAGTTAGTCTGCCCACCGCAACCGTAACCGAGCTGGACGTATCTACGCTGCCGGTTGAGTTAGACTTTGCATTAAACTTTAAAGCAGATGATATTACCGACGCTCAGGCTGCAGTTTATGCAAACTGGTATGCAGATTATGTATTAACCGTGAACAAAGAAGTAACCTTTAACGCAAACGGCACCGCAGACGGCTATCTCTCCGGTCAGTATGACGCCTGGAGCTCTAGCTGGGTATCCGTACCCTTTGAAGATGCAACCTTAGAAGCAAATACTCCTATCAGAGTGATGGAAACTGCAGCAGCATTAATGGGACAGAGCGGGTTAAAACTCACCTGTTATGACATCTTCACCGAAGTAAAAGATTTTGATTGCGGTATCTTCTTCACCGACGAATTTAAAGCAGCAAATCCGGACTTAGAAGTAACTTTAGAATTAAAGATTTACAATCCGGAAAATGAAGAAGAATCCTATACCATCGGCAGAACCTATACCTACAAACCCAGTGATCTGCCCACTGCAACCGTAACTGAGCTGGATGTAACCACTCTGCCGGTTGAGTTAGACTTTGCATTAAACTTCAAAGTTGACGAAATCACGGAAGCACAGGCTGCAAAATATGCAAACTGGTATGCAGATTATGTTTTAACCGTAAACAAAGAAGTAACCTTTAACGCAAACGGCACCGCAGACGGCTATCTCTCCGGTCAGTATGACGCTTGGAGCTCTAGCTGGGTATCTGTACCCTTTGAGGATGCTACCTTAGAAGCAGATACTCCCATCAGAGTTATGGAAACTGCAGCAGCATTAATGGGACAGAGTGGGTTAAAACTCACCTGTTATGACATTTTCACCGAAGTGAAAGACTTCGATTGCGGTATTTTCTTTACCGAAGCATTTAAGCAGGAAAATCCCGATTTAGAAGTAACTTTAGAATTAAGAATTTACAATCCCGAAGACGAAAGCGAGTCTTATGTAATTGGCAGAACCTATACCTACAGACCCGGTAATCTGCCCACTGCAACCGTAACTGAGCTGGATGTAACCACTCTGCCGGTTGACTTGGATTTTGCTTTAAACTTCAAAGCAGATACTCCCACTGCAGAACAGATTGAAGAATATGGCAACTGGTACGCCGATTTCGTACTGGTAACCAACAAAGAAATCACTCTGAATGCTAATGGCGGTGCAGACGGTTTCCTCTCCGGCCAGTATGATGCCTGGAGTGAAAACTGGGTATCTGTACCCTTTGAGGATGCTACCCTACCTGCCAACGAACCTGTAAAAATTATGGAAACTGCGGCAGAGTTGATGGGTCAGAGTGGCTTAAAACTCACCTGTTATGACGTATACTCTGAAGTAAAAGACTTCGATTGCGGTGTTAGTCTGACGGACGAGTTCTTAGCAGCCAACAAAGACTTAGAAATCATTCTGGAACTTCGCATTTATAATCCTGACGACGAAACTGAGTTTTACACCATCGGCAGAAGCTATGCATACCGTCCCGGCAATCTGCCCACTGCAACCGTAACTGAGCTGGATGTAACCACTCTGCCGGTTGACTTGGATTTTGCTTTAAACTTCAAAGCAGATACTCCCACTGCAGAACAGATTGAAAAATACGGCAATTGGTATGCAGATTATGTATTAACCGTAAACAAAGAAGTAACCATCAATGCAGACGGTACTGCAGACGGTTATCTTTCCGGTCAGTATGATGCTTGGAGTGAAAACTGGGTATCCGTACCCTTTGAAGATGCAACCTTAGAGGCAGATACTCCTATCCGTGTGATGGAAACTGCAGCAGAATTAATGGGACAGAGCGGATTGAAACTGACCTGTTACGATATCTACACCGAAGTGAAAGATTTTGACTGCGGTATCTACTTTACCGATGCATTCAAACAGGCAAATCCCGATTTAGAAGTAACTTTAGAACTTCGCATTTATAATCCCGAAGACGAAACTGAGTTCTACACCATCGGCAGAACCTATGTATATCACCCTGATGTGAATGTAACCACCGAAGCTACGGTTCTTACCTCTGCCAATGTAACTGCAGAAGTTCCTGCAGGCGTTGTCATGGAAGAAGGCACTACTGCCTTGGCTCTTTCTACCTCCGTTTTGGAAGATTCTAAAAGCGGTGTAGAAGCAGGCGAACATGAAAGTTTGTCTGCAATGGACGTTCACGTGGAAGGCGTTTCCGATTATAACACCACGCCCATTATTGTTACCGTAAACGAAGCAATCGAACCCGGTTACAACAAAGGGAACTTAAGCTTATACCATGTGGAAGACGGCGAAACCGTTAAAATGGAAGAAGTGGCAACCAAAGAAGATTTAGTTGCTCATAACCAGTTCACCTATGATCCGGCAGACGGTACTCTTGCAGTTGCACTGGCAACCTTCTCCGAAATCACTGTGGTTGCAGAAACCGAGCAGGGATGGGAAGGTAACATCGCTACCGGATTTTCCGGTGGTACCGGTACGGAAAGTGATCCTTATATCATTGCCAATGCAGACCAGATGGCATATTTAAGTGCCGTTGTTGGCGGTATGGAAGGACGCACTCAGGATTCCTTTGACGGGAAATATTTTAAGCTGATTTCCGATATCAACTTTGCCGACGGCGAAGAAGCAAATGATCCCAATAAAATTTTCTATCCCGTTGGTTATTATAACTCCGAATATACCTACGAAAGAACCAATACCGCTATCACCAGTGGAATGAAGCCTTTCATGGGTACCTTCGACGGGAACGGTCACACGATTAAAAACATTTACCAGAACACCTGGGAAATGAAAGGTGACCACGAATGGTATACCCCCGAAGAACAGTATTACCGTGACGGTATGGGTATCTTTGGTAAAGTTTATGGTGCAACCATTAAAAACTTAACTGTGGATAACTTCAAATCCGACGGTGAAATCACCACTACCGGTGTGATCGCTACTTATGCGGAAAGCTGGGAAGGCAGAAGCGCTATTTTTGAAAACATCGCAATTACCAACTGTAATCCCCGTGTTTACAACATTGGTAACGGCGGTATCGTTGGTAGCGGCGGCTGGTATTCCAGAGAAAAAACTGACATTGAAAATACTCCCATTATCTTTAGAAATATCACCGTAGATAACACCAACAAAATCTCTGCGCTGTGGGGCAGCTATGACGTTGCCTGCGCAGGTATTATGGGTAGATACTATCCCGACAGCAAATGTGGCGTATCTTTTGAAAACTGCCACGTTGCTGCACAGCTGGACGTATTTAATGACGTTTGCGGTAACTACCAGTACTACTGGTACCGTTATGCAGGTATGATGATCGGTACGGTTCAGGCAAACACTACCGACGAAAACGGCTATACCGTTCCTGACATGACCGGCATCACCGCAAAAAATTGTACCGTTCACTTTGGTGATTGGAACAATTATTACTACTGTGAAATGGTTGTAAATTCCATCGCATCCTACACTCACGACCATCAGTTCTCCAGACTGGATGAAGTAGACAGTGTGGATGTAGCGAATATGACCGTTACTGTGGACGGTGTAACCACCGCAATTCCCACTACCGGTCGTAAGAACTATGTGGTAGTAAACGGTACTCATGCTACCGAAAATGCAACCTGTTACCATTTTGTAGACGGTGCAGTTTGGAACCATGAAGATGCAGGCTATGAAGAAAGCATCGACGAAAATGGTGACGGCAAGCCCGACTTAAAAGAAGACAAACAGCACATTTACCTGCCTTTCAATCAGTTATTTCAAGGCTCCGGCTGGGGCGTGAAAAACGTTCCCATTTATAACGACGGAAAAACTTATTTTGAAGGCATCACCATTTTAGACAGAGTAGAAGCAAATTCTGTTGAAAAATTCAAATCTATCGCAAAAGAAACCTATATTACCGGCACCACAGTAACCATTGGCGACTTGTTTGAAGCAGCTGCACAGGATGAAGTTGAAATTGTTGGTGCAAATGTTCAGGTAATGGTATCTCCTACAGATGAAACCAGCACGGTTACTGCAACCTACGAAGCAAACGCTACCGACTGGACACAGGGTACTTTAGCTTTTGAAGGTTTGGGTGCAGCAACCATCACCATTACCGACTACTACTTCTGTACTCCCACCACGATTACTGTGACAGTGGTAGACTTACAGCCGGTAGAAAAATTTGATTTAGTATTCCCGAATACAGAATCCTATCTCTACCGTGTAGGTAATAAGAATACTGTTGCATTCAGCAGTTTATTCAAAGCGAAAGCAGATGCCGAAATCGGTACTGTGGCTGTTACTGTGGAAGCAGTTGACGGTAGTGCAGCAGGCGGAAGCTACGATGCTTCTACCCAGAACATCACGTTCACCGGAACCGGTGTGGTAAAAGTAACTGTTACCGATAACGATTACTGTATCCCCACCGAATTATACTTAGAAGTTGTGGATGCAACCAATGCAATCGGTGCAACTCACGCAACTTCCGGCAACATTGTTCTTTTGAATAACTGCGGTGTTAGCACCTTAAACGTATCCGGTGATTACACCTTCTACGGAAACGGCTTCACCATGACCTATTCCGGTGATGGACGTTATCTGAAAAACGGTCTGAAACAGGGTGTTGTAACTGTATCCGAAAACGGTACGTTAGATAACGTAAGAATTGTGGCACCCATTTATCCCAATGCATATCTGTATTACAGCAGTGCTTCCATCGGTCAGGCTGTAACCTCCGGTCCTTCCGAAACAGATACTTCGGATACTACTAAAATCAGATACTACTATCAGTTGTCTGCAGTGGCAGCATCCGGCAATGCTACCATCTCCAACTGTTACATCTACGGTGGCAGAAACAACATCTTTGTAAACACCGGTGATGTAACCGTAAAAGATACCGTTTTGGAAAACGGTGTGGTAGCAAATATGCAGATTCAGAGTAACAGCAGTCATACTGTAACCTTGGATAATTTAACTACCATTCAGTATCAGACCAACTCCACCGTTGTTGATACTACCAAGGTTATGATGGGTGCAGGTATCATAGTTGGTCCTGAAACCAACGATAACCCTGCTATTGTCTTAAACGGCGAATTAAAACAGTATAACTGGGTAACTGCAGACGATAAGAATGCAGTGTCTGACGAAGCAGCACAAAAGATTATTGATGCAGCAGTAAGAGCAGAAGACTTTAATCATACTGTAAACGGTAAAACCGCATCCAACTTAACTCTGATTTATATGAACACCTATGATGCGCCTATTACCAACAATACCGGATTACCTTACGACTTTGGTACTGTTTCTATTTCGGGTGTCAGCGGTAATGCATATTCTCTGAAAAATGCAACTGCAGATCAGATTTATTCCGATTATCAAAATGCAGACAAGTCTACCGAAAATAGCTGGTACGAACCGCAGTTTAACTTCACCGACGACTTAGGCGGACAGAAGGTACCGGATGAAGGTGGAGACGAATTCTGCTATGTGGAAAGCAAGCTGAATAAAGTTGTCAATGTAATGTTCCCCTCCGGCGATACCAAAGAATTTGATCTTTCCACTATGGTAAATATCACTAAGTATACCGGTCAGGATCTTGGCATGGGCATCACCTGTCATGACGAAAACGGCAATGCGGTTGCTGTAACCAACGGAAAAGTTTCCTTATCCAATGCAGGAAATTATACCGTAACCTACACCGTAACCGACACGGTATTCTACGATAAAGACGGTGTTACCGTTTCCGATACCAAAGAGTATAGCTGGAATGTAACCATTACCGTTTCCTTAAAAGATAACAGCATTCCTGATGCTTACTTTGACTATGATACCTCCAAGCAGGTTATGGGTTATGCGAAAAAGAGCATCTTTGCAGGCGGTCAGACCCAGTACTTACCCTTCCTGGCAGGCTTAAAAATTTATGACTATAACGGTCAGGACGCATACTTAAGATTTGACGGCGATAACGACTTTAACAAGATTGCAAGTGCAACCATTACCGGTTACACCAGTGCAAACCACGTTCTGATTGAAGTAAAATTAATTGACGGCGGCGTGATCAATGTTGATACCACCGCAAGAGCAGTAAGCGGCGGTTCTACCTATACTGGTACGCTGAACACAAGTGGCAACACTCTTTACTATGTAAACGGCGGTACCACCAGTGCTACTACTACCACCTGGGTAATTTCCAACTATACCTTCATCGGTAACAACGGTGTGGAAATTAAATCCGGCGCTGTAACCTTTGCAAATTGCGAAAATGGTTCTGTTCCCACCGGAACCTTTGGCACCACCATCAAAGCGACTGTAATCTTTGATGCAAACGAAGGTACCTGCACACAGACCACCGCATATGCAACCTCTGTAAGCACTTCTGTCACCCTGCCCACACCCAAACGCGGAAGCTACATGTTTACCGGTTGGTATACTGCAGCAAACGGCGGTACCAGAGTAGGTGGCGCAGGCGATTCCTACACTCCCTCTGCAGATATCACCTTATATGCACAGTGGGGCAAACCCAGCACCGTACTCTATGATGCAAACGGCGGTTCTTGCGACAGAACCTCTGACAACTACACCGGAACTGCATTAACCTTACCCACACCTACCCGTGACGGTTACTGGTTCACCGGTTGGTATGATGCAGCAGAGGGTGGCAATAAGATTGGTGCTGCAGGTGCATCCTATCAGGCAACCGGCGATATTACCCTGTATGCACAGTGGTCACCGGTATATACCGTAACCTACAATGCAAACGGCGGATCTGTTACCCCGGCAAGTGCATCTTACCAAGGCACAACGTTAACCTTGCCCACACCCACCCGTGACGGTTATGCCTTCAACGGTTGGTACACTGCGGCATCCGGCGGTACTAAGATTGGTATCGGTGGCAATACTTATACTCCCACCGCAAATATCACTTTATATGCACAGTGGAAAGATCCTGTTGTGGTAACTTATGATGCAACCACCAACGGCGGTTCTTGCGGTACCACCTCTCAGACCTATCTGGGAACTGCATTAACCTTACCCACACCGAATGACAGAACCGGTTACACCTTTGATGGCTGGTACACCGCAGCATCCGGAGGAACTAAGATAGAAAGTCCGTATACCCCCACTGCAAATATCACCTTATATGCACAGTGGACACATATTTCGTATACTATTACTATTTCCAAGCAGAACAACGCAACTGTTACCGTAGATAAAACTACAGCTTATTATAATGAGACTGTTAGCGTTACCGTTTCCTTCTCACAGAATAACAACAAAACGCTGACCGTTAAGGATGCTTCAAATAATACCATATTGTCTCAGAGCGCAGCTGGTACTTATACCTTTACCATGCCTGCTTCCAATGTTACGATTGAAGCCTCCAGTAGCGGAACCTGTTTCACCCCCGATACGTTAATCACTTTAGCAGATGGTGGCCAGAAACGGGTTGACGAATTGACCTATGCTGATCAGTTGCTTGTTTGGGACTTCGTAAGCGGTGAATATACTGCTAGACCCGCAGTAATTATTGACAACCATGGTTACGATAATTACTTAGTAACAACTGTATACTTCGATAATGGAAGCAAAGTAAACACCATCGGAGGACACGCTTTCTACGATGTGGATGCAAAACGTTTCGTAATGCTCAGTGACACCAATGTTGCAGATTATATTGGACATACCTTCGTGGTTTACACCGAAAACGGCAACGAAACGGCTAAATTGGTTGATTACAACATTGAAGAACAGTACACCGAAAGCTGGTCTGTTCTGACTGCAGAACATCATAACTGTATTGTAGAGGGTATGTTGGCATTAACTCCCGGACAGGTGGAAGGCAGTGAAAACTACTTAATGCCTTTCGCAGTTGGTGAAGATATGAAGTATGATGAAGCTGCTATGCAGGCAGACATCGAAACCTACGGCTTATACACTTATGAAGATTTTGAAGATTATGTTACCTATGAACAATTTATGGGTCTGAATCTTCCCATCTTTAAGGTTTCTGTAGGAAAAGGATTTATTACTTTCGATGAAATCATCTTCCTGCTAGAACTCCATATGAACTAATCCAAAACCTAATTCTAAAAAAGCCCTGCAGGTTTTCCTGCGGGGCTTTTTGCTATCTTTTTTAGGTTGGCATCACCACAAAAATGGAACGACACATAGGTCGTTCCCTACACCGAATATTTGCTGAAAATCATCAAAAAATCTTGACAAATGTCCTCTTGTTATGATACAGTAGAATTGACCGACTGTATAAAGAAGATTATTTTCTGACATTAGAGAGAACTATTTTTTCTAAAAAAATTTGGAAAGGACGTGCCGTATTGAAAAAAATTGTGAGTTTCATTCTTGCTGTTGCAATTGTTACCATGCTGGTTTCATCACTGGTACTGAGCGTTCGTGCCAATGACCAGGGCATCGTGTTTTACAATGCCGAAACCGACCAGGTGACAGACACCTTATTAGGCGTAGACACTGTTTACGCCAAAGCATCTGCCGAAGTTCCAAGGGAAGGAACTGTTTTTGTTCTGGTTGGACATTATGAAGAAGGCGGAAAGCTTTTAAAAATGGAACCCATGGCATTTCATGGCGGTATGACGGGAGATTTGTTAACCGTTACCACCGCTGATATTACCGTGGGAGATACCGACTATCTCAAAGTGTTCTGCTGGGTGGATACTGATACCATCTGTCCCTTAATTCCGGCAGCAACGATCAGTCACGATCCCATTCTCACTGAAAAATTTGTGACAGTATTTGAAAATACCGATACATACCTTTACCGTGTGGGAAATCAGAATAGCGTTGCACTTGGCAAACTGTTTGCTGCTGCAGACAATGTGGAAATCGGCAACGTAAGTGTTAGTGCAGAGCCTATTGACGGTACCGGTGTGTCTGCTACCATCAGCGAAGGCACCGACTGGACCGCAAGAACCGTGTCCTTTACCGGAACCGGTATTGTGAAGCTTGTAATTTCTGATGATTTGGAAGATACCAAACCTACCCAGCTTCTTTTAGAAGTTGTAGATGCATACAACACCACCGCTGCTATGAGTGCTACTGACCGAGACATTGTTTTATTAAATAATGTGGGCTTAGGTCAGCAGGTGGTATCCGGCGGTCATACCATTTACGGTAACGGCTTCTCCATGACTGCTACCTCCGACCAGGCAGCATTAGACCGTGGCTATGCCTTTATGACTGTAAATAACGGAAACCTGGATAACGTGCGGATTATCGCACCCAATTTCCCCTATCCCATTTTATACGAATCCAACAAATACGATGACCCCACCGAGCCTCAGATTGACGGCACCAAAACCCGTTACTACAATATCAGAAGTGCAGTAATGGTAACCGGTGACTGTACCATTTCCAATTCCTACATTTCCGGTGGTCGTGCAGCTTTGTATGTCACTGCAGGAGATACTGTTTTAGATAACACCACTGTATACGGCGGTGCAGCAGCCAATATTCATCTGAATGCGGCAAACAGCCTGACCTTACGGGATGTTACCTTGATTCAGGAGCCAATCCAGGCAACTGTTCACGATACTACCCAGACGTTGATGGGCATTAGCTTATTTACCGTGGCAGATTCCGAAGGTAATGCTACTCCCATCACCTTAGAAGGCAAACTGATTCAGTATGCATGGGCAAACGAAGAATATAAGGTATATGTTCCGGCAGAAGCACAGTCTATGGTAAACCATGTGTTAAGCCAGGAAGAATATATCCATCCCATTACTTATAAAGACGGCATTACCCGTGATTCTCTGAACTTGGGCTTTATCTATATGGTAGAGGATATGGGCGCCAAACTGAATGACCCGGTAATTTACGATAACCGTGTGAATAAAGACAGTGTACCCTATCAGAATCTGGATCTGACCTCCGTGAAGGTATATTCCTATACCAATGCTAACGGAACTGACCCTGAAGTGGCAACCTATCCCACCTATGAATCCACCGCAAACGGTAACATTTTGGCAACTGCGGTGTATTCCGAAACTGATGAAAATAAAGTGTTAACCCACGAATATATTAATGAAACCGGTTGGATTAACCGTCTGACCGTAAATTTAGATAAGGGTGCCTATAGCTTCGATTTCTCCAAACTGACTCTTACAAAATACGGCAAAGACTTATCCTACACCGTAACCCAAAACGGCGAAACTGTGGATACTACCCAGACAATTCCCGTAACCGTGGGTACTCATATGTATGAGTTAAATGTCACCGATAACATCTTCTATGATGAAAACGGGGAAGCGGTTGATAAAACCGTAACCTATACCTATCCCTTCTATGTCAGCGGCACCGAATCCGACAAAAATGCTCCTGTTCTGGCGGCTTCTAACTGGGAAGCTGGTCTTTGTGTGGCATCCTCCAAGGGTGGCACCTGGCACGGTGCGGCTCCTGCCTTGGAAGGCGTAGAAATCACTTATTGGAGTGTAGCAGAAAGCCAGTATAAGACCATTCTGCTCTCCGATTACACGCCCACCACTCTCGGTCAGCAAAACGGCACCAATACCGTTTGGACCTATACTCCCGAAAATGAAGACTTCACCTTAACCGTAACCGGCGGACAGGTACACTCCAGTAAAAAAGTGTATGCAATGCCCGTTGTGGTAGATAATAACGGCACCAACAAGCTCTATTTTGTGGCATCAAGCTCCAGCGGTCTGGTAAATACTGGAAACACTGCAAGAACGGTTCCTGTGTCTTATGTGTTTACCGATAAAAATGGTAAGAGCCTGTCCTTCTCCCATACCTGGAGTGTAGCAGAAGACCAGGATAATGAATATGATTACAACAAATTCTGTGCAGGTACGCTGACGGCGGCTACAGGTGGTAGCAGCTGCTTTACTGCCGACACCTTGATTACCCTGGCAAACGGCAGCAAAAAAGCAATTTCTGACATTACCATGGATGACACCGTTCTATCCTACAACTTCTTCACCGGCGAAGTGGAAGAAACCAATCTTGCACTGCTTGTAAATCACGGAGAAGATACCTATCCGGTTGCAAACTTAACCTTCTCCGATGGCACCACCTTAAGAATCATCGGTGATCACGGTGTGTTTGATTATGACCTGAACAAATATGTTTACTTAACCGTAGACAATATGGGAGAATACGTAGGTCATCAGTTTGTGAAAATGGATGCCGACGGCTACAGCCTGGTAACCTTAACTGCAACCGAAACAACCTATGAAACCACCGTTGCATATTCTTTAACCTCTGCAGGAAATGCCAATGCACTGGCAGAAGGTATGCTGACTGTTGCACCTCCGGATGATTTCTATAACTGGATTGAAATGGGCGAAAAGCTCCGTTACGATACCCAAAAATTCCAAAAGGATGTGGAAACCTACGGTTTATATACTTACGCAGACTTTAAAGACCTGGTAACCTACGAACAGTTTATCAGCTTTAATGGCGCGTACTTAAAAATCCCCGTAGAAAAAGGAATTTTCACCTGGGATTACATTGTCAGCCTGATTGACCTGTATGTAAAATAGCATCAAGGAGGCGTAACCCTTTTGAAATCCTATGAAATTGTCGTCGAGGTTGACGGCAAGATTGACCGCCTGGTTGTGGATGCCGATACTCCTGCCAAAGCAAAAAAGCAGGCAAAGGAGAAGTATCCCGACAAAGCCGTGGAAATCATTATGGCAAAACAAGTGGTATAATAAAAAAGGCAACCGTTCATCGGTTGCCTTTTTTGTGCTTAGTTTGTAATGAATACATTGAATAATTCTGATTCCACTGTTGAGCCATCCTGTCCTTTACACACAAACTGTAAATGCCCTGTTGTGTCTTCCGGTGTAAACCGAAGCCTGATAGAAATGGGAACTTGCGGGAAAGGCGGTTCGGCATAGCCAACCTGCTTTTTGTATGGCTCCATATTGGTTCCTGTGGGGGTAAAATAGGCGGTTACAGATGCAGGGGAGCCACCTTTTAGATTGATAAATGCTCCTGCTTCGGTTGGGAATTGGTACCAACCGTCCTCCCGTTTTATAAGTTCGTTGCCTAAGGTGTTGTCCTGTGGGTTAATGCTGTAAAAATTGATATCTTTTAGAACGGGAGGTTCTTTTTTCAGATAACTTTTCACAATCCAGATCCCTTGTTTTCCTTTCTCAATGGGTTGATAGACTTCTAATTCAATCGTACCGTTTACATAATGCAAAGAATCACTTTCAAGCTCCGGAAAACGGATGTTCTGCTCAGGCTCTCCCTGGGCAGATAAAAAGCTTTGAATGACTTGCTTTGGGTCTAATCGCCAGGGATAATGCCCTTGGTTTACCTGATATTGCAACGCCAGTGCCTGCGTATAGGTCAGATTTTCTGCATTTGGGAGATAGAGATCGGCTGTTTTTTTCATCAGGGTTCCTATCAGGGAACGAATTGCCTCTGCCTGTTCCTCCTCGATAATTTTCTGTGCAATGATGGGCGTTTCCTGCGGGGTACTCTCACAGAGCACCAGGTGTTTTTGATTGGTATTATTTTTGAAATTACGGATGGTATGTTTGTTTAATTGCAGAGCGTGCCCTAAGTATTCCTCCGGTTTCATATTAAACAAACGGCGGATTTCGGCACATTCCGGGGATTCCAAAAATTCACGGTCTACCAGAAATTCCGCACCCAGTCCGCTGTTTGGCACGATTTCATAATCGTTTCCGATAAAAGAATAAATTTGTTTTACATAGGCACTTAATTCGTGCTGAGAGCTGATTAAGGCAATGTTACGGTAAAATTCTTCGTAGGTCTGTAAGCTTTTGGTTGCATGGTTCAGATAATCTTTGGTAAATAGTTCAAATTCACTTCGGGAATGTAGGTCGGATTTGGAAACATAGGTACTGTAAAAGCATGTTTCCCAGTTGTTAAGATCTTCTGAATACCGGTCAAAGAGTAGACAGCTTACGGAATCTACCTCCGGCACCAGAGACAGAAGAATTGCCGAAAGCTTCCGAAGAGCAGTGTCATCCGAAACCCGATGCTCAGAGCGGTCATCTACCATAAATTTGATGGCAAGTCGCTTTTCAAAGGAGTCTGTTCGTACCTCCGAAGAATGAAGCTGATAGGGGGTAATATCGGCGGTATATACAATGTTGTGAATGGACTTGGCATCCTGTAGAGAGGTGTTTTTTAGTGCATACAGTTCCTTTGCAGGAGTACCTTTTCCGGCATAGGAAACAGCCAGATATATGGAGATTACAAGAATCGCCAGAACCACCACGGAAAACAGACCAGCACCAATCCATTTGGAAAGCTTTCCGTTTTTTGTGCGTATCTTTTGAAATCGGGATTCTAATTTCTTTTTGTTTGCACTCATTTTTGTGGTAAATATTGTTTCTAACATTGCGGTCACCTCAATCAGACATTACAAAGTCATCAACAGTGATGGGAACCCACTCGGTGCCTTGGGGAGCCACATTGGTATATAGCTCCAGAGTAGTACCGTTGTCGATAATTTTAAACTGAAAATTTCCTTCTTTTAATGCTAAATAATCCTCATACAGCACTTCATATTCTTTTTGACTTCTCTGCTTCGCTTCCTGAATGTAGGCTGCTTTGTCGGGGTCACGATTGTAGTATAAAAAGGTCATTTTGTACCAGAAGGTTGCTTCGTTTCCGTGTTCTTCCCAGTTGGAAATGGTTAAGTGCTGAATATCATACAAGGGGTCATGCACTCTGTGAAATTCCTGTGCCAAAAATTCTTCGGTTTTGTGATACAAATCACTGACGGGGGAATTTAAAATATTGATGATGCCCATGTAGTAATCCTCATCCGTCAGTTTTTCGGAAAGAATCAACTCCGTGTTGTAGTTGTTGATGATAAACAGCTTTTGATACACTTCACCGTTTTTCTCAATATTCTGGATGGTAACAACATAGTTTCCGTCGGGAATTTGTTGATATTGCATTTGTCGCAGTTCGCTGATTTTATGAATCAGGGAACGGACGGTATCTGCATTTACTTCCCAGTCAAGACCGCTGTTTTTTGTGATTTCTTCTCCGTCAGACAGCGATTTTTCTATCACTTCATTTCTTTTGTTGGCATCGCTGACATACAACCTGGGGAACAGATAGGTAAACCGACTGTTATCCTCTGCCTGATGGTCAACACTGACCAGTTGCAGGGAGGAAAAATCGCTTTCCAAAACAGTGAGATAATGCGTTTTTGTTTCCTCAGTCACACAGCGGATGCTGTAAAATCCGTAGGGATTACCCACTTTGGTAAAAGTATCGGCGAAATTTGAAAAAAGCTCGGTTTCCTGAGGCATTGTTCCAAGGCTCACGTCGCCGGTATGCAGATTGATGATGTAGTTGTCATAATTGCCAATCCTATCACGGGGGCCCTCATTTTTCAGATATACATAATTTCCCCTTTGATCTGCCTGAAATACCGTAAAGCAGTCTCCTTGCGTATGTCCTGCAATGTTTAAAGCACCCAAATCAATTTTATGTAATACTTCTCTTGGTTGCAGATTGATCACAAAAAATCCGTCCAGATAATGAAAGACCAGCTTTTCATGATCTAAATAATCAATTTCTGCCATAATGGCACCTACAGGACGGTTTAAATACTCAGAAAAACGGGTATCGCTCATGCGGTAATCTTCACTGCGGTTTACGGCAATCACAATCCCAACACTAACTACGGCAAGCAGAATGATTCCAAACAGTGCATAGCCAATCCATTTGGAAAGCTTTCCGTTTTTTGTGCGTATCTTTTGAAATCGGGATTCTAATTTCTTTCTGTTTGCACTCATTTTCGTGGTGAATAACCGTTCCATCATAATCTTTCGCCTGCCTTTCATTCTACTAATGCAAGAATTGTTTTCATATACTGTTTTTGTTCTTCTTCATTCATATTACGGGTGACTTTTCCATCACAGGAGAGTTCGCAGGCATCACTGAGGTTTGCGCAGACCAAATAGGAAAGCGGATTAAACCAATGCACTGCATTGACCAACAGGGAAAACCATTTGACGATTAAATCTTTTCTTTTATAATGGGTCAGTTCGTGAAGAAGTACAAGACGCATCATATCCTTCGGAAGCTCCCTGCAGGGGATGTAAATGACCGGAAAGAACACGCCCACCAGCATGGGGGAGCCAACTGTTGGAGACATTCTTACGCGGATGTGTCTTCTGATTCCAAGCTCCTTTTTGACGTCGATTAATAAGGGGGTATCCTCCAGGGCGACTGCCTGTTTTCGTTTTTGCCAAAGATACAGGAGGTAGCTTAGCAATACCACCGTTAAAAATACGATTCCTCCAGCAATCCAGATTATAGACAACACATCCAGCACATCGGTTTTGGCAGCATAAGATACCGTCACGGTAGGTTCCGCTGTGGGAGTAGGCTCAAGGGGTGCTAAAAGCTCCCGGGAGGGTTCGTAGGGAACCGTAAAAATACGGGGCGCTTCTATGGGAGCAATCCTGCGGATTTGTTGGACCTGTTGCTTGGGAATCAGCTTGTAGGTAGGAATTACCATTGTCAAGAGCACGGCAATCCAGATGTAATACTGCCATTTGGCAGAGAATTTTTTTACAGTAATGGGTTTTAAGCATAACAAAACAGCTGTCAGGGCAAACCCAATTGCACTGAGTATCAGCACGGTTTCAAATAAGTCTCTCATCATATTTCTCCGTTATTTTAAGTCAAACATTTTCTTTAAATCTGACACATCTTCTCCGGACAGCTTTTTATTTTCGTAAAGTGCTGCCACCAGATTTTTGACAGACCCTTTGTAGATTTTGGATAACAGGTTTTCAGTTTCGTCCCAGGCGTATTCCGTTTGCTTTAACACAGGGAAATAGTAGTTGGTTTTGCCTTTTTTATCGCAGGAAATCACGCCCTTTTTCAAAAGTCGTGCCATAAAGGTTGCCACAGTGGATGCCGTCCAGTCGTTACGGTTTAATTGCTTCATAATATCCGCCACGGTTAATTTTTCGTTGGTTTTCCATAAAATACACATGATTTCATATTCTGCATCGGTAATGGTATGCTTGATTGCTGACATACTTTTTTCTCCTTTTGATATTGTAACTACATCTGTAGCTATAGTGATTGTAGCATATGTATCTACATTTGTCAATATAAAAATTAAAAAAACTGCAATATCTATTTTCAGATATTGCAGTTTTTATGATATATTATTTATCCAATGTTTTCATGGTGGGGAACAAGAGCACATCACGGATTGCTAAAGAGTCGGTTAATAACATACACATACGGTCGATACCGAAGCCGATACCGCCGGTGGGGGCCATACCGATTTCTAATGCATTCATAAAGTCTTCGTCGGTGGTGTTTGCTTCTTCGTCACCCAAAGAGAGCAGTTCTTCCTGCGCTTTGAAACGTTCTCTTTGGTCGATGGGGTCATTTAATTCGGAGTAAGCATTTGCCATTTCCCAGCCGTTCATAAAGAACTCGAAGCGTTCCACATAGTCGGGATTTTCGGGTTTCTTTTTGGTTAAGGGAGAAATTTCCACCGGATGATCCATTACAAAAGTAGGCTGAATCAGGTGTTCTTCCACAAATTCTTCAAAGAACAGATTTAAGATGTCGCCTTTTTTGTGATGGGGTTCAAATTCCACATGATGCTCTTTGGCCACAGCCTGCGCTTCTTCCTGAGTTTTGATTTCGTTGAAGTCTACGCCGGAATATTTTTTCACAGCGTCTAACATGGTGATTCTTTCAAAGGGCTTACCTAAGTCCATTTCGATGCCGTTATACACGATTTTGGTGGTGCCTAACACCTCCTGTGCCACATGGCGGTACAGGTTTTCGGTTAAGTCCATCATGCCGTGATAATCGGTATATGCCTGATATAATTCCATCAAGGTAAATTCCGGATTATGGCGGGTGTCTACCCCTTCGTTACGGAATACTCTGCCGATTTCGTATACACGTTCTAAGCCACCAACAATCAGACGTTTTAAGTATAATTCCAAAGAAATACGGAGCTTAAATTCTTCGCCCAGCGCATTGGAGTGAGTTAAGAAGGGACGTGCTGCTGCACCGCCTGCATTGGATACCAGCATGGGAGTTTCCACTTCTAAAAAGCCTTGTCCGTCTAAGTACTTACGGATGGTGGAAATGATTTTGGAACGCTTGATAAAGGTATCTTTAACGTCACGGTTCATAATTAAATCGGTATAACGCTGACGGTATCTTAAGTCGGTGTTGGTCATACCGTGGAATTTTTCGGGAAGGGGCTGTAAGGATTTGGAGAGCAGGGTGATTTCTTCCGCTCTTACGGAGATTTCACCGGTCTGCGTGGTAAATACCACACCAACCGCACCGATAATGTCACCGGTATCCAGTTTTTTGAAGCGGTTGTATTCTTCTTCCCCTAAAATATCTTTTTTCACGAACAGCTGAATCTGTCCGTCGATATCAGCAATATGAAGGAAGCCAACTTTTCCCATACCGCGTTTGGACATAATTCTGCCGGCAACGGATACTTTTTCACCGTCTAAGGGAGAAATTTTAGCGGTAATCTGCTGTTCTTCTTCTCGTACGGTGATGGTTCTTTCTTCGGTGGTGTAACCTTCGGTAATCTGTTTTGAGGTGTGAGTACGGTCATATTTGGTAATCTGGAAAGGGTCTCTTCCTTCTGCCTGAAGCTCAGAGAGCTTGTCACGACGCACCTGCAAAAGCTGTGATAATTCCTTTTCTTCCATGGGGATTCTTCCTTTCTCTTTGGAATCGTTAGAAAAAATGAGGTGCAAGCAATCTCTTTTTGGGAAACGGCTTGCACGGCTCTTTGTGTCTTATTTGACTTATTTAGAAATGTCTAAGATTTTGTATTTCATCTGGAAACCGGTGGGAGTGGTAATGGTCACGGTTTTGCCTTTTTTCTTGCCTAAAAGACCTGCACCCACAGGGGATTCGTTAGAAATTTTGTCGTTAAACGGGTCTGCTTCGTTGGAGCCTACAATCTGCAGCACCAGTTCTTCTTTTTCTTCCACATCCAGCACCTTTACTTTGGAGCCGATGGTGACCGTGTCGGTAGAGATTTCGTCATCTTCCACCACGGTAACATTTTTTAGCATATTTTCGATTTTTGCGATTCTTTCTTCTAATTCTGCCTGTTCTTTTTTTGCGGCATCGTATTCCGCATTTTCCGATAAATCGCCAAAGGAACGCGCTTCCTTGATTTTTTCTGCAACTTCGATACGCTTAGTGTCTTTGAGATAAACCAGCTCATTTTCATATTTTTTTAAGCCTTCGCTGGTTAAAATCGTTGCTTTTTCCATTCGATATCATCCTCTACTTATAAATTCGTTTCGGTGGTTTTTGCGAGACGCCTTCCCGAAACCATAAAAAGGCAAGATAACATAGCACATACTATTATATACATTTTTTTCGATTTGTCAACTTTTTTTTTAATTTTTCCAAATTAAATTTGTAATCGGAGCATCTGGGGAAATCAGAAGTGTGGGGTTCAGCTTAAGATAGGGATATTGCCGGAGAAAGCTATCAATCTGTGGATTAGAAATTGCTACAAGACTTGGTACCGATGCTGTAACCTTCTGCGGGGACAGATTAATCAGGTATCCGGCATGTAAGTAGCTAAGGTCAAAGACACCTGAAAGCAATAGTGTCAGGTCGACGGTTCCCAGTTCTGGAAGGCTTCTTCGGTTGATGCTTAATCCGGAGTCAGAGAGTGCTTCTTCGGAGATTATTTCAAAATATGCCGTGTTTTCACTGACCAGGCTGACGGCATGGGCAAAAGGACTGATTGCTTTGATCAGCACCGGCAAGCGGGCATCTTCCTGCTCACATAGCACCGCCACTCTTTTTTTTGCGGGTATCAGGGGAAGAATCTGCCGGATTCTCTGGTAAAACAGAGGCGACGGCGATTCTTCCTGCTGATTCAGTTCCTTGGAAAACAGCAAGGTTGGGTGTTGTTTTTGAAGATGTTTGATGATATTTGACAAAAACGGTTGATAAAAACGGGATACAAAATACATCCGGACTGGTTCTTCTCCGATTGTATCTTCCGTAATCTTGTATGGGCGGATGCTGTATAACGGGTGTCCGGTGCGGGGAGAATGTCCACAGAGAATTGTAATCACAAGAAGGCCTCCTTTCTTTCCTCGGTGTTTGATTTACTCTATGCATCCTGCCAAAAAATATACCGAAGAAGTCCAAAACAGCCGTAAAAAACGAAAGACTTGATTTTTTTGGGAGAATGTGGTATAATAAAATTTGTAATGTTTAATAAACAGTACCTTTTTTGTTGAATCAAAAAACAGAAAGGATGATTTGGTGGCGAAAAAATTCAAAGTTCCCTTCCAAAAGACTGCAACAGAGCGAGAAGAAGCTGTTTGGACGGATTCTTTCAGCAGGATGTGGGATTCACTCCAAGAAAAAGCGGAGCAGTTTGGCGAAAAGGTAATGCTTCGGTATTCCTTTTTTCTATATCTTGTTATCTTTGTGGCGCTCTGCTGTAATGTACGGCTTGATTTTGGGTATCAGGTTGTGGTTAACGGAAGAAGTTTTGGGGTGGTCAGCTCTCAGGAAATGGCGAGAAATGCTGTGTTCACCGCGTATGACGAAATAGTTGCCGTAAAGGGCATGGATTATAAATTCAGTAATGCATCCTTCCATCTGGTTCCTGTCAGCCGGGATTTGGTGCAGAGTGAGGAACTGGTCAAAAACAAAATTACCACCGCTTTTGACGGGTTAACCTCTGCCTACGGGATTGTGGTGGACGGTAAAGTGGTAACCGCACTTTCCTCTGAAACAGACGGTTACGAAGCTTTAGAAGAAATTGAAGCTCAGTTTAAAAACGAAAATAATGAAACACATTTTGCCAATGCGGTGGAGGTTTCCCAGTGCCGTGTTGCACCCGATATGATTGTGTCCAAAGAGGATGCACTGGGCATTTTGCAAGGCACTCAGGATGCCCGTTTAACTCACAAGGTGGAAGCTGGAGAAACCTTCTCTTCCATTGCCTTGGATTACGGCATTGGCACGCAGGAGCTAATGGATGCCAATCCCGGCATTGTGCCGGAAAGACTCCGTCAGGGCGAAACGATTAAGGTGATGGCACCCCAGCCGTTGATTGCGGTGGAGGCAGTGGAAGTGATTACCATCCGGGAACGGATTCCCTATCCTGTGACTGAGCAGAAAGACAGCTCCTTATATCAGGGTACCCGCAGGGTTCTGGTAGAGGGTATCAGCGGTCAGAAGGATGTGGTGTATGAAGTGACCCGTGTGAATCATTCTGTGACTGACCGGAAGGTTCTTTCTGAAACAATTTTATCCAACCCTACCACAGAAGTGGTGGCGGTTGGTACCAAGGAGAAGCCGAAAACGGCACCCACCGGCGTGTTTATGCGTCCTTATTACGGCACCATTACCGCAAGATTCGGTTCCCGAGGTTCCCGTTGGGCGTCTTCTCATACGGGGATTGACTATGCCGGCAGAACAGGTGATCCCATCCGTGCATCAGACGGCGGAACCGTTATTTTCGCAGGCTGGAACGGCTCTTACGGCAAAATGGTGAAAATCAGTCACGGCAACGGTCTGGAAACATGGTACGGCCATATGAGCAGTATTTCGGTTCGTTCCGGTCAAAAGGTTGCGAAAGGAGACACCATCGGAGCGATTGGGAATACCGGAAATTCCACCGGCCCGCATTTGCATTTTGAGGTGCGAAAAAACGGGGTTGCCAAGAACCCGTCTAACTACGTAAATTAAACGGAGAAGAATTATGGATACCAATAAAGAACGATACAGTTTTTCCGATTTCTGTGAAATCATTGCCATTTTAAGAAGTCCCGGCGGTTGCTCCTGGGATCGGGAACAAACTTACGACAGTTTAAAGAAAAATCTGATTGAAGAAAGTTACGAATACATTGATGCTCTCCACGAAGGGAATAAAGCCAAAATGTGTGACGAGCTGGGAGACGTACTTTTGCAGATTGTGTTAAATGCCCAGATTGGAAAAGAAGAGGGCACTTTTACCGTGGAAGACGTGATTGACACCATTTCCAAGAAAATGATTCGTCGGCATCCCCATGTGTTCGGTGAGGTGCAAGATCAGTCTGTTTCGGGAATTTTAACTCGTTGGGAAGAAATTAAGAAGGGTGAAAAGAAAGAGGAATATTCCTTAAAAAGCACCGCAAAATATCTTCCTTCGGTGCAAAGAGCGTCTATTTTGGCGGAAAAATCCAAAAAAATGCACAAAAATGAAATTATTTTCTCAAAAAATATTGACAAACTGGAGAAAATGTTGGATAATGTAAGAGACCAAGACGGTTCTGTGCTGGAAGAGTCTCTTTGCGAAATGATGACCACTTTGGTGGAAATGTTCGTTGCCAAGAAGGTGGATTTGGAAACTGCCATGTATCGCCAGAACGAAAAGTACATTGCAAGATTTGAACCGTAAAAACAGAAAAAAATTTTTTTTAAACAATAAATTTATTATGGAGGAAATCGAAATGAACAAAGCTGAATTAGTTGCAGCAATCGCAGCAGCTGGTTTCAAAAAAACCGAAGCTGAAAAAGCATTAGCAGCAACCATCGATGCAATCACCGGCGCATTAAAAAAAGGAGATAAAGTAGCTATCATGGGCTTCGGTACTTTTGAAGTGAAAGAAAGAGCTGCAAGAACCGGTAGAAATCCCCGTACCAAAGAAGAAATCAAAATTCCTGCTTCTAAAGCTCCTGTTTTCAAAGCTGGTAAAGCTTTCAAAGACGCTATCAAATAAGAAATTTTTTGATCATAAAAAAGGTATCGGCATTTGCCGGTACCTTTTTTTGTTGTCTTTGATTTTGCTAGAGTTCTTCTGTTAACAAATGCAGTGCCACGGTTTTGATAAAGCGAAAATTGGATGGTGCCTTTTGGCAATTGGGAAACAGCAGACGAAACTTTTGGGGATTTTGCTTGTATGCCCGTTGCACCGAGAAAGTAATGCAACGCTCCACAGCAGCAATTTCCGTTTGATAGAGGCGTGAAATTTCTTCGTAAATATCTTTGGTAAGTGATGGAAGCAGATGTCGGTTTCTTTGCTCGTAATAAAGAGCCTGCTTAATGTAGGGATATCCTTTTAAGGAGGGCGAAAAACAAAGTGCCGAAAGGAAACGGTCATACATTCGTTCTGTTTTCGGCGGAATGTAGGGAAATACTTCGTTGAAAGGAACGGACTGGAAATTACATGAAAACGGCTGATTCATAGGGATTCTCCTTTTTTAAATCTTGCCTTTACCATACGGGAATCTGTAGAAAATTGCAAGAAAATGACGAAAAGAAATTTTTAAAAACTGTTTTTTTGACATCAAAACCGCAGTTGTGGAATTTTTTAAAAAGACTGTGTCAAAAAATAAATACTTTCTTTCTATTTTATTTAAGGTGTCGAAAATCTGTTTTTCGACACCTTTTTTGATACAAAAAACGCTCTTTTTGAAAATTCCCAAAAAAATTTAAAAAAACACTTGACAAATGGGGAAAAGTCTGCTATCTTATAGTTGTTAGCACTCGAACCAAAAGAGTGCTAACAATGAAAAAATGCTTGAAAACACAGTGATTGATAGACCACACCAAAGAAAGAGAGGTGCTAATCAATGGATCTGGACGGCAGAAAAATTGCGATTTTAAAAGCGCTGATTGAAGATTATATTGAAACTGCGGAACCGGTTGGCTCCCGTACGATTGCCAAAAAGTGCGATATCGGGCTTTCCTCCGCCACTATCCGAAACGAAATGTCGGACTTAGAGGAAATGGGCTATCTTGCTCAGCCTCACACCTCGGCAGGCAGAATCCCCTCCAATTTGGCTTATCGACTGTATGTGGACAGTTTAATTGAAAATATTCGTGCCACCAGTATGGAAATGGAATTTATCAAACAGAAAATGGAAGCGAATCTTTCAGAACTAAACCGGTTTTTGGATTTTTCCGCAAAAACCATTTCCGATTCCACAGGCTTAACCGCCGTGACGGGTGCTCCCCGTATGAATCCGGGTGCCATTAGCCATTTTGAAATTGTGAAGGCATCGGAACATTATTTAATGTTTATTCTAGTGACCAACACGGGTATGATAAAGAAGCGGCAGGTTCGTATCTTAACCCATATTGATGAAAATTCCGTGTTGTATTTAAAACAGATTTTAAACGAGGAATTATCCGGCTGCACCTTGGAAATGATTACTTCCGACAAGGTGGAACGCTTAAAAAGACGGTTTAATGATAACTTTGAGCTTTTGGGCATTATTTTAGAATTTGTAACCGATACCTTAGCCCAAAGTGGTGCCGGAGAATATTATTTCAGCGGAAAATCCGAAACCTTAAAAGCACCTGAATTTTCCAGCATGGATAAAGTGCTTGGTTTTTTGGATTTGGTAGAAGATAAGGAACAGATTACCTCCTTAATCAACACCGCCGCAGCTGACAACAAAAACGGTATCACCGTTGTAATCGGTGACGAAAGCCCCATCTTAAAAAACAAGGACTTAAGTATGGTGGTTTCCACCTACAAAGCATATGGCGGACGAAACGGTGCCATTGCAGTAATCGGACCCAAACGAATGAACTACGGCAAGGTTATCACCACCTTGGAAGCAATGTCCCGACTTATGAGTGACATTTTAGAACACACAGAAGGAGATTCCAATGAAGAACGATAAAACGAAACCCGAAGCAGAAGAAGAAATTTTAGAAGAAAACACAGAAACCGCGGAAGAAACCGTGGAAGAAAACCCTATGGCGAAGCTGGAAGCACAAATTGCAGAGCTTACCGATAAAAACCTTCGCCTGATGGCAGAATTTGAAAACTACAAAAAACGAACTCAAAAAGAAAAAGAATTGAGCTACATTTACGCTGCTGCAGACACCGTGGGAAAATTGCTTCCCATCCTGGATACCCTGGAATTATCCTTAACTCAGGATGCCACCGACGGCAATGCTTTCAAAGCAGGTATTGAACTTGTGGTAAAACAGTATCACAGTATTTTAGAAAATGCAGGTGTCACCGAAATTCTCGCCTTAAACGAACCCTTTAATCCTGAGCTTCATAACGCTGTGTTGCGTTGTGAAGACGGCGATGCAGAGTCCGACACCGTGGTGGAAGTGCTGCAGAAGGGATACACCTTAGGCGACAAAGTGATTCGTCACAGTATGGTAAAAGTAAAAGCGTAAGGCTTTGATATATACAATTTTATTATTTTTTGTTCACAACCAGTGAGAATAGAAAGGAAGATGTTATTATGGCAAAAATTATTGGTATTGACTTAGGTACTACAAACTCTTGTGTAGCAGTTATGGAAGGTGGCGAACCGGTGGTTATCGCTAACGCAGAAGGCGCAAGAACCACTCCCTCCGTTGTTGCATTCACCAAAACCGGTGAAAGACTGGTTGGTCAGGTTGCAAAAAGACAGGCAATCACCAATCCGGACAAAACCATCAGCTCCATCAAAAGAGATATGGGTACCAACAAAAAAGTAGATATTGACGGCAAGGGCTACACTCCTCAGGAAATTTCTGCAATGATTCTGCAGAAATTAAAAGCTGATGCAGAAAGCTATCTGGGTGAAACCGTTACCCAGGCAGTTATCACTGTTCCCGCATACTTCTCTGACTCTCAGCGTCAGGCAACCAAGGATGCAGGTAAAATTGCAGGTCTGGAAGTACTTCGTATTATCAACGAACCCACCGCAGCATCTTTAGCATACGGTCTGGATAAAGACACCGACCACAAAATTATGATTTATGACTTAGGCGGCGGTACCTTCGACGTTTCCATCTTAGAAATTGGTGACGGCGTGTTTGAAGTGTTGGCAACCAACGGTAACAACCGTCTGGGCGGTGACGACTTTGACGATAGAGTGATGAACTATTTAGCAGACGAATTTCAGAAAGAAAACGGCATCGACTTAAGAGCTGACAAAATGGCACTGCAGAGATTAAAAGAAGCTGCAGAAAAGGCGAAAATTGAGTTATCCGGTATGACCAGTGCAAACATCAATCTGCCCTTTATCACCGCGGATGCAACCGGTCCCAAACATCTGGATATGACCTTAACCCGTGCAAAATTTGATCAGTTAACCGAAGATTTGGTGCAGGCTACCATGGAACCCACCAGAAAAGCAATGGCTGATGCGGGACTTTCTCCCTCCGACATTGCAAAAGTACTGTTAGTTGGCGGTTCCTCCAGAATCCCTGCCGTTCAGGAAGCTGTGAAAAAATTCATCGGTAAAGAACCCTTCAAAGGCATTAACCCCGACGAATGTGTTGCAATCGGTGCAGCAATTCAGGCAGGCGTGTTAGCAGGTGACGTAAAAGACTTACTGTTATTGGATGTAACTCCCCTGTCCTTAGGGATTGAAACCTTAGGTGGCGTTTGCACCAAGTTAATCGAAAGAAACACCACCATTCCTACCAAGAAGAGCCAGGTATTCTCCACTGCAGCAGACGGTCAGACCGCCGTGGATATTCACATTCTGCAGGGTGAAAGGGAAATGGCAGCCGGCAACAAAACCTTAGGTAACTTCCAGCTGACCGGTATTCCTGCAGCTCCCAGAGGTGTTCCCCAGATTGAAGTAACCTTCGATATTGACGCCAACGGTATTGTTCATGTTAGTGCAAAAGACTTAGGCACCGGTGCAGAACAGGCAATCACCATCACCGCATCCACCAACTTATCCGAAGCAGACATTGAAAAAGCTGTGAAAGAAGCAGAACAGTTTGCTCAGGAAGATAAGAAGAAAAAAGAAGCGGTTGACGTGAAAAACCAGGCAGACGCTATGGTTTATCAGACCGAAAAAACCTTAACCGATGCAGGTGACAAACTGAGTGCAGAAGACAAATCCGGCATTCAGGCAGAAATTGATAAATTAAAAGAACTCTTAAAAGGCGACGATACCGAAGCGATCAAAGCAGGTACCGAAGCCCTCACTCAGAAAATGTATGCGGTAGCATCCAAACTCTATCCTCAGGGCGACCCAAACATGGGTGGCGCTGATATGGGTGGTGCACAGGCAAACGGCACATCCCAGGGTGATGACGGCGCTTACGAAGCGGATTACACCGTTGTGGATGACGATAAGTAAAATACCAAAGAAGATATTTCCGGCAGAGCAATCTGTCGGAAATATCTTGCGTAAATGGAGAGAAGTATGGCTCAAAAACGAGATTATTATGAAGTGTTGGGAGTTTCTAAAGATGCAAGCGAGGCGGACTTAAAAAAAGCGTACCGTCAGGTTGCCAAGAAATATCATCCCGACTTAAACCCCGATAATAAGGAAGCGGAAGTCAAATTCAAAGAGGCAAACGAGGCTTACGAAATTTTATCTGACCCCCAGAAGCGTCAGCAGTATGACCAGTTTGGCCATGCAGCCTTTGAAAATGGCGGCGCAGGTGCAGGTTACGGTGCCTATAGCGACTTTGGCGGCTTTTCCGATATTTTTGATAGCTTTTTCGGTGGTGGTTTTGGCGGATTCGGCGGTGGCACCCGATCCCGCAGAAACGGTCCTCAGAAGGGACGGGATCTACAAAAGAGTATCACCATCACCTTTATGGAAGCTTGCTTTGGTGTGCAAAAGGAAATCACCGTCACCAAACAGGATCATTGCCCGGAATGTAACGGTACCGGTGCAAAAAAAGGTACCCAGCCCGAAACTTGCCCCGCTTGTCACGGTAGCGGTGAGGTTCGCAGAATCCAGCGCACACCTTTTGGCAATATGCAAACTTCTTCCCCCTGTTCCCAGTGTGGCGGCAGCGGTCAGATTATTAAAGAAAAATGCACAAACTGTGGCGGTAGCGGTCATGTAAGAAAAACTAAAACCTTAGAAATCAATATTCCAAAGGGGATTGATGACGGTCAGACCTTAACCGTCAGAGGTGAGGGCGAACCGGGACTTCGTGGCGGTCCCAACGGAGATTTATACTTAGAAATCCGTGTGCAGCCGGATAAAATCTTCCACAGAGAAGGCTTTGACGTGTATGTGGAATTGCCTATCACCTTTACGGAAGCGGCATTGGGTGCCAAATTGGTAGTTCCCACCGTTGACGGCAAAATTGAATTAACCGTTCCCGAAGGCACTCAGCCGGAAGCAAAATTCGTGCTGAAAGGAAAAGGGATTCCCTATCTTCGGGGCAATGGCAGAGGCAATCAGTATGTGATTGCAAAATTAGAAGTTCCCAAAAAACTTTCTCAAAAGCAAAAAGACATCTTAAAAGATTTTGAAAAAAGCTGTGAAGAAGGCAGCCATTCCAAAAAGAAATCTTTTTTAGACACCTTAAAAAATATGTTTTCTTAGAAGAGATGTAAAAAAATTCCAGACCGCAAGAAAAAATCTTGCTTTGTGCAAACTTCGCCACTCGGCGTATAGCACATACGCCTTCGGGTAACCCAAAGCAGCGCTTTGGCTCAGTTTGCTCATTCTGAAAATTTTTTCCTATCTCCTGATCAACGAAAAGATGAACCATAAAAATACTGAAAAAGGATTGTTTGATACAGTCCTTTTTTTGTTGAGAATTTTTACCTATTTAGATTTTTTTCTAAATAGGTATTGACAAATGAAAAAAAGTATGCTATTATCTATTTAGATAAAATTCTAAATAGTAAAAAACAAAAAGTGAGGTACAGCTTATGGGTATGAACGAAACCATGAAGGCGTTATCTGACCCGGTTCGGCGTGATATTCTGCAGTTATTAAAGAACGGCAGAAAGTCTGCCGGAGAAATTGGCGAGCATTTTGATTTGACGGGTGCAACAGTTTCCTACCATCTGTCAAAACTAAAAAGTGCAGACTTAATCTGCGAACAAAAGCAGAAAAATTTTATATATTATGAGTTAAATACCTCTGTGTTTGAAGAATTACTCAGTTGGATTTATGGTTTGGGAGGGAAGAAATGATGAAAAGGACTAAAAAAGAAAAAATTATCAAATGGAAGTTTTTGTTGTTCAGTTGTCTGATTACCCTGCTTCCCATTTTGCTGGGAGTGGCACTCTGGAACAGCTTGCCCGAAAACATTGCCATCCATTTTGATATGTATAACAAGCCGGATAATTTTGCACCCAAGTGGTTTGCGGTGTTTGGTCTACCGGTGATGATGGTAATTTTGCAGACCATTTCCTGTGTGATTACCGATTTTAATTCCGCAAAACACGGGGAACGCAAAAAATTTGAAAACGTGGTCAAATGGATTGTTCCGGTGCTGTGCATTGTGCTTCAGGTAATTACCTTAGGCTACAGCCTGGGTTGGGCAATTGATATCCGTGTGTGTGTTATGCTGTTGGTTGGTATCATGTTTTTGGTAATGGGAAATTATCAGCCTAAGTTGGACTATGTGAAGCATTATAATTTTGAAACGCAAGTAGCCAGAAAAATAAATCGCTTTATCGGGCGCCTGATGGTTATTATGGGGATTTTGGGAATTATCAGTCTCTTCTTACCGCCTGTGGCATCCGTGGTATGGCTTATTTTACTCATTCCCTTTGCCATTGCCAGCGTGGTGTATGGCATTGTGATTGGCACAAGAAATCGTAAGAAATAAGAATATCCCGAAAATACCGAAAAATTCTTGATTTTTTCACAAAGATACTGTATAATTGGTATTGGTGAGAGTTTGTCTTGCCAATACCAATTTTTTTGCATTATATCTTTCGGTTATGAGAAAGGATTTTTGATATGGAACAAAAGAAATGTACCCCAACCTCCATTGGTGGACAGGCGGTCATCGAGGGGATTATGATGAAAGGCCCCGGCTGTCTTGCAACTGCCATCCGAAAGTCAGACGGCAGTATTTTGGTGGACAAAAAGGAAGATAAGTCCTTTATCCGCAAATGGAAACTCAATAAAATTCCGATTTTAAGAGGGTTTTTGGCATTTTTTGAATCTTTGTTTACCGGAGTAAAATGCCTGATGTTTTCTGCCAAGGAATGTGATTTGGAAGATGACACCGAGCAGATGAGCAAGTTTGAAAAATGGGTTATGGAAAAATTTGGCGATAAACTGTTTGACATTCTTATGTATATTTCGGTGCTCTTTTCCTTAGTGCTTGGAATCGGACTCTTTATGATTCTGCCCAAATTAACCGTGGAATGGGTCAGCAGTTTAGCAGGTGCCCAGGTACATGAAAGCATCTCCGTGTTAATCGAGGGCGCTATCCGTATGATTTTATTTGTGTGCTATATGTTGCTGATTTCCCGTGTGAAGGATGTGCAAAGAGTGTTCCAGTATCACGGTGCAGAGCATAAAACCATTTTCGCTTTTGAATACGGTGATGAATTAACCGTGGAAAATATCAAAAAACATACCCGTTTTCATCCCCGTTGCGGTACCAGCTTTTTGGTACTGGTTATGATTGTATCTATTGTGGTATTCTTCTTTGTGCCTGCCACCGATTTCTGGGGAAAAATTTTCTGGAGAATCGGTCTTCTGCCGGTAGTTGCCGGAATTTCCTACGAACTGATTAAATACGCAGGCAAATGCTCCAACTGGTTTACTAAAATGCTTTCTAAACCCGGCGTGTGGCTCCAACATTTTACCACCAGAGAGCCGGACGATTCTATGATTGAAGTAGCAATCACCGCATTAAAGGCAGTACTGCCTGAAGATGAAACCGAGTCTACCAAGTGGTAACAGTATAAAAATGACAGTGAAAGAATTATATGAGCAGGGTATTTCATTACTTTCGGGAGGGGAATCTCCCAAAACGGATGCCCGTGCCATTTTAGAACATTTATTACAAATTGAGTTCGGGAAGCTTCCCTTATATCTTGGCGATTCTGCTGAGGATATCCGGGAGGAGTATTTTCGTTTGGTGAACGAACGAAAAGAGGGAAAACCATTGTCCTATATTACGGGAAAAAAAGAATTTTTTTCCCGTAATTTTCACGTTGGAGAAGGGGTTTTAATTCCCCGTCCCGAAACAGAAAATTTAGTTTCGGCGGTGTTGGAGAAATTACCAAAGAAACCGAAAGAAACTAAAAAAATAGCGGATTTATGTTCCGGTTCCGGTTGCATCGGCATTACTTTGGCGTTGGAATCGGGAAATCCCGTAGATTTATATGAGCTGTCCAATGAAGCAGTTACCATTTCCAAACAAAATGCGGAAGTTTTGGGAGCAAAGGTGAATATCGTTCAAAAAGATATTTTAGCAGAAACCTTACCCGAAACCTACGATGTTATCGTGTCTAATCCGCCTTATATCCCCCTGTCTGATATGGAATATTTAATGACCGACGTGGTGGACTATGAACCCCATATGGCATTAACCGACGGTGGTGACGGCCTGCTGTTTTACCGTCGTTTGGTTTCTTTGGCAAAGGAATCTCTTGCTGATGGGGGAATCCTTGCGGCAGAGGTTGGCATCAACCAGCATCTTTTGGTGGCAGAGATATTTTCCGCTTTGGGAAAACCTGAAATCATTTCCGACTATTTTGGAGTGGAACGGGTGGTTCTGGTGAAAAAGGAGTTTTTTAAATGAAATTAACCGAAAAAACTGTAGATAGTAAACTGCATTTTCAAGGCAGAATCATCAATTTGCGGGAGGATACCGTGGAATTAGAAGACGGTAGTTTGGCAAGCCGTGAAATTGTGGAGCATCCCGGCGGTGTTTGTGTGATTGGTATGACTGATGACGGCAAAATTCCTATGGTGCGTCAGTTCCGTGCTCCCTTTGGCAGGGTGCTTTTAGAAGTTCCTGCAGGAAAATTAAACTACGGGGAAGACCACTTGGAATGTGGCAAGCGGGAATTTTTGGAAGAAACCGGTTTTTCTGCCAAAGAATATGTTTATTTTGGGGCGTTGTATCCCTCCGTTGGTTTTTTAACCGAAGCCTTGCATATTTACTATGCTAAGGGTTTGACCAAAGGACAACAGCACTTGGATGATGACGAATTTTTAGATGTGGAGTTTTTCACCTTGGAGGAGCTTCTTCAATTGGTTGACCAAAACGAAATCAAGGATGCTAAAACCGTGGCTGCAATCTTAAAACTTTCCCGTTATTTATCCCAACAGTAAGAGGTAGAAAATTATGCTGACAAAACGTGTCATCCCTTGCCTGGACGTGGCAAACGGCAGAGTGGTTAAGGGAGTAAACTTTGTAAATTTAATTGATGCAGGCGACCCTGTAGAGTGTGCCCGTGCCTACGACAAAGAGGGGGCAGACGAGCTGGTGTTTTTGGATATCACCGCATCTTCCGACAATCGGAAAACCACCGTGGATATGGTGAGAAGTGTGGCAGAAAATGTGTTCATCCCCTTCACCGTTGGTGGCGGAATCCGAAAAGCGGAAGATTTTCGTGAGTTGCTGTTAGCAGGGGCAGACAAGGTTTCTGTGAATACAGCGGCAATCCATAATCCCACGCTTATCACCGAAGCAGCAGAAAAATTCGGCTCTCAGTGTGTGGTGGTTGCCATTGATGCTAAACGCCGTGTAGACGGAGGCTTCAATATTTTTACCCACGGGGGAAGAAATGATACGGGAATAGATGCTATCGAATGGGCAATCCGTTGCGAACAGCTTGGCGCAGGTGAAATCTTACTCACCAGTATGGATGCAGACGGAACCAAAGCAGGCTACGATTTAGAATTAACCCGTCAGGTTTCTGATGCCTTAAAAATTCCGGTGATTGCTTCCGGCGGTGCAGGAGCATTGTCTCATTTTTCTGACGCGGTATTGGAAGGACACGCTGATGCAGTGCTGGCAGCATCGCTATTCCATTTTAAAGAATTAACCATCCGTCAGGTGAAAGAAACAATGAAAGAAAAAGGAATCCCGGTGCGGTTATAAATTTTTAAAATTTGGTTAGAATCAGACGAAGCCGGCTATCGAAAAAGGTGCAATCTTCCTTGTTTTGTCTTGTTTTTTAGCAATTTTAAGATATTTTAAAAAAAATTCCAAAAAATCCAAAAAAAGTATTGACAAATCGAAAATTGTTTGATATAATAGTCAAGCACTTAAGGGGTCTAAACAGTGAATGTAGGCTGCCCGATGCTTGAATCCAACTTAATGTTGTATCCGATGCGGGTGTAGTTCAATGGTAGAATCTCAGCCTTCCAAGCTGATTGTGTGGGTTCGATTCCCATCACCCGCTCCATTATTTATGCGCCTGTAGCTCAGCCGGATAGAGCAACTGCCTTCTAAGCAGTAGGCCAGGAGTTCGAATCTCTTCAGGCGCGCCACTTTATTTCTTACGGTGGGTATAGCTCAGTTGGTTAGAGCACCAGATTGTGGCTCTGGGGGTCATCGGTTCGAATCCGATTATCCACCCCATTATATTTTATGATATGATGGGATATCGCCAAGTCGGTAAGGCACAGGACTTTGACTCCTGCATTCGCTGGTTCGAGTCCAGCTATCCCAGCCAATATATGGGCCATTAGCTCAGTCGGTAGAGCACTTGACTTTTAATCAAGTTGTCCGGCGTTCGAATCGCCGATGGCTCACCAAATAAAAAGCCTTGAAAACACTAAGTTTTCAAGGCTTTTTTGTTGTGCTTAATTCTCACCGGTTTCTTTATTTTTTTCTGATTTGACACCTATTTGACATCTATCTTTTATCTTATAAGTCCCATATTATTTTTTCTTCTTTTTCACTTTGTAAGGAACGGTCTAATGCTTCTAAAATATAAACGGGAGCAAAAAAATCTTTTATATTTTCGTCATATTCTTTGGTTTTTAATAACCGGTAAAAATGCTCAAACTCTTCTTTGAAATGCTTGTCTTCCAATTTAATATCTTTGGGATAGCAGTTATCGGTTCCGATACGCAACACAAAATAGTTTCTGGAAACGTTCATTTCCGTAAACACGGCAGTAATATCATATGTGTCGTAGCGGAAGACGGAAGTTATACAGGTGTCGTTTTTCGTACTGATAACACTTTTGGGGAATCTGCCGAAAACTTCACAAAGGATTTCTATGAGGTGAGGAGCATAAAAGTAGATGCCACCATGTTCGGAATTGCGTATTAGAGGAGCTTTTACAAGACCGCCGATAATTTTTTCGTCAGAGGCAGCAGAGACGATTGAATTTTTTAATTCTTTTATTTCATCACAGTATTTTAAAACGGAACCGCCGGTAAAACTGTTTTTGTATTTTTGAAGTAATGATCTTAACTCTTTTGCATCTTCGATTGATATGGTAATAGGTTTATCAACAAAAATAGGAATCCCTGAAGATAAATATGGTTTTAAAAGGTTTAAATGACTGTCACCGTGGCGTGCAGTTACCATCACACCGTCAACTTTTCCTGCCAGTTCATCGGGAGATAACATACTCTGGACACCGTACTTTGACGCAAAGTTTTCCATGCTTTGGGGTTCGTCGCTGTAGGCTCCTATCACTTCAACATCTGAAAACTGTTTGTCTGTTCTGATAAACTCCATAAAGATATCTGCGTGAGAGTTTTCGCATCCTAAAATTGCAATTTTGTACACAATGGCATCTCCTTTCGTTTTTGATGCATCAGAATGTGCTCTTTAAATATAGCACAATTTATTACTTTTTGCAAGAAAAACAGGAGAAAAGATGGGGAAATTCCGATTAAAAATTTACTTGTTATATTCTCTTCCGAAAAATAAAACCGAGAGACTATCTGGGCACTGTTTTCCGCACAGTTACTATGTTTTACAGTTTTTTTTGAGGATAAATTAAACGTTGGAAAGAACGGGATAAATTTAACGGGTAAATCCCTTGACTTGATATTTTGGTTGATGTATACTGAACTTGTCAAATAAAGTAAACTATAACGAAACTATTCCACTTATAAGATTATAAAGATAGGAGACGCAGGCTATGGCAGAAATTGCAAAAAGGATTTTAAAATTTGACCAGTTGGGATTTGGGATGTTTATTCATTGGGGATTGTATTCACAACCCTGCCTTGGTGAATGGGCATATGATGTTTATAAGTACGATATGGAAGAATACAAAAAGCTGAAGGATACTTTTACTGCAGAAGATTTTGACGCAGAACAACTGGTGCAGCTTGCAAAAAAAGCCGGCTGTAAATACATGATTCTGACGACCCGTCATCACGATGGCTTTTCCTTATATGATACCTGTGGCTTAAGTGATTTTGATTCTGTGCATTCTCCTGCCAAGAGAGACCTGGTAAGAGAATTCGTGGATGCCTGCAGAAAGTATGACGTGGTACCGTTTTTGTACCACACATTAATTGACTGGTATCAGAAAGACTATCAGGAAGACTTTCACAAATACTTGGATTACCTGATTGCAAGTGTGGAAATTTTATGTAAGAATTACGGAGAAATTGGCGGTTTCTGGTTTGATGGCATCTGGGCAAAGCGTGATGCTGACTGGAGAGAAGATGAACTCTACGGCACCATCAGAAAATATCAGCCGGAAGCGATGATTATCAATAATTCCGGTATGAGTGCACGAGGCAGAACCGGACATCCGGAGCTGGATTCTTTAACCTTTGAAAACGGTCTGGCAGAACCTGTGCAGCGAGAATACAACGGAAAATACCTGGCAGCAGAAAGCTGTCAGACTATGAACGACCATTGGGGTCTTGGTTATGGCGATTTCCGTTATAAAGCACCTGCAACCATTATTGAAAACTTATGTAATTGCAGAAAAGTGGGCGCAAATTATGTTTTGAATCTGGGCCCGGAAGCTCAGGGGAAACCTCACTATTACCAGGAAGCAGCGTTCAGACTGATTGGAGAATGGATGGACATTTTTGGGGAAGCGATTTATAACGGCAGACCCTATGTATATAAAACCATGACCAAAAACTTCATTCTAAAAAGTGTGAACGAGGATTATCTTTATATCTTTGCTTATGATCTGGGGAATTTTGGCAACATCAATGTTACCGTTGGCGGAAAATATTCCGGAAGCTTCTCTTTTAATGGCGTCACCGACGAAATTGAATCGGTACAATGGATGGACAACGGCGAAGAGCTGGACTTTATTCAAGGAAAAGGAATGTTCTGCGTAAACCTGACCGCTCATCCCTATGCCGCTTCTTTTGGCGTAAGAGTGGCAAAAGCGAAGATTAAAAAATAAGTGTAAAATATTACAAAATATCATGAAATTTTGCAATACAGTAATGACATAAAATGATATGATAGTATAAAGCAAACATGTTGAAAGCTTCACAGAAAGGAGTAAGGTATCTTTTAGCAGACGGTATACAGGTCGGTTATAAGATGCCGGAAAAAACCATGTCTTATCAAAACGGAATGGCAGCATTAAATTTAGAAATGACCGATAAAGTTCCCAGAATAGAATATTCAGCCGAAAGGCATTGGGAATTAGTTGAAAAAGTAACAGGAATCAAGGTAGATGCGAAAAGTGATCCCATCTTGCAGGATCAGGCGTCAGTTGCTTTTCAAAAAGCCTGGGATTATGGCTTCGTTTGGCGTACCGGTATCAGACCGGAGGAGCTGGACAAATGCAGAACCAAAATGGGGCATGCATCCTATGCAGCCGGCGGTGTGGATTTTGACACGGAACAATCCTCTCCTTTTGGGGATCCCGAGGAAGCCTATGATTTCCAGCCTGCTGAGGTGTACGGCACCAAAAGCGAGTCCGAATTGGTAGCTTTTTTCAACAAACTGTATCATAACGGTTGTGAAATGAATTCTGATGTAGTAAATCCGGTGGGCACCTATATTTCGTTGGTTTCCGGCTTACTGGAAATTTTCGGTTGGGATAACTTACTGATGGCATTGGGTATTGATGCAGAGGCCTTCGGAGAAACCGCCAACCGATACGCAAAATGGATGCAGCAGTATTACAATGCTCTGGCAAAGTGTGACGCTCCTGTGATTCTGATTCACGATGATATTGTTTGGACTCAGGGTGCTTTTGTGCATCCGGACTGGTACAGAAAATTTGTATTTCCCAACTACAAAAACTATTTTGCACCCATTCGGGAAGCCGGCAAAAAAATTGTTTTCTGCAGCGATGGGGATTACACTCAGTTTGTGGATGATATTGCAGCTTGCGGCGTGAACGGTTTTATTATGGAACCTCTGACCGATATGAAATACATTGCAGAAAAATACGGAAAAACACATTGCTTTATTGGAAATGCCGATACCAATGTTTTGCTTCGCGGCAGCAAGGATGACATTTTCAATGAAGTGAAAAGATGTATGGACATCGGCAAGAACTGTCCCGGTTTCTTTATGGCAGTTGGCAATCATATTCCGTCCAACACACCGGTTGAAAATGCATTATGGTATAACGAATGCTATGAAAAATTAAGCAGAAGATAAAAAATATCTGGGTAATTCTAAAAAAACCGAATGGCGTTTCTCCATTCGGTTTTTTTCATAGAGCAAAAGGATAACAATTGTGTTTTGCGAAAATAATTGCGTGGAAAAATGCAGTTTTTATGCGGATTATGGCAGTTTCTGTTTAAGATATCCCACCAATTCAATATTTCTTGATTTCCAAAAAGCTAGGAATCATCAAGGAAAACACAGCTTTTTCGTCTGATTTACAAGGGAATGATGACGGGAAGGGTTTAATCCATGGATTTTTTGTTATTTACAAAGTAAATGTGGGCATGGTATTCTTATGATGACAAGTTTTCTAACATAGCCGGTTGACCGGTTATTGCAAGAATTGTGAGTGATAACGATGGAAAAAACAAACGGTATGTACAGTATCAAAGAGATTTACCGACTGGGCAGAGGACCGTCAAGCTCCCACACCATGGGACCAAGCAGTGCCTGCGAAAGGGTGCTTTCAGAGTATCCCCAGGCGGATACTTTTGAGATTACGCTCTACGGATCCCTTTCCAAAACCGGAATCGGTCACCGAACGGATTACGCTATCCGGGAAACTCTGAAAGGGAAACACTGTAACATTATTTTCAATAACGAAAAAACAGACCTTCCACACCCCAATACGATGGATATCACGGCGATGAAAAATGGGGAAGTGCTTTGCAAAAAAACAGCACTCAGTGTTGGTGGCGGTGCTATCTGGTTTGTGGGGGAAGAGGTTGTAGAATCAGAACTCATCTACCCGCACACCAGCTTTGATCAGATGGAAGCTTACTGCAAGGAAAAAAGCTACAGTTTAGCAGACTATGTCTTTTCTTTTGAAGCTGCAGATATCAAACCATATCTACTGAATGTTTGGGAACGGATGAAGCAAACTGTCAGAGCCGGTCTTGTAGCAGAAGGCGTCCTTCACGGCGGTCTTAACATCAAGCGAAAAGCAAAGATGCTGATTCAGAAAGGAAATTCCAAAGCCTTCGGACACGAAAAAGAAATATATCTGTTATCCGCTTATGCATATGCTGCCAGCGAAGAAAATGCATCGGGAGAAAAGATGGTGACAGCACCAACCTGCGGTGCATCCGGAGTTGTTCCGGCAGTTTTAATCTGCAAACAACGGGAACTGGGCTTTTTCGATGAAAAAGTTGTGGAGGCATTAGCCGTGGCAGGAATCATCGGAAATCTGGTGAAGAAAAACGCCTCTATCAGCGGTGCAGAATGTGGCTGTCAGGCAGAGGTTGGAACCGCTTGTATGATGGCGGCAGCAGCACTTGCTTATCTGAAGGGTTTCAGCGTGAAACAAATTGAATGTGCGGCAGAAATTGCATTAGAGCATCATTTGGGATTAACCTGCGACCCGGTTAAAGGTCTGGTGCAGATTCCCTGTATTGAACGAAACGCCGTAGCGGCAATGCGAGCTGTAGATGCCGTATCTTTAGCAGAAATGCTTTATGAAAACAGAAAGATATCCTTGGATTTCGTTATAAAAACCATGTACGAAACCGGCAGAGATCTGCATTTTCGTTATCGGGAAACCTCCGAGGGCGGACTTGCCAGCTTATTCTCTGCAGAATGCGACTAAATAGATTCAGAAAGGAACGAACAATATGTGGACAGAAGAAAAATTAAACGAACTTTTAACAACACCTTCTGATGCTTTGGTAGAAGACATCCAAAAAATCAAAGGGGATATTATGGTATTGGGTGCCGGCGGGAAAATGGGTCCCACTCTTTGTGTACTGGCAAAAAATGCCATCAAAAAAGCAGGTATCGAGAAAAAAGTGATTGCAGTATCCCGTGGCAGTGACCCGATTGCAACCAAGCTGATGCAGGATAACGGCATCGAAGTGATTGCAATGGACCTTTTAGATAAAGAAAAACTGTATGCTTTGCCGGAAGTGGAAAATATCATCTATATGGCAGGAAAAAAATTCGGTACAGACGGTAATGAATGGCAGACCTGGGCAATGAACTCCACACTTCCTGCTTTTGTGGCAGATAAATTCAAAAAGTCCAACATTGTTGTGTTCTCCTCCGGAAATATCTATCCCATTGTGAAGCTTTCCGAAGGCGGTTGCAGAGAAACCGACAAAATCGGTCCCATCGGGGAATACACTATGAGTTGCCTGGCAAGAGAACGTGCTTTTGAATATGCAGCAAATACCTTTGGCACCAAAGTCTTTATCTACAGATTGAATTTTGCTGTAGATTTACGTTACGGCGTTTTATTTGATGTGGCAAACAAAATTTTAAAGGGAGAACCTATCGGCCTTTCCACTCCTTGCTTTAACTTTATCTGGCAGGGAAGTGCCAACGAAATTGCCATTCGTGGTCTGCTTCACGCAGAAGCACCTGCTAAAATTATGAATGTTACCGGTCCGGAAACCGTTTCCATAAAAAAAGCAGCACTGGAGCTGGGCGAATACTTAGGAAAAGAACCCATCTTTGATGGGGAACCCGGAAACGATGCGTATCTGAATGATGCCTCCCTGGCAATGGAAACCTTTGGTTATCCGGCAGTACCGGTGAAAACCTTAATCCGCTGGCAGGCACAGTATATCCTGGATGGCGGAAGAACTTTGGATAAACCCACCCACTTTGAAGAAAGAAAGGGAAGCTACTAATGAACAGACACGAAATTGCATTGCAAAAATTAAAAGCAGGAACCGTAATTCCTGCAACTCCTCTGGCTCTGGATGATAACCGTTGTTTTGACGAAAAAGGGCAGCGACTTCTGATGAACTATTACTTAAACTGTGGAGTCGGCGGTATTGCCACAGCAGTACATACCACTCAATTTGAAATCAGAAAGCCTGATGTGAATCTGTTTGAGCCTATCTTAAAAATTGTATCCGATGAAATTGATAAATTTGAACAAAAAAACAATACCGTCATTGTAAAAGTAGCCGGTGTCTGCGGTCCCATCGAACAGGCGGTGAAAGAAGCAGAGCTTGCCAAACAGTACGGCTTTGATGCAGTGCTGTTAAGTCCCGGCGGTCTTAACAATATGAGCGAAGACTATATGATTGAACGAACCGAAGCTGTTGCCAAAGTGATGCCTGTGATTGGCTTCTATCTGCAGACTGCTTGCGGTGGCAGACAGTTCAGCTACAATTACTGGGAAAGAGTCTGTGCCGTAGAAAATGTGGTTGCCATTAAATGTGCATCCTTTAACCGTTATACCACGCTGGATGTGGTTCGTGCAGCGGCAATGAGCAAGCGTTGTGACGATATTACCTTATATACCGGCAATGACGATAACATTGTGATTGATTTGGTGACCAACTACCGTTTCCAAAAAGACGGTAAAACCGTGGGAAAAAGCTTTGAAGGCGGACTGTTAGGTCACTGGTCTGTATGGACCAAAAAAGCAGTAGAGCTGTTTGAACGGTTAAAAGAAGAAAAGAAAAAAGATGTCATTTCTTCTGAAATTCTCACCTTAGCTTCGGAAGTAACCGATACCAACAGTGCATTTTTTGATACGGCTCATACCTTCAAAGGTTGTATCGCAGGCTTACACGAAATTCTGCGCCGTCAGGGACTGATGAAAAACATCTATTGCATCAATCCTGACGAAACCTTATCCGAAGGTCAGCTGGAAGAGCTGAACCGAATCCAGGCAATGTATCCCCACTTAAATGACGACGATTTCATCCGGGACAATCTTGAATCCTGGAAGAAAAATATCGAGGCGTAAAAAAACGCCGGACAAATCTTTTATTTTCGATGTATTATTTTTTATAATACATGGTGCAGTGCCAACTCCGTGCATGCTGTTTCCTTTCTTGAGATTTTTCTCATTTTCATGTTTATATTTTGTCTTTCCATTCTGACAACAATAAAACTTCATACTGCACGGAGTTGGCACTGCACCGAACAATTAACAAAAAACTCTTAGAAATTCGTGGGATTCTTAGATATCGTTAAAAAAATCCTGCGAATTCAGTTTTTCCTTTTTTTATCAAAAAACGGTGGAACTGCGGGATAGCGGTGAAAAACCATTGCGACTCCCAATGACTGCTGACGGATGTATTTAATCACGAGATTTTTTATTGTTTACAACAATAAACCTCTATGATAAACTAAAACCACTAAACTTGGAAAGGGTGCAAAAAGATGAAAACAATAACCAAACGGCCTGCCTGTGCTTCTTTGGCACAAGAGGAACCCGGATTGCCAAAACGCCGTTCGAAATGGGCGGCTATCAAAAAACATTGGCCTCTTTATCTGATTCTTCTGCCGGGTTTGTGCCATTACATAATATTCCGCTATGTGCCGCTTTTTGGGATTACCATTGCTTTTAAAGATCTGGATCTCTATAAAGGCATCTGGGATAGCCCGTGGGTCGGATTGAAGCATTTTATCGATATTTTTAATTCCAATGATATCTGGCTTTTGATTCGGAATACGGTATTACTTGGACTGTATACATTGATTTGGGGTATGACAATCCCCGTTTTCTTTGCAATTATGTTAAATGAAATCCGGGCGCGTCCTGTAAAAAAATTGGTGCAGAGTGTATCGTATTTTCCTTCATTGCTTTCAACGGTTGTCATTTGCAGTATGATTACCGACTTTTTATCACCTAACACCGGGATTATCAACACCCTGATGGCAAGTTTAGGATTTCCCAAGCACTATTTTATGATTGATCCTGATTGGTACCGAACCGTTTATGTAGCCAGCGAAGTTTGGCAGAAATTTGGGTATAACGCAATTATCTATTTTGCGGCGATCAGCTCCATTGATACACAGCTTTATGAAGCTGCTCAGATTGACGGTTGCGGAAGACTGAAAAGAATCTGGCATATCACTCTTCCCGGCTTATTGCCAACCATCTGCGTGATGCTGATTATGAATGCCGGCAGTATTTTCAGAATCGGCGCTGATAAAGGGTTGCTTCTGTATAATCCTATGACCTATGAAGTGGCAGATATCTTTGGCACCTTTGTATACCGTAAAGGTATTATCGAAAGCGACTATTCTTATGCCGCTGCAGCAGGTTTGTTTGAAAGCGTGGTATCTTTTGCACTGGTTTATACCACCAACTGGCTGAGTAAGCGTTACACAGAAAATTCACTTTGGTAAGAAAAGGAGGATGAGCAACATGAGAAAAAAACTGAAACGTTTTGAAGCGTTTGATATTTTTGTATGGCTGATTGCATTACTGGCATTGCTCGTGGTGTTATTTCCGCTTTTGCACGTTGTGTCTCTTTCGTTAAGCGGTGCTTCCTCCATTATGCAGGGAAAAGTAACATTTTACCCACAGGATTTCACCTTTTCCTCTTATATGTCCATTTTAAAGAGTCCGAAAATATTGAATGCATACTGGAACAGTATCTCCTATACTGTTCTATCTGTAGTAATCAGTCTGGTGTTGATTACTATGACAGCTTATCCGCTGGCAATTAAAACCATGCCGGGGAGAAAGCTCTTCATCAATATGATATTATTCACCATGTTTTTCAGTGGCGGGATTATCCCGTTCTATCTGCTGATGCAGAATTTAAAACTGATGGATTCCATCTGGGCGTTGGTATTACCCTGGGCAGTTCCTCAGTTTGAATTATTTCTTTTGAAAAATTATTTTGAAAATATTCCCGGAGAGATTTATGAAGCTGCAACCATTGACGGTGCTTCTCATTTCCGCATCATGACAAAAATTTACATGCCACTGGCAAAGCCGATTTATGCTACTTTGGTCATTTTCCTGGCGATGCATCAGTGGAATAACTATATGGTTCCTTTAATGTATATCTCCAGTCCCTCCAAGTATCCGCTGCAGTTAGTGTTAAATGAAATGCTGATGCAGGAGCAAAACGGTTCCACTTCGGCAATTCAGATGGCGAATGTTACGCCTATCGGAATGAAGAATGCAACCATTGTTCTTTCGGCATTGCCGCTGCTGATCCTTTATCCGTTTGTGCAGAAATATTTTATCGGCAGTATTTACATGGGTTCGGTAAAAGGATAATATTACCAACGGCATTTCTTTGACTTTACGGTATGTTTGAGGTATACTTGATACAAAGGATGTGATACATATTGTGACGCTAAAAAAATTATTTCAAAACAAGAGCTTTTTGTTTACACTGCTAATTTCCACGGTGGTATTAATCTTTTTCTTCATTGCATCGCTTTCCATGGTAACATCTTACCGGCAAAAGAGTGTGGAAAAGAGCGCATCAACCATCAGAGTGTCGTTAGACAGGTTGAATGATATTATCCGTTTATCGGAGGGTATCGTTCTGGAAAACAGTGATTTTTTCCAGGATGAATACGCATTTAACCGCAATGACGGTGAGTTCGTGAAAGTGGTTAATGCAGTGAAACGGATGCGAAGCTTCTGTCCCTTTGTGGAGGAAGTGGTTCTGTATAAAAAGAATAATCTGCAAATGATTACAACAGAAGGCTCTATCAGCCGAAGTGCTTTTTTTGAGTACGGCTACGAAACAGACGAACTGGCGATAGAATACTGGGACAGCATTATGGAAATGTACAATACGCCAACGATTATTCCGGTGAACAATTATACCGTGCTGTCGTATCCGCCCACCACGAAAAAGCTGTTTGTGGTGCCCAAGATGTTTAACTTGTATAACACAGGAATCCTGATTTTCGTCAACGAACAGCTATTCTGGGATTATTGTGATTTGGATGATTGGGAAACCTATGGAACTGTTTCTCTTTATGACGGTAAAGGAAATCTTGCCATCAGCAATCACGACAATCCAAAAGACCAAATAGACCCGCTTCAGGTCAAACATATGGAACGGGGAGGTTTGGATGTTTTCGGAAATTACACACAGGCAAAAACTTTGGATTATGAAGATTTAGTTTTAGTGTATGAAGCGCAGAATCTTATGATTCCTATCACGGCAATTTCTCTCATTCTGATCGTGGTTTTGATGATTGTTGTTGCACTTTATATTCATGTCGGCCGCAAGGCTACGGTAGTAAAACGGGATTACGATTCTGGTGTGAAGCTTGCAGAGTTAATTCTTTCCGGTGCTGACGGTAAAAGCATTGCTTCCGTGCAGGAAACCTTGTCGGAAATCCGCGGCCTCGTGACAAAGTTGGGTGGACATTCTTTGGTGACTTCAGATGACGGTACCAAGCATGTGTATTGGTATAAGGACACCACCTCATTAAAAATGATCGTTCGCAACCGTCTTGTGGCACAAGATGTTAGCGGACTTTGCGAAGAGATTAAAGCAGATGCCCAAAAACGGATGAAAGAGGGCATCAGCCTGGATTTACTGACCTATCATTTGTTCGATTTCTATATGACGCTGGTTCACGCAGTAAAAGACGGAAAAAACTTCTTTGAAGATACTCATTCACTTGTGTTTGACGGAATCAAAAAGTGTTATCTGGCTGCTGATATGGATAAAATGGTGAATGTTTTTGTGAATATTTTCCGTGACGCCAAAAATTATTCCAACACGGAAAGCGTATCTAAGGTAACCGATATTTTAACCTATGTCAACCAAAACTACAGCGACGGCTTGTATCTGGATATTGTTGCTGAAAAATTCGATATGACCCCGAAATACTTCTCGGAATTCTTCAAAAAGAATGTCGGTATCGGATTTGTGGAACACATTACGAAATTAAGGTTGGAACAAGCAACCGATTTATTGCTCACAACAGATCTCTCTATCAAGGCAATCAGCGAGAAAATCGGATATGCAACCAGCAGTGCTTTTGTTACAGCGTTTAAAAAATATTATGGCACTACGCCAAATGAATTCAGAAATAATAAGAAATAAAAAGGAGATGCGAAGATTATGTTAAGAAAGAAAATTGCGATTTTATGTTTGGCATTTATCATGATGATCCCCCTGTTAACCGGATGTATGGACAATGGTGGCACAGCAAAATTTGAAGGCGAAATTGATATGTCACAGTTCAGCGAAACCAACGGACTTGAGCTTCCGATTGTGGATGAACCCGTTAAACTGACTGCGATTATGTCCAGTTCTGTAGAAGGTATTGACAATAAACTGGTGCTTCAGGTACTCAAAGAAATCACCGGTGTTGAGCTGGAAGTGATTATTGTTCCGCCTGCAAACTACTCTCAGAAACTGCAGATGTTAGTTTCCAGCAAACAGCTTCCCGATATTTTCCCGGATGCTTTAACTAATGAAGTTCGTTTATCTTTAGTGGAAAACAATGCGATTGTTTGCTTTGATGATTACGCAGATATGTTGCCCAACTTCAAAAAACTGTTTGTTGATGATGCAGATAACAGAGCGCAAATCCGTAACACCATGGTAAACGGAAAACTGTATAGAGCAGTAAGCTATGATATTGCAAGAAATATTAATCACGGTTTTATGTACCGTAAGGACATTTTTGACAAACACAACATTCCCATGTGGACCAATAGCGAAGAATTTTATTCCGCTTTAAAAACTCTGAAAGAATTGTACCCCGATTCCACTCCGTTAGTATCCAAACGCGGTGTTGGTTTAGTAAATGACTTTGCAATCGGCTGGGGGTTAAGCACCGACTTTACCTTAGACGAAAGCACCAATCAGTATTATTACAGCTACACTCAGCCGGAATTCAAGGAAGTTCTGGATTATATGCGTAAGCTGTATGTAGAAGGATTACTGGATCCTGAATTTTTAACTTGTACCGAAGCAAACTGGTCTGCTAAAATGTCTCAGGATAGTATGGGTTTTGTAACTTTTGACTGGATTGACCGTATGGATTTATTCTACGAACAGTTAAAAGAAACCAACCCCGGTTATGATCTTCGTTTTGCAGCACCTGTTGGTCCCAACGGCGGAAAATACAACCGTATTCCGAAAGCTGCAAGTGGTGTATCTTTGGCAGTCAGCAACAATGAAAACAAAGAAGTTGCTATGAAACTGATCGACTTCTTATTAAGTCCCGCAGGTGCAAAACTGATGACTTTAGGTCTGGAAGGAACCACCTATCAGGTAACTGACGGAAAAGTAGAATACTTAGGTATGGAGGATGTGATTCCTTCCATTAACACACTGGAAGAAAAATACGGTTTATTCACAAATTCTCTGTCTTTAAGATATGATCCCAACTGTATTTACTATCAGTATTCTCCCAAGCTGCAGGAAGCTCAGGATTTAGTAGTAAACAATAACTGGCTGACCGACTCTGTTTCTTTAAAGATTGACATTACGGAAGATTCCGATACCTACAGCAAAATCTACTCCAACTTAAAACCGCTTTATGAAACCATGGTCAGCAAATATATTTTAAGCGCCGAAGATCCCACAGGTATTTGGAATGAATGGGTTGCAAAAGCAAATGAACTCGGTGTAGACCAAATGGTTGCTATTTACAACAACGCATACCACAATATGAAATAAGAAGTTTATGTGGTCAGGATATGCAAAATAGCCGTGCCAGTTCTAAATCCATCGATGGTGGGTTGATATTATAGATAGGAGCTTTGGAAAATGATTGTTGATTTTTCTATCAAAAATAATGTGTGCGGCACCAATGTGTCTTGCACCAATGAATTTTCCAAAAGTGGAATGTCTACCCTGAAATGGAGCTTTCATTCGGGTGAGCAGCTTGTGATACAAAACGATGGTATCTATGTGCCCGAACAGTTTCAGGCGGATTTTCAGGAGGAACTTGCATTTGCATGCTACATAGGAGCAAAAAAAAAATTTGACGGCAAACTCAATATCAGTTTTTTCGAGGATGAAAAGCTGTGTTGCGAATTTGATGTTTTCGCCGGTTTTACCGGCTGGAGATACATAAAAATTCTGTTTTCCCAGATGAAAGGATTCTTCAGCCGGAAAATGAACCGCATTGTGATTACTGCCCATTGTGACGGGGAGCTGTTTTGGGATGAAATGATGACAAATTATCTGGATTTAAGACATGTTTCACCCAGTTATCAGCTGCCTTACTTACCGGGCTCCAACTATCCGGACGAACGGTTCGTTTCGGTAGGTTCCAGACCCTGGGACTTATCAAAAGGAATCCGGAAACATCGCTCTTTAAAATCCACCTTTCAGCCTGTTTCATTTTGTGACGATGAGATCAAAAAACGCCTGTGTGCTTACCTGTTAGAAGAATTTGGAACAGTGAATGAGCAGGCTATCCGAGAGGAATTCCTATCGTTACAGATTCAAAAAGAAAGTGACGGATTTTTTACGGGCGTCAGGGTGGAAGAAACCTTTCTCACCAGAATATGGAAGAATACTCCGCTGCAGGGAACACCTTTTGTTTCCCTTCGTAAATGCACCGATCTTTCCTTCAATTTAGCGGTGGCATATCAGAATACCAAAGATATTTGGTATCGGGATGCCTATGTGTCATTACTTTCCTATCTGATGCAGAGTGGAGTGTATGAGGGCAGTATTCTTGCAAGCCGCCATGCTATCGACTATTCTCTGCGCCCGTTGTATCGGTCTTTTGTGCTGATGACAGACGAGCTGGGTGCATACGGCCTCAAAGAAGAGGTCAGAAACCTTTGCGAATGGTTCTGCGATATGGAACGGCTTGGTGTCTATGAAGGGCAGGAACATTGGTATTCCACGGCAGACGATTTTAATAATATGGCAATTGGCTTTGTTGCAGTTGCACTCTATACCGAGGATCCATCCGAGCGTTCCCGCTGGTTTTTCGCGCTGAAGGACTGGCTGGACCGGAATATGCAGTATTCTCCCGGATTATTGGGAATTTATAAAGAAGACGGCAGCATTTTCCATCATTGCGGTCATTATCTTGGTTACGGAATGCCTGCCCTGGCAGGTGTGCTTCCCATTATCTGGGCACTTTCCGATACTCCTTATGCGGTTTCCAAAGAATCCTGGGAACACACAAAAAATGTATTGCATAAATTACGGTTTTCCTGTGCAACCGGCGAAAACCACGATATTCCAATTGCATTTTCCGGCAGAAATGTGGAAGGAATCTGGGGTGTTAGTCAGATTCCGTTCAAATATTTTGCAAGGGCTGCAAAATACTATCAGGATGAACCCATTTCAGAGCATCTGTCCGGCAATGTTGCGATGAATCTGGCGTGTGCTATGTTGCACCGCAGAGACTCTCAACTGGTTTTAGTGAAAGGGTTTTCTAAATACTTATGGGGCAATGAATCCTATTCCATGTGTAATCTGTATGGGCGGTACAGCTCATACGGAACCCTGGAAATTCTGGGCAACAGCTTAAAAGAAAGCGGATATGTCCACGAAGGATTCGATTTCAGACGTTTTAGCGGAACTACCGCAATCGTGCCCCCTATGTCAGAATTTAAACAGAACATCCGTCATGTTGATAAAGACAGCGGCTATGAAGAAATGTTGCTTTCTGATCAGGCATTTGCCGGCGGTGTCAGCGACGGAACCAACGGGATGTTTTCTATGATTTTAACGGAGCATCCCAAATATAACGGCTCCCATTTTGCAATCAAAAGCACCTTTTTTGTGGATGATTTTGTGTTGCAGATTGGATCCAACATTACAAATAACAGTCCCTATCCAACGGAGACGACCCTGTTTCAGAATGCCACCGACGGACGGGAATATCCAAACGATTTTACCGATATATCGGGAAACATTTATTATGTAAAAGACGGTCAGGAGACTTATGTAACCACCGGCTTACAGCAGAGCGAAAGCGCCACAGGCACCGGCCCCACCCAAGGCGTTTTCAAGCGTGCAGGCATCTTGCACGGCATCAGTCCGAAGAATGCTACCTATGAGTACGCCATAGGCTTACACGGCGCCAGATGTAAACAATACCAAATTATCAAACAAGATGATGTTGCTCATATTGCAATCATTGACGGCATTACCTTTATGGCGATTTACCAACCGGAAAAATTTGGCGGATTTGGGCAGATTTTATCGGTTGACCTTCCGGTATTACTGATGATTGGAGCCGATGGTTCTATTCACATCTGTAATCCGGATTTAGGCTTATATGAATACGATGAAACCCAGTACGGTGAAAACGGTGACCGTATGGAAGTCAGCATATATTCAAGAACCTGGTTAGGGAATGAAATTGCTGAAAAGCCTTGTATATTAGAAACTGTAAATCAGACATACACGCTTTCTCTTCGTGGCGGAACCACCTATGTGCTTTAAAACGATAGATTCTTCTGTACGAAGAACGAGTGATGTAAATTCTTGAATATATCAGTGGAGGAAAAAAAGATGATAAGAAAGTTAGTGAGTCTTGCAACTGCAATGATGATAGTACTGTCAATCCTGTCATGCAACATGCTGGCGGTCTGTGCAGCTGCAACCGGAATTTCTTATGTAGATATTGATAAATCAGATGGCTTGAATGTGGGAGACACCCTGGAAGCCCTTCCGGTCTTTACCGGAACAGCCGACGGAACAGAGGTTGTAACTTATCAATGGGTGAAAACCGCAATTGAAACGAAAAGTCACAGCAATGCTTCTGCCAACGATAGCAGATATCTTGCCATTTCCGGAGCTACCGGAAAAACCTATACCATTGGAGAATCGGATATCGGTTATATCATTAAGGTAAAAGCTACCTATAATGGCACAACCGTATGGTCCGGTGACTGTGTCGCAGTGGGGAATATTCTGTCTTCCTATTCTGCATCCCCTGCAACCCATGTACTCACAAAATACGGGAATTCCAGTACAGCAACCCAGCTGGTTTTGGGAACCGCCGGGACAGCGGAATCCGCAGCCTGGGCAGCAAAAGTTAACAACTCCAATAACGCAGACTTTTATACCCATATTGCAACAGGAAACAACGTAACCGAAGGTGGCTATTCCTACCACGCAAGTGGTGACAACAAGCTTTGGGTGTCGGAATATACTCTGCAGGCACCTGTATTTTTAAACAACATTTTAGTGGAAACCGGAGCCGGAAATGTTTACTATGCGATTCCTTGTGTTGCCGTCAATGTAGTGTATGAAGGGGAAACCCAATACAAACCTTGGGCAAATCATACTGCATCTTTCAAGACGAAAGCACAGATGGCAAACGATTCTTATAACAGAATCCATTTAATCAATGTAACTGGGGATGCTACCTTGATTGGTTCTGATGCAGGCAAAAAAATTGCCAAAATTCAAGTAGTGGTATACACCTTAAAAGATACCGCTAACAACCGTACCGATAGTGTGGTTGTCCGTGAAATTTCCGGTTTTTCAAAAATTCTTCCTGCGATAACAGCCATTAACGGACTGGAAAGCGCTTCGGTTAACGGTACCGAAATACAAAGTATTCCCTTTGATACTACAGTGGAAGCTTTACTTGGGGCTATCAGTGTTAACAGTGTTACGAACTCGGTTGCAGTGGTAAATGAAGCCAAGGATACTGCTATTTCTGCTTCCACAGTTTTGGATGAAACGATGTTTTTGGAATTAACTTCTGCCGATGGAGATAAGGTATACTATTCTTTTGACTTGACGGAACCTCCGGGCCCTGAAATCAGTGCAGTTTCCATTGCAGGAGTTCAGATTGACACCGAAGAAAACAAATTGTCCGCAATTCCCTGGGATACCACAGTTGCAGCCTTAGAAGCTGCTATTACCATTCAGGATGCAATTTCTTTCAGAGTGGTCAATGCTGATTTTGTAACTGTTCCAGAGGCGGATTCCTATTTAGACAGCACGATGCTGGTAGAGTTAACAGATGTTGTTAACAATCAGGTGTATTATTCCCTGGTGGTAAATGCTGTACCTGTACCCGCTGTTACGCAAATCAATCTGGCAGGAGCATCGATTGATGCCGTGGCTAAAATCTTAAAAGATATCCCCGACGGAATTGATGCAGGCGGATTGATGGCTGCTTTAGTGGTTGAAAATGCAGCTTCCTCCCGGTTAGTAGCTTATGATAAAGTTACTGCTGTGGATAACGATATTCTGGTAGATGACAGTATGTTCCTGGAGCTTACTCCTGTCATCGGCACAGAAAAACTGTACTATAGCATCACCTTAAAAGAAGTGATAGAGAACACCGACCCCGTGAACCTTGCCTTAGCGGGTACCATTGTCAGCAACGGTGCTTACACTTCTTCGCCGGTTGGAAATGCCATTGATAATAAAAACAGCACGGCTTTCACCTCGGCAGGAAACACAGATCCCTCCAACCCCATCAAAGCATACCGTCCTTATGGGGAAGCACCCGTGGTTACACTCACCTTGGACGGAGAGGCGCTGATTTCTAAAGTATGCGTATATGAAAGCAGTCAAACAAACTACTTTACTATATATACTTCCATTAACGGCAGAGACTGGAATGAAATCGGCAACACCGCCTATGTGGAAGCCGTTACCTTGACAGACACCGGATCATTGGGCGGAACCGTTTATTTGCACGAACTGTCATTTGAACCGGATCGCGCAAGATTTGTGAAAGGTGTTTACAGCACCGCAGCCAATGTCAGTGTCAGACATTTCCAGGTGTGGGGAAATTACGCACCTGCCGCTGTTGTAACGGACAATCTGGCATACAACAAAGTGGGCATCGGCAGCTATGCCAGTGCCGCAACCAGAATTTCCAATCTTTTTGATTTGAATAAGACAACCAGATGGCATGCACTGTATAATGGAACAGAAAATCCGTGGGTATCTGTGGATTTAGGTTCTGCAAAAAATATCGGCAATGTGACCGTTTATGACGATACACAGGATGCGGTGTATGCTGTTTTCGGTTCATTAGAAGGAGTCACCTGGGAACCTATCGGTAACACGGTGGTAACCGAAAGTGCGTCTGCTCCTTATAAAAAGGAATTTTCCGGAAACTTTGAAGCAAGATATGTAAAAATTGTTTCTGATCTTGCACAAAATATCAATTTATATGAATTTGAAGTCTATGCCGGAGAAGTTCCGCCGGTGGATACTGATGATCTGGCATACTTAAAAAGTACTGTTTCCAGCATCGCAGCTCTGGACGTATCCCATGATGCTTCCAAAGCAACGGATGGTGAAAACAATACCGCATTTTTAACCGATATCGGCAGTTCTTATAAACTTTCAGTAGATTTGGGCGAAATCAAATCTGTTGACAAAATTAAACTTTGTGAACTTGCAGGATACAATCATATCAATCAATTTTCTTTGCGAGTGAGCGCAGATCAGGTGAATTGGCATACTGTATATACCGGCACTGCAATCGGTTCTGAAAAAACAGTTCAGTTCAGCGCTAAATCTGCCCGCTATATCGAATTGCTTGTATCAGGAGTATCTTCTACTCCGTCCGGAATTGCAACGCTGTCTGTTTATGCATCAGGAAGCAATAATAATGCCTTGCAGGCTGCGATTAACTCCATCAGTATTCCGGAGATTATTACCGAGTCTGATTCCCTTCCTGTATCAGCAGTTGGAGGAGCTACGATTACGTGGCAATCCTCCAACGAAAATGTGATTAAAGTACAAAACGGAATTACCATTATTCAGAAACCTGCCAGAGATACATCGGTTGTTTTAACTGCTACTTATACCATTGGTTCCTCTTCTGAACAAGTGACCTACCAAAGAGTGGTAAGAGGATATAACTTACCTGTTCAGGAGTTCGAAAGTGTTGGCGGTGGCGGGGGAGCCTATGTGGCAGCGCCTCCGGTTGTAACTCCCAATGACGATAAAGCAGCTCTTCTTGCAGAGTTGGAAGGGCATTGGGGAGAAAAAGAGATTTCTGTATTAGTGGAAAAAGAAATCGTAAAAGGTTCTGATGGGGTTCTTCAGTTAAAACAAACTGTCACCAGAGCTGAATTCGGCGCCATGATTGTTCGCGGTATGGGCTGGAAGAGCAATTCTTATCGTGGCGGATATTCCGATATTGCATCCACAGATTGGTTTGCAGGCGAATTGCAGATTCTGATTGACCGTGGTATTATGCAAGGCGCAGATGGGGCATTTCGTCCCAATGATGCTATGACCCGAGAAGAAATGGCAACTGTAATTTTCAGAATGATGAAGAATGCATTCAATATTCCTTCTGCAAATCATACACAGAATCGTTTTTCAGATGAATCCAGCATCAGCTCCTGGGCTTATGAAAGCGTTATGGAATCTGCAAGAAACGGAATTCTGACAGGCTTTGAAACCGGCGAGTTCAAACCTGCAGAACTGTTGAACCGTGAACAGGCAATGGTTGTAATATTCCGATTAATGTCCAAAGGAGGTGCCTTATGAAAAAACTGATTGCATATTGTATTGCTCTTCTGATGCTGTTTCAGTTTCCTTTGGCTACCTGTGCTACGGAGAATAACTATCTGTATGATTTAGTATCCTTAAACATTATTCGTGGTGACGGAAACGGCGACTACCGTCTCGATGATCCGATGACCAGAGGGGAATTTGCAGCTTGTGTAACTCGCTTATTGGATTATGAATCTGCTGCAGAGCAAACAAATTTAAATTGTCCCTTTGAGGATGTGAATCCGGATGCCTGGTATGCAGATGAAATTTGCTTGCTGCATTCTATGAACATTATTGACGGAGTCTCTGATACGCAGTTTGCTCCTGACAGTCCGGTGGAATATTATCATATAGTTAAAATTATAGTCAATGTGTTGGGATACGGTGTAGCTGCAGAGGATGCAGGCGGATATCCGGACGGGTATATTATGATTGCGTCAAAATTGGGGATCTTAAGCGGTGTTTCTACCGAAAATTTCTCTCGGGATGATATTATGAAAGCGATGCATAACGCATTGGATGTTGAGTTATTGGAAACCTGGGGAGACGGAAGAATTGAGAAACACGGCAACACCCTCCGTGAACTTTTGATGAAAACCAAGCCGGATGGCAAACTGTTTGAAGACACCGGCATCGTTACTGCAAATGCAGACACCTATTTATTCACTGCAAATGCAGATTTTAGCGATAGCGAAATTGAAATTGATGGTATCCGTTATCAGACCGAGGGAATTGATCTTCGTGGATTGTTAGGAAAATCCGTTCAATTTTACGCGGTGCAGAAAGATAACGGTACCCGTCAGTTAATTTCGATTCGTGAAACCAAAAAAAATTTGGTAACGGAAGTTATGGCAGAGGATTTGCTACATATTGATTCCGATTATCTTTATTATACCAATGACAGCGACAGAGAAATAAAATTAGCGTTGGATGCTTCCTGTACGGTGGTGAAAAACGGACGAGTTTTCAGTCAATATCCCACCGGTGGCTTATCTGTGCAGAAGGGAAGCATTACCGCAATTGACAATAATGGTGACAAAGCGGCAGATGTGCTGTTTTTAGAAGAGTATTACAACGTGAAAGTAGAAGAAGTTCTGGGAACTACCATTGTTCTTGCCGGTAACGGTCGGATTAACGGGAAAAAATATGTTCCTGTCCAGTCAGACAGCGATACTGTTCGTATGGTAATTTATAATGAAAACTGTGAAAGAATTGCAGTTTCCGAGCTTTCCAAAAATGCTATTATCAGCGTAATTGCATCGGAAGACGGCACCTTGCTGCAGTTGATTGTTTCCGGCGAAACTATCGAGGGAACCATTTCCGAAATCAGCGGTAATGAGGTTTTGGTAAATGATCAGCTGATTTTAATCCACGAAGGCGATTCTTTTGATATTGCTCCCGGTGATGAAGCTGTTTTTCGGTTAGACTACAGAGGCTATCTTGCAGCAGTAGAGGCTTACGAATCAGTTGCTTCTTATGCGTATGTCCTGGCAAGTCATCAGCCTTCCGGATTGGATTCCAATCTGCAGGTAAAGGTGGTTCTTTCCTCTGCTATTGAAATGCGATACGGAAAAAATGAAGATAACCTGGATGATACGGATTTAATTCCCAGTATTGTTTGTCAGAACGAAGAGGTCAAGGTACTGGAGGTTGCCACAAATCTGAAAATCGATGGTGTGAAATTTGAGGGAGCTTCGATTCCTGCCGGCTTATATCGCTATACCTTAAACAGTGAAGGTCAGATCCGAATTTTGCAAACACCGGTATTTGCCGGTGGTGGCAACGGTATGAAGTATAATGTGTATGACAAAACCTTCGGAGCACATCATGCCAATTATCCCATTGGAATCAATGAAGATACCGTGGTGCTCTGTGTTCCCAAAAATATCGTTGCTTCCGACAAGGATTACCTGGTTCCGCTGGAAATTAACGGTACAGTGACGAGCAGAACCTTTGACGTCTTTGGTTATGATTATGATGCCGAAAGCAAAAAAGTAAAGTCGATTGTGTTTTATGAAGTAATGGATCATCAGGCATTACCGGTGATTGATCCGATTTCTTCATCGCCCGCTGTGGGTATGGTTAGTAAGGCGGTTACTGTTGCTGACGAAAACGGAGAATTGTGCTTAAAACTTTCTTTGGTTTCCAACAGTGGAGAAGAAGAATATCTGATTGAAGATTTGGAAGGAAACAACCATTTCTTTGCCGGATTAAAATTTGGTGATTTGATTTATTTTGCAAAAGGTTTAGACGGCAAATTGGCAAATTATCAGCTCATTTGCTCCATCAGCAATTTATCCGACACTCCGTTTTACAAAAATCGAAGCACTGTGAATGAGCAGATATTCGGTTCTGTTTGCAACATTGAATATGAAGTAATCGACGGAAATCGTAATATTTTGGTCAACACTTTAGAAATGGCATGCGAAGAAGTGATGCAGGTTGATGTCAGAAAACGAAATGCACCGCCGGTGTTCCTTTTTGATACATCTGCTAAAAAAATCACTTTGGGATCTTTTAATGATATTGTTCCCAATCAGGAAAATGAATCCTTATTCCTGTTAAGACCTTATTCCGTGGATGTGCGGGTATGTGTTGTTGTCAGATAGGAGGGATAGTATGAAAAAGTTAACTGCGCTCCTGATGGCAATGATGATTTTGTTACCGAATATTTCGGCGTTTGCAGCCGATTCTGTCACTTATGTCAGCGCTACAACAGATAGCGAAGCATATTACTGGCAGACTATGGATGCATACAGTGACTTAGTGATCGAAGATCCGCAGAATATTGCTGATTCTGAATTGTTTGGAGAATGGGATATCATAAACGAACTATGGATCACAGAACCACTTTTAAACTATGAGGCTTATTCTGAATTACATCTGGTAGAAGAGGCGGCAAAGCGAGGCAATTACGATATTGCAAAAACAGAGCTGCTAAGCTATTACAGACGGAAGTTTGCTACCTACGATTTTCGATTTCCGGAATATGCTAGTGGTTCTAGATATGAAACTGCAAGACTGCTGATTGAAAATATGTATGGTGGCACACCAATTGGTATTGTTTCTGTGGAAGAAACCCCCAGTGAAGTATCCCTCAATGTGCAATCATACATTTCTACTACAGCCAATGTTTTTTCAGTGCAATTAGTTGCATTGAAAAAAGATGGCTATAAAGCTGTGTTTGACTCGAAAGAAGGTGGGCAGGCACCCCAGCTTCTGCTTGTGGTAAACGGTCGGGAAAGAGTGTATTATCCGGTTGCAGATGCTACGGTTTCCCCGGAAGCAAACGGAAATACAACCTATGGACAGGAGCCAAATTTACAAGTTGAGGAATCCTATTCTTCCATCGGCTATACCAAAGACAGAGTAGACACTTACACCAAAAGAGCTTATCTCAAATTTGATATTTCCGACTTGAATGAAGGAGATTCTGTTACCGGAGCTCAACTGATTTTGCACGGGCGAATGGAACGCTCCGAAAATCCCACAGCAACATCATACGAAAGAAGTGTGAAGGATGTTGTTGCATTTCACGGTGGATATATCGAATGGGACGAAACTATCACCTGGAATTCCATGATTGCAGATACCGTGAATCTGGATATCCGTTCATTTGACGGGGAAGATACCATTTCTGCTGCCGTATTAACGGAAGCCAGACATCTTTCAGCGTTGACCTATGCATACTTAGGAACAGAGAATGAAGCATTTGCATATCATCAGATTCGTCATCTGGCAAAGCGAATCAGCGACAGAAGCGGCTTGCCTGCTATTGATGTTGACAATACCTTGTACAATGGTATGGCATTACGTGATATGATTCCGCAGTTCACTGCGATTACGCAAAGTGAACATATGACGCCCGAATATTTTACCATGATGCTAAAGTATTACTACATGATGTCGCAATGGGCAGTCAACAACTGGGATGAAGCAGCGGAACATAATAACTTTGGTACTGCAAATGCTGCAGGATTATTGACTGCGGCAATTGCTTTTCAGGAGTTCAAAGTGGTGGATGAACCGCTTTCCGATGTTGGTTACGGCAATGGAAAAAGCGGTGGTTGGAAAGAAGTTGCAAAGCATCGTATGCTGTATACCGCACATAAGGATATGTTTGCAGACGGAGCATGTATTGAAGTATCCTTCAATTATACCAACTTTATCATTTCCATTTGGTCGGTTGGACTTACCAATGCCACAGCAATGAATGTTGATTTTAGCGAATATGTTGGTCAGCAGGCATTTGATGAAATCGAAAAAATGTTGCGCTATACCATTTATGGCACTCACCCCGGATTTGGTGGGTGGCAACAAGGGCATTCCACAGCATACACCACGGATATGACACAAAACTATTCGTATTTTCTGGATTACATCGACGATGATATGTACGAGTGGGCATATTCCAGACGTACTACCGGCAGTATGCCGGATCGAGGTTCTGTTGTGTTTGATATTGCAAAAAAAGCAGTATTAAGAAGTGGATGGAACGAAGATGCAGTAGCGGCACAAATCAATGCTGACGGTGGACGCCAGCTTTCCCACGGACAGAATGATGACTTAGGACTGAATATTTATGCTTACGGAGAATACCTCCTGGCACAGTCTACCCATAAGGATTATAACTACAACACGCCGGTAACCGGTTGGTTGTTATCCTCAAAAAAAGTCAATGCCGTTGAAATTAACGATGTTACTCAAAAAGGTGCATATGGCGTGGATCAGGAAGCATTCGGCGAACGGATTCTTTCACAGGCAGACGGTGTGGCAGGAGATATGCATCCTGAAAACCGAGAGCTGAATTCTATGTATAATTTCTTGCGGGTAGAAACCGTTAACTATCAGGATCATCTGCATTTGACTGATGATTACAAAATGTTCCGTGATGTGTTGTTTGTGTCGCCGGATTATTTTATCGTTACCGATTATATCGAACCGCAGAACAACCAGGTGAAAGTAAACTCATACAAGCAATATTGGCATATGTTGCCTGAAGCAAACATTACCCAGGACCCTGTCAGCGGAAACACCCGCACCAATTTTGCATCAGGTCCGAATCTTCTGATTGCACCTGTTCAGCAAGCGATGCCGCTGACCGCCAATATCAAAACAGGGTATTGGGCACAAGGTTCTAACTATACGACTGCCAATTATGCAAGATACGATAAGGCAACCAACGGTACCACAACCTTTAACACGGTGTTGTACCCAATGAAAGCCGGAGAGAATGCTACGATCTCTACCCGGAATATTCCGTTGAATGTGAACGAAGATGTGGCGAATGCCTTTACCTTTGACAAAACAGATACCAGGCAAAATACCACTACAACAACTTCTTATTACACATTGTTTGACCTTTCTCAACAAGCAAACCGTGATTTTGGGGATTATACTACCGATGGAGTAACGGCTCTGATTCAGAAAAATTCAGTTCGGGATGAGCTTGCAATCCTGCGAGGCGGAACGGAGATTTATGATAAAACAGCTGATCGTTATCTGGTAAAATCCAACAGCAACATTTCTGATATTGGCGTTCGTTGGCAGGGTGATGAAATTCTTTTGGAAACATCGAAAGGAGTTGTCACAACTGACACGGTTGCAAATGCAAAAACTACTAATCTTGCAACCAATAGAACTGTTTATTTTACTGAGGGTAGTGGAGATTCCACTTCTGTAACAGACGGAGATGTGGATACCGGATGGACGTCCTCCTATCGGGAAACCATTCCGGCACCGACTCAGTTTGCTTCTTTCTACATTGATATGGAAACGCCCACTGAGGTTTCTACTGTCAACATTATCGATGCAAAAGATCCGCTGGCAGATTATGACGATAAAATTGCCCGTGGAGAAGTTATCCCCTATACCAGAGACCTGGAAGAAGAGGATAAAATTTGTAATTATTACATTTATTACTCCAATGATGCAAAAAAATGGGAATACATCGGCAGAACGGATGTAGTTTCTTCAGAGAACGGAAAATCTTCCAATCAACTGGATTTTGCTGCGGTCAACGCCAGATATTTTAAGGCAGTTGCTACCAGAGGAGAAAATCCGACAATTTATGAGTTTGAATTATTCCAGGCGAACGACAATTGTGTGGTTTTAGATGATATGACCATTGCCTCCGACCGTGTGATCAATCAGGTCATTGTCAACGGAGAATCAGTAGCATTCCATCAGAATCCCAACAATCTGTATGTTTATTTTGGCGATACTCCCATCATAGCAGACACCACTCCAACACCTACCGCAACTCCCACGCCGACTCCCACACAAGCACCCCAACATGGAACGGAATCTTTCGGTGGTGGCGGGGGAGGATATGTTTCGGCAACACCTACTCCCACACCTACCCTTACCCCGACTCCGATCCCTCAGTATCCCGAACTGCAGGGACATTGGGGAGAAACCGAAATTACCGCATTGGTTGCTAAGGGTATTGTAAAGGGTGACGGCACTTCCTTAAATCTCAAGAAAGGTGTGACCAGAGCAGAATTTGCCACATTGCTTTGCAGAGCACTTTCCCTTCCTGAAGCTGAATATACCGGTTTATTCTCCGATGTTTCGCAAAATGACTGGTTTGCAGCAGATATTATGGCTGTAAGTCAGGCAGGTCTGATGCAGGGATATAACGGAAGTGTAAATCCTAACGATTACATTACTCGGGAACAGATGGCAAAAATGCTGAGTGAAGCATATCTTATCAAATACCCTGACTATGTTTTCGATTCGGAGGAATCCATTCTTTGGAATGATTGTCACGAAATTTCCCAATGGGCAGTGGAATATGTGAAAAAAGCGTATTCCATGGGACTTATGAAAGGTGTTTCGGAAAACACATTTATGCCCCGTGAACAAGTGCCCCGTGAACAGGCATTTGTTGCAGTATACCGCTTGATCAGTCAGAATCACTGATCGTTATGTTCTCAGGCGTCCCCTTTTATTCAACGTAAAAATAAAAACGATAAAACAATAAAAAGGAGCAATGAAACATGTTAAAAAGAACATTATGCATGTCCATAATCATAGCAATGGTTTTAACGATGATCCCGTTGAATATGTTTATGGCAAGTGCTGCAGCAACAAGCATCCGCTATGTTGACATTGACAAAAGCCAAGGCTTGCATGTTGGCGCAGTACTGGAAGCAACCCCCGTTTTTACAGATACCGCAGACGGTACAGAAGCTGTCACCTATCAGTGGGTAAGAACCAAGGTGGCTACCAAGAGCCATTCCAATGCATCTGCCAACGATAGCAGATATACTGCAATCGCAGGTGCAACCGGAAAAACCTATACCATTACTGAAGCTGATGCAGGTTATATTCTGAAAGTGAAAGCAACCTACAACGGCACAACCGTATGGTCCGGTGACTGTGCAGCAGTTGGAAACATTTTATCTTCCTTCTCTAAAAACACAGTATCCGCATACACCCTTACCAAGTATGATAATGCCAGCACCGCAACTCAGTTGGTATTAGGTAATGCAGGTAATCCGGAAAGTGCTGCATGGGCTGCAAAAGCAAACAACTCCAACAATGCGGACTACTATACTCACGTTGCAACCGGTAATAGTGTAACTGACGGTGGATATTCCTACCACAACTGCGGAGACAACAAGCTGTGGGTTGCAGAATATACCTTGCAGAAACCGGTGCAGCTGGAGAGTATTCTGGTAGAAACCGGATACGGTGCAACCTATTCTGCAATTCCCTGCGTGAACGTTCAGGTAGTGTATGATGGAGAAACCGAATACAAAAACTGGGCAAATGATACCGCTTCCTTCAAAACAAAAGCGGCAATGGCAACGGATGCTTATAATAGAATCAATATGATTAATGTAACCGGTGACAGCACCATGATTGGTACTGATGCCAATAAAAAGGTTTCCAAAATCAAAGTGATTGTTTATACCTTAAAAGACACTGCCAATAACAGAACCGATGCAATTTTCCTTCGTGAAATTTCTGGTTTTGCAAAAGCAGTTGCACCCTCTGTTGTTTCTATCGATAGCTCTATCGGTGCAAAACTGATTGACAATACCATTTCCTACGTAAAACCCGGCACCACCGCTGCACAGCTGCTTGCTACGATTACCGCAAATGAGCAGGATGTGACCAAAAAAGTGGTATCTGCAGATCAGACTGCAGAAATTGATGGTGCGACTGCAGTAACCGACGGCATGTTTGTGGAACTGACTTCTTCTGCAGGTATCAAAGCATATTATGAAATTGCTCTTTCCGGCTCTATCAGATATGTGGATATTCAGAAAAACAATGGCTTAAATGTAGGCAATACCATCGAAGCTGTTCCTGTATTTACTGCAGCAACTGATGAAACTCTGGTAACTTATCAGTGGGTAAGAACCAAAGTGGCTACCAAGAGCCATGTGAACGCTTCTGCTGCTGACAGCAGATACACTGCTATTGCAGGCGCAACCGGAAAAACCTATACCATTACCGAAGCGGATGCTGGTTATATCCTGAAAGTAAAAGCAACCTATGACGGCACAACTGTATGGTCTGGTGACTGTGTGGCAGTTGGAAATATTTTATCTTCCTTCTCTAAAAACACAGTATCCCAGTATACCCTCACCAAATATGATAATGCCAGCACCGCAACCGAGTTGGTATTAGGCAATGCAGGCACCCCGGAAAGTGCTTCTTGGGCTGCAAAAGCAAACAACTCCAATAATGCTGACTACTATACCCATGTTGCAACCGGTAATAGCGTAACTGACGGTGGATATTCTTACCACAATAGTGGAGATAACAAGCTGTGGGTTGCAGAATACACCATGCAGACTCCCTTATATTTGGGCAGCATTTTAGTAGAAACCGGATACGGTGCTACCTATTCTGCAATTCCCTGCGTGAATGTTCAGGTTATGTATGAAGGCGAAACCGAATACAAACCTTTCGCAAATTATACAGACGCATTCAAGACCAAAGCAGAACTGGCAACTGATTCCTATAACAGAATCAATATGATTAACGTGGTTGGCGACAACACCTTGATTGGGGACAATTACGATAAGAAAATTTCCAAAATCAAAGTAATTGTTTACACCTTAAAAGATACTGCAAATAACAGAACCGATGCGATCTTCCTTCGTGAAATCTCCGGTTTTGCAACTACTCTGAGTCCTGCAATTAAATCTTTAGACGACAGTCTGGAAGCAGAAATCAAAAATGACACCTTAGCGAATATCGTGAAAGGTACCACTGCAAAAACCGTTCTGGATGCAATCACCGGCAATGCAGTAACCACTGCTGTGAAAATTGTTGATGCAACCAAGACAAATGTGATTGCAGATGCTTCTTATGTGGCAGACGGAATGTTTGTTGAGCTTTCTTCTTCTGAAGGAGAAAAAGTTTATTATGAAATCAAAATGAAGGAAGATTTTGCCACTAACTTTAATGATAGCGTAGGCAAAAAATCTTACAGAGTAGGTTCCACCGTAAGAGGAACAAGTTTCCCGTGGGGATGGTCTGCCGTATATTCCGCTAACCCTGAAGAAGCAAACGGTGATACGCAGGAATACTGGGATAAGGCTACCATGTATTGGGAAGGCATTTCCGACACCATCAAAGGTAACGGTGTGGGAAGAATGCATAACGAAAGCACTACCATCACCGCAAATGCCAACTTCCAGTTAACCAGAAATATTACCGAAGACAATACCGATCAAATTATTGTGATTGAAACCAGCGTAAAAGCCGGAGACAAGAACTGCAACAAGAGCCTTGATATGTGGTTAAACGGTAAGTCCGATATTGCTCCGCATGTTGTTGATATGAAAGATGATGGTGTGCTGTATATCGGCGGTGTTGCAGTGGGCACATACGATGTAGATGTTTGGTATCATGTAGCGGTTGTTATGGATCTGAAAAATGAAACTGTAACGGGTTATCTCAACGGCGAAAAAGTAGTGGATGCTCTTCAGTGTGATTTTGCTGATGCTGGTGAAGAAATCAAAATTACCAGAATGGCATATTATATGCTGACCTATCAAGACGGTGAAATTTTAACCGGTGATTTCTACTTTGATGATTATAAATTCTATCGGGTTACCAGTGCAGATTATGCAGATTTTGCACTGTCCAAAGCAAGTGCAGACGGTGTAGAAGTAGCTCCTGAAGCAGGCTTGGCTTATGTGGTGAAAAACTTAAAAGAAACTGCTCCTACCGTGGAAGCATACACCGCAAGTCTTTCTGCAATTCTTCCTGAATATTCTGTAAGCATTTACAATGCAAACGGAACCGCAGCATCCAATAGTGCAGCAGTTATGGAAGGTATGAAGGTTGTTCTTTCCAAATCATCTGACGAAAGTGCATTCAGAATGTATCAGATTGCTTACAAAGAACCTCTGGCACCTGTGTTCTATAATGCAGCAGATTTGAGCAACCCGATTACTGCAATTACTGACCAGGAAGCTGTTACTGCAATCGTGAATATCGGTTCTGAAACCGGTACTATGGTGATTGCACTGTATGATGGCGGCAAAATGGTAAGTGCCGATTTAGGTCAACGAATCGGTGACGGTGAATCTGCTCAGTTGAAAGCAGAAATCAGCTTGCAGGACACCACTGCACCCGAAGTGCGTGTATTCCTTTGGACTGACTTAGAAACTTTAGATCCGCTGGCACACGGATATTTTATCGCAAAATAATTGAAACCGCGGGGACGGGGTGAATATCCCGTCCCTGTATTTTTACTTATTTTGTAAAATGGAGGGATAGAAATGAAACGGTTTGTTTGCATCTTTTTGCTGTTTATTGTGGCGTTTGGTTGGTTTTGCCTGAATGCTTCTGCGCAGACATTGACTGATGTAGCACTGCAGAAATCTGCCTCTGCAAACGGCCATTATTCTACCACTCCTCCCCAAAACGCAGTTGACGGCAGGGATGATACCGTGTTTGCCTCTGCATACAGACCTGCCTCGGAATATCCTACTTTGACTGTGAACCTTTCCGGTGAGTATTTGATTGCCAAAGCGGTGATAACAGAAAAGAACTTTAACAAAAACTTTTTGGTGTATTATTCTCAAAACGGTATCGCGTGGAATCTTCTGGGAACGACTGTGACAACCGGCAACACTCCTAGCGAAAATGCCACCATTTATACCCACGAATTGAATTTTGATGCTGTGCGGGCAGGCTATGTACGGATTGTTTGTGAAGAAAACATTAATTGCCAGATTCAGCATTTTAAGGTTTTTGGCATTGATTCTCCCACGGATCTTGCAAATGTTGCTTTGGGTGGCTTTGCAACGGCAAACGGCAATTATTCTTCCGCACCACCTCAGAACGCCATTGACGGCAGAGACGATACCGTATTTGCCTCTGCCTACCGACCGGATTCAGAGCATCCTGCACTGACCGTTGATTTGCGTGCAGATTATCTGCTTTCCAAGGTAACTGTCGTTGAAAAAAACTTAAATAACAACTTTGCATTTTATTATTCCGACAATGGAAAAGACTGGCAGCTATCAGGCTCCACCGAAACGGTTGATACCCCTTCCCAGGGGGATGTCAGCTATTATACTCACGAGTTGTCCTGTGAATTTGTGCGGGCAAGATATGTTCGTATTGTATATGAGAAGAACATAAACTGCCAGATTCAGCATTTTCAGGTTTGGGGCATTAAAGCACCTCCGGCTCCACTCACGATAGTTAATGCCGAATACTATTTGGATTCCCAGATACCGGAAAAACGGATTTATAGTGTGCGTAGCGGAACTGTGATATCCAAAGTCAAATTCCAGTCCAACGGCACGAAAGATTTGTCCACAGTGAAAGTGGTTGCCGGATTATATAGGTCTGTCATCGGTGGCTATGAGTTGATTCGTGAAGTGGAGGCATATCCGGATGTTACCAGAGCAGACGGCGAGTTTTCTGTATCTGTCAGCATTCCTGATGTTCCCAAATACGGACATAAAATAATGGTTTCGGTGTTCGACGGGGAAAAGGACATTAGTCCTGTTGGCACGGCTAAGTTTGAATTACCAATGTTTTATGATAGCAGTGCAGTGGAACATCCGGCAAATTTAAACCTTATGATGATGCACTCAGAAAGAATCCGAATGAATACCACAGAAAATTCCGCAGCAAAAATCAAGGAAAAGTTAGGTGCTGTTTTCACGATGTCGGACGATGAGTATTTGGCATATATCAAATCAACGGTTAACGATGCGTCAGATATGACAAATGTTGACACTCCGTCTGCTTTGCAGCTTGTGGCACAGCGATACGCGTTGTTGTATAGCAGATATGAGAAAAATCCGAATTACTTAAGACGCTCCATTTTGGCAATGTATGAGATGGCAATTGCCTATCAAAATGTGTCAGAAGAATTGAAAAATGTGCGGGAACTTTCTTATTATAAATTTATTCCGGATGTCTGTATTTATGGCTATAATGAAGTTTACGACGATCCTATGTGGGATGAAATCAGTGAAGAATTCGGGGTAAATGTTCGTGCTACCATAGAAGACTGGTTTGTACGCTCTGTATATATGCTGTTCGAAGTAAACAACGGAGAATGGCTGTGCAATCTTACTCCGTTTGGTATCAAACAGATTTTTGGTGTTGCGGTAACATTGGGAAGCCCGGATATGATCAGAAGATTTTTGGATTGGACAGACACTATGATTGGTCCCAGACATTTTCATTCTGACGGAATGTGGCATGAAGGTTCTTTAAACTACCATCAGCAAACTATCGGAAATTTTGATGAGGCATTACGTCTTTTGCAGTTATCCTATGCTGATCCGGCTGATTACAGAGGCAGTGACCATCTGTATGGTTTATACTTAGATAAAACATATTTAAGGGATCGGTATCCTATATTAAATTTAGCAAACAACATCACAAATATCATGAAATTTCCGGACGGCAATCCCATTGCGATTCACGACACTTATTCTGGAAATGCGAACTTGGATGTTGAAAATAAAACCATCACAGCGGATTTGATGAAAAATATTGAACTAAACAGTTTTGGGCATTATGCACTCACTTTAGGTGATTCGGATGCAGATGCATTAGACACCACTCAGGTTCATCTGACATTTCCGTCCATTGCAGAGGGGGTACCTTATGGAGGTGGCCACTATCATGGTAATTTCTTGTCTATGATACTGTGGGGCGGCGGTGTTGAGGCTTTACCCGATGCAGGCTATCCTCAAGCAAGAACCGGAACAAGATTCTACTTTCATTTGAATACCATGGCGCATAATACACCATGGGTATGGAAAGCAGACACAGAGAATTATGAAGATAGGTTTCGCCAAAGTGTACGTCAATCATTACTGAAGTATGATGATGGCACATCGTCCAATAAAGCCGTACAACTCATTGAAGCATCTTGCCCCGGTCCGGAAGGCGATGGCACAGAAATGAAGCGGAGACTGTTAATGCTCATCCGTTTGGATGGTAATCGTGGATATGTGTTTGATTTACAACGCTTAAAAGGCGGAGATGCTCATGAAATGTATTTAAGGGCATCAGAAGACGAAGATACCATCATGACTTATGACGGCATTTCACTGACACAGCAGACCGGCACACTGGAAACCTATCTGGAATCTATCGGAAAAACAGAGGGGCTAAAAACAGACAGAGATTTGCTAAAAAATCCCATGACCGGTTCTGGAGAGACGACATTCAATTTCGAGTGGAAAGGGGAGGAAAGTGGTTCTTCGGTAAAAACTTTTACAAATGGAATTGAAGGTTCAGAAGTATTTTTCAGCCAAATGCCTACGTATCGCAGAACCGAATGCAACAATAATTTATTTGACAGTTTCCCGAACTGGCATTTATACAGAAGAAAGATTTTGAGTGAGGATGAAAAAGAAGCCGGAACCGTTACAAAATTCGCATCCGTGTATGAAACATTCAGGGATTCACAAAACGGGTTGGTATCCCAGGTTGAATATATTTCCCCTGCAGATGGAGACCAGATGGCTTATGGTGTTAAGGTTACAAGTAATCAGTATATTGACACGATTTATGTATCAGAAGATGATGAAACAAGAATCGTAAATGGTTTTCAATTTTCTGGAAAAGTAGCAGTAGTTCGTCAGGATAAAGAGACCGGAGAGGTGATTTACGGATATCTTTTTGGCGATGGAGAAATTGTGGCAGGTGAAGTTCAGATATCCGGTGAAGCCGATTTGGAATTTACAGTAACTGCCACGAACCGAGGAGCAGATTTTCTTTCTGATAATATGCTGACACTTTCGCAAAATCTTCCCGAGAATGTGAAAGAAAATGACTGGATTTTATCATACTTGGGCGATGGTACAGGCATTGGATATAAGATTACAGATGTAGAAAATAACATCGTAACAATTCAAACGCCACCTGATTTCGATATTACATCGGAAGGTGCAAAGATGATATTCTACCCAACTACCAATATGGAACCGGGAAACGGCGAGTTTAGTCTTATAAAGAATCCTCCCAGAATTGTGTCCGGTGATGTAACGGCACGGATTTATCAATCTGTGTTTCGGGATCTTACACAGGAACCTTTCCATGTAGCATTCTATGACAAGGAAGATGAAAGCACTCCTATTCCCAGAATTACAACCGAGAAAGAGGTTGTTGCAAAAGCACAGATAGCGGGTGACACCGTTACTTTTTTCGCTTTGTATGACGGCTCTCAGCTTCTGAAGGTGAAGGCGGCAATTCCCGCTGCCGGGTCATCGGAATGTACGGAAGAATTTTGTGTTGCCGGAGTTAGAGAACCTCGGATTACTTATTTTATATGGTCTGACATGAAATCGTTACAACCGTTATTTCCCAAACAATCCATTACGAAGTAAACCGATCAAAGGACATAAAAAAAGTTTTGGGATAGATTTCTCTATCCCAAAACCGTCAAGTTAGCTATATATTATAGAAAAACAGCACCAAAGTAGGTTACAGTATTTTGTCCGTTGATGTATCGGATGCCTGCCAGCTCGGCAAGTTTTGATACCTGGATGCTGTAACTTTCCAGAGAAGGAATGGCTTTTTCCGGGAACCTGCAGGGAATCCCGCTGACTGCTCCGCATTCCTTGCAAATTTTGCAGCCACCGGCTCCAAACACCTGAAAGCTTTGCAGATTGTTACGGCAAAACTCATTGACCGTTTGTGTCAGGGTGTTAAAGTCCTTGTGAGAGGATTCCATTCCTTCAAAATCAAAGGAATCTTCCAGTTGGTAAATTTTTTGAAAAACAATGGCTTTTTGGTAACCTTTCGCTTGTTCGATGAGGTTGTTTGTTTCACCCACATGGGGCGGACAAGAGTAGCACTTGCCGTAGTTACCGCAATGATTCATTTTGCAAAGGTCAATCAGCGAAGGTTCAAATGCAATATCACTTACTGCAACCTCTGCTGCATTGTCAAAGCCCATTGCTTTGATTGTTTCTAATAACATACCGTCACCTTATTCATTGTAAAACTCATCCACAGCCTGGAAAAATGCTTCAATATTATCCCAGCTGGTGGTGGGAGGAATATCACAACCTGATGATATCACAAAGTTGGGATATTTGCAACACTCTGACATAATTTTTTTGGTATCCTCTTTGATGGATTCTACAGTGCCGCCTTTGAACTGGGCTGCCGGACTTACATTTCCCATAGCAACCGTATCGGAAGGAATATGGGTCAGCATTTCACTCATACTGATTGCATCGCCAAAGTGATAGGCTGCACAACCGGTTTGTAAAATCGAGGAGATCATCTGAATGGTATTGTTTCCGCAGTTATGATAAATCACGATAAAGTCATCATCTTGCACCGCGTCTGCAATTTGTTTGACGTAAGTATCGGAGAAGGTAACCGCCAAATCAGGGGAAAGCATTCCGGATAAAGGCTCTGCCATTACCACACCGTTGGCACCCGCAGCTTTATACGCTTTGATATACGAGATGATAAATTCAGTTGCTTTTTTCAGCACAATGTGTACCATATCCGGTTCCACATAGCAGTTAATCATAGCTTCTGTAACGTCCATCAGTCGTCCTGCCAAGGAGAACGGTCCAATAACGCCGGCAAACACAGGACGGTCTGTAATCAGTTTGCATACCTTTTCAATCGCTTCGATATAAATGCCTGTTCTGCCGGTTCCAACAGCGGGAATCTGTAAATTTTCGGCTTTTTCCATATCGGTAACCAGTGCCCCGATTACAGTCGGAACTTCGTCATCGGAAAATTTGATGGTTGCACCGAAAGCTTCAGCCTCCACAGATAAATCCATCATGCTTACAGAAGCTAAAGAGTCAACTTTATCCGCGATCATTTTCATACCTTTGGCTTGTAAATCACTGCTTGCGATTAAGTCATTCACTGTGATGTCCATCAGCTGAATGCAGGGGAAGGATAATACCGGCATTGCTTTCTTTTTCGGTGAATTTTTCACCGTATTTAACCAATGTTTCATGTTCATATTGATTCACCTCACCATAAGATTTGACAACAGTATACATTTTTTCTAAAAAGAAGTATATAAATATTTTGATTTTTTTGGAATAATTTTGTAAATTTCTTCTGTTAAAAGTATAGCATTTCCAGAAGAATCAGCATGCATTCACAGTCTCAGATAAGGAGAATATGTCATGGATGACGGAATCAGAAAATTAAAAAAACATATATCGTCAATGTTTCGGACTGACTGCAACACCTTTGATGTTCGGTTAAAGAACTTTTCCTGTGAAACATTCTGCAATCGCTGTCCTCATCCATGCGATTACAAAACAACCCATTTATACGGGTGCTATGAATCGGTGCGATGGGATAATAAATACATATACTATTGCCCGATGGGTTTTATTTTCATTGCGGTTCCTCTTTTGGAAGAGGAGAACATCTTAAACACCGGAATTATCACCGGCCCGTTAATTATGGGGGATTTGGCGGATGTCAGCGAAACCTACGGACTTCCTCATTTTGAAACCTCGCAGGTCAACGATCTGGCAGAGATTATTTCTGCAGTGTTTGTACCAAAATTGCCCGTCCTTGCACCCGAAGAATCCACAGAAGACTTTTTAAACATTATCTACAAAGAGCTGGAGACGGTATCGGAGCATTCTCATTATTCCATAGACCTTGAAAAAGAACTTCAGACCTCTATTATGCAACGGGACGCCAAACATTCCAAAGACCTTTTGAATAAACTGCTGGGACAGATTTTTTTTCATTCCAATGGGGATCTTGGAATTATCAAAGCAAGGGTTCTGGAGCTTATTGTGTTACTGTCCCGTTCTGCCATTGACGGGGGTGCTGATATGAACCAGATTTTCACTTTGAATAATAATTATATCAAGGAAGTGGAAAACTTTCAGTCTCTGGAAAAGCTCAGCATCTGGCTTACCGGAGTAATCAACCGCTATGTAAGCTATGTGTTTGAATTTGGAGATGTAAAACATACCGATACCATTTATAAAATTGCATCCTATGTGAAAGCAAACTATATGAATAAAATTTCTTTGGATCAGATTGCAGAGCATGTGTATTTAAGCAAGTCCTACATCAGCAAAATTTTTAAAGAAGAAATGCATGTTACCTTATCTGCCTATATCAACAGCATCCGAATAGAAAAGAGTAAAATATTACTCCGGGATAATTCCCTCACCATTGTTGATGTTGCCAGCCTGGTAGGCTTTGATGACCAAAGTTATTTTACCAAGATTTTTAAGCAACTGACCGGCATATCACCGGGAAAATACAGAGAAAAACATATCAATGTTTGAATTTTTCTGCTAAAAAAATAAAATAGTCCAAAATTTGATGATATTTTTCAATACATCAAACCGTTTTGGTGTTAAGATATAACCGAAAAAATAATCTGGATAAAAAGGAGTTATTAGCATGAGCGTATTACAGGAAATCAGCACATTGCTGCAACAGGGCAGAGCTCCCAAGGTAAAAGAACTGGTAGCTCAGGCGATTGCCGATGGCGTAGCACCCAAAGATATTTTAGAACAGGGATTACTCGCTGGAATGAGCGTAATCGGAGAAAAATTCAAAAATAACGAAGTGTTTGTTCCCGAAGTGCTGATTGCAGCACGTGCAATGAACATGGGCGTTGAAGTGTTAAAGCCCCATCTTGTTTCCCAGGGAGTAGAAGCCAAAGGGACTGTTGTAATCGGTACCGTAAAAGGCGACCTGCACGATATCGGTAAAAACCTGGTAAAAATGATGCTGGAAGGAAAAGGCCTCAACGTTATCGATATTGGTGTAGATGTTGCTCCTGAAGCATTCATTGAAAAAGCAAAAGAAGTGAACGCACAAATTATCTGTTGTTCTGCATTATTAACCACCACTATGGGCGAAATGAAACATGTAGTGGATAAAGCGGTAGAAGGCGGAATCAGAGACAGTGTGAAAATTATGATTGGTGGAGCACCGGTTACTCAAAGCTTCTGCGACAGCATCGGTGCAGATGTCTATACTTCTGATGCCGTAAGTTGTTCTGATGCTGCGGCAGCAATTTGTCAGAATCAGTAATCCCGGAGGCTCGATGATGAAACTTTTTGTGGCTTATCCATGCTATGAAGGCGAAGCTTTTTTAACAGACAAGGCAAAGGCGTATCTTAGTGAGCGTTTTGAGGTTTCGTATTGGGAAGGGGATCAAAATCCCACTCCTTCAGAAATCGGAGAATATGCCCGTGATTGCGATGCTATTATCACAGGTTGGGGGCAGACCGCCATTTCTTACGAAGATATCAAACATACCAACATCAAATATATCGCTCATTTAGGCGGAACAGTTGGAACGTTGGTTGGAGAAGGGCTGTATGAAAACAATATCCGTATTCTGAGCGGAAACGAAATCTATGCAGAATCAGTGGCAGAAGGTACTATTGCCTATATGCTGTCCGGTTTAAGAAGAATTCCGACTTATGTGGACAACGTCAGAAATGGCGGATGGCGCGGAGACGGATTCTTTTCCCAGGGACTTCTGGATCAAACAGTAGGGATTATCAGCCTGGGCGCTATTTCAAGATACTTAATTTCTATGCTACACACTTTTCGTGCAAAGGTTAAGATCTATTCCGGACATCAGATTGATGAAGCATATCTAAAAGAGCATCAGGCAGAGCAGGTTTCTTTGGAAGAAATCTTTTCTACCTGTAACATCGTCAGTCTGCATTCTGCAAGCACTGAAAAGACCCGTGGAATGATTGGAAAAGAGCATTTCGACTTATTGCAGGATGGTGCTTTGTTTATCAACACTGCCAGAGGCCCCATCATTCGTGAAGAGGAAATGGTTGAAGCGTTAAAACAGAAGCGTTTCAGTGCTGTTTTAGATGTGTTCTGTCAGGAACCACTGGAAGAAGACAGCTTGCTTCGTACCTTGCCGAATGTTTACTGTATGCCCCATATGGGTGGTCCTACGTTAGACCGACGGGAAATTGTCACCATGCGACTGGCAGACAATATTTTAAAACTGGAAAACCGCGAAGAGGCTGAACTGTTAGTCAACGAAGGAACTGCAAAAAGAATGACCTCGCAACCGTAAATATCGTTTTGAGATGATATCAGTTTTGAAATGCCTATAAAAAAATACCTCCTATGGTTTTATTGAATCATAGGAGGCTGTTTTTTCCTGTAATTTCAATATTGCAGCAATTTTTATTAAAACTACATTAATTGAAAGTTGTGACGATATGTTTTTTATAAAGATATCAAACCTGGAAAGGGTGTTGTAAAAAGAGATCCCAATGAACTGAGAATACAAGTGTTTTTTGACATTTTACTCAGAAAATTATGGGATATCGTAGAATTAAATCTGCTATATTTTGTAACATCAATTCCGTTCTTTGCGGTAACTATGTTTGTGGTGGGAATACTTTCTTCTCCCTTTATGAATCGCTTATTGATGCTACAGGAAAACGTTATTCCTAATACGGATCTGGTGTGGTATGATCTTTTGTTCCGATTCTTTTTTGCGTTTCTCTTTATGATTTTTTTAGGACAAGGGCCAACGACCTCTGGGTATATTTACATCCTGCGTGAATATGGCAGGGAGTTGCCCTGTTGGGGATTTAGTGATTTGCTGGAACAGGCAAAAAAGAATTTCAAGAAAAGTAGCGTGTTGTGGGTAATTGATCTGTTTGCCATTTGTTTGTTTACAGTGGCGTTTACCTATTATTTCAATACAGGAATGTTTGTTTTGCAAGGTTTCACGTTGATGCTTTTGATTGCTTACCTAATGCTGCATATTTATGTGTATCAGATGGTGGTTACCTTTGAATTGCCCCTAAAACATATTCTAAAGAATTCGTTGCTATTAGCACTGATGAAGTTACCCATCAATTTGCTTATGATGGCGATAAATCTTGTGTTGTACGCAGTTGTTCCCGTTGTGGTTTTGCTCGGGTTCTCAAATCGAATCCTTTTGGTTTTGGTACTTTTGATTGTCTATCTGGTATTGCCCGGCATCACCAATTTTACAATAATTTTTTTTACGGATGCAATCTTAGATAAATATGTTAAATTTGAAAAAAGCACACCTGTTGACGGTTAAAATCGGTCCGTCTGACGGGTGCGCTTTTTTTGTTTGTAGTAAACTGATGTGTTAACGCTGAAAAGTGGCTTTGTTAAGCGGTTTTTGGGCGTCTGGTTTACATGTTGACAACGTTGACATCTTTTTTTTAACTTTAAATCAGGTCTTCTAATTTACTGCTTATAATAGCTAGCGCTGTACCATTACGGGTGGGGTAGAGAAGTCTTCCTTCAGGTGAATATGTAAATCCGGATTCTCTCCAAATTTTTTTGACTTCATCTCCTGTAGCGCTTTGCATCGCTGTCTCCCGGATATCTTCTATTTCTTTACCCATGCCGGCACCTTCCAAGAATTCTATGACATATTTTAAGGGGGAACTCTGTTGATGATGGAAGCATAACAATTTTATTCCATTTTTGGTGTTAGTGGGATAAGCATTATCTTCTGAGGTGAGACCATCAAACTTATTTTCATGATAGGCTTTTGCAATGCATTTTAGAAGCACGTTAGAAATTTCAGTGGGTGATATGACTGTAAAATTGGATGGTGCAACCAGCTCTTCTTTCATTTGAATATAGAGTTTCTTTATCTGATTGTTCAGAGCGTGGTGCTGTTCTTCGGAAATAGCTTTGGTTTGAGAAAGGTGTTTAGCATATTCTTCTAAGAAATAGACAATAGGAGCGTAGCAAAGCACTTCCTCGTTGGTTAACTGAGAATTTTTTGATAAGAATTTTTCCTTTTTTGACAGTTCAAGTTTTGTATATTCGCTATTATTTTCTTGTTGGGCTTCATAGTCGCCTAAGAAAATCGTTTTGTCGGCATATCTATTTTGCATATAGTTTAAGAAATTCTGAATAGTTTCTTTTAATGAAGTATCATTTTTCAGATCTATTACCGTTCTTTCAAAATGGGACGGGTCCGATATATCTATTGCTAAATTGTGTAGGTGTACATTCGCTATTTCTTTACTGGTAAGGATGATAATTGCTTCTTTCAATTTCTTCGGTTGACTTTTATGGTAGAGATTTAAAGAATTAGTTAAATTTTGTCGATCCGTTTTATTAAAGTCCTTGATGGTGGAAATCAAAGGGAGTTGGGGACATAATTCGAAATAATCTTCTATTTCCTTTTCAGGGGCAAACGGAATTGCTGTGTGGCTTTCCTCGTTTAATACAATTCTGAATAAGATGTCACATAATCTCTTGCTGGATGTTTGATTGGTCGAAATAAGCGCCAAGGAAATATGATTGCGGTTTTCTGAAAGTTGTGGCAAAGAATTCGAAAAGAAAAATCCCAATAGGAACAACATTTTATTAGAATCCGCTAGGCTGAGCAATTTCATTAGTTGAGAATACACATCCAATTTGTAGTCATAGTTTTTCAGAATTCCGGGGATGAACCATTCAACAGTCTGTTCGGGAGTGCTATTGGTACACGGTTCTGCAGTTGGTTTGGTTGTGATTTCACAGTTATTTTCTGGACTATTATGTTTAATGTGTTCCTGATATTCTTCGTTTTCAACGATGGTATAGTTTTTCGGAATAAAACTTGTAAGTTCATCATTCTTTTGAGCAGTTATGTATGAAATAAAATCAATCGAAAAGTTGTAAATCTGGCTGAAATCGTTGCCATAAAATTCGAAATCTTTAAATAAATTCTGCTGATTCATTATTTCTTCAATCGCGTTACTGTGGTTGGTGTTGCTTTTCTCGATTGCAATGAAAACTTCGGCTCCCGGTTCGATTGTAGTAATATAATAGCAATCATATAGCTTATTGTCGATGCAGTTGTCAACTGTGCCAACCATTGCTATTATAAAGTTGCTTATTTTTGATTGTTGGAATTCAAGGATATGGTGCTTTTTGCGGATATTAAATGCGCTTTCGTTTGTTTTGCTGAATTCTGTAAATGCAGCAACAATCTTTTGTTTCCACGCACACTTAATGCGAGCAAAGGATTTTCTTTTTTTTAATGCTTCTATGCCTTGATCCATGATGCTGGGAAACGGAGAAAATGACGCTAATTCATGAAGTCCGATTACGGTGTACTGTTGCGGGATGCCGGGATTGGCTTCCGAGATTTTTTTCAGTTTTTCTGCATCGCACATCTGCATTAGTTTGTATAGGGGGAGTCGTTTCATAAAATACACCTCTTTTTATTTTATTATAACACAAATTCACTAGGAAAGCAATGGTTTTGCGTTAATACACAATAAGCGTCCAAATAACCGAAAAAGTTTGGACGCTTATTGTGTTTAATAGTTTCACCCACCACATCTACCACGAGTGGTGGGTGTGGTGGATTAATCGTTTAGTTTCACATTCTTAAAAAATGTGCCGCTGTTTTTCAGTTTTTTCTCATACCCTTTTTTCATAAGTGTTTGGGAAAAAGTTCTGCTGTCCAGTGGTTCGAAAGAGTTGCCATTACAATATTCTATATATGATTGATACAGAATCGATGACTGTGTTAAGCAACCATTTTGGTATGTGGTTGCGTTATCAAGGAAGCTCTTTACAGAATCTGATTCGGAGCAATACATTTCTGTTGCTGCTCTAACGATTGAAGGTTCATGAAGTCCGTTTGCGTAGTAATCAAACGCACCATCAATGAGCCATTTTAAGACATAAACTGCATCGTCTTGAAGTTTCTGTTCGAGATCGTTATCCCTATCGTCTCCTTCGAATTTTTTGGTGAATGGCACAATTACGATCCTTCTTTTGATAGCGTCGTCAAAACGCTTGAAATTAGGTTCATAATTGGTATCCACTACAATTTTAAAAAATATATCAACTATACTGTACTCTTTACGCATTTTTCTGACTAAAAGATGCGCATTGCCAGTATACTGCTTAATGCAAGCATCGTTGATGATGTTGTCGGATTTCAACTCACTTGTGTGAGCGAATCTTGTATTTATCAATGGAACCAATTCTGGAGTCGGTTTGCTGGCATCTTGACTTGTTTTTGTCAAGGCCGTGGTTGGGAATAAACCTGCATAATTACCTAAAGTATAAGCAATGGTTTCTAAATATTTACTTTTTCCATTTGAACCAGTACCCAGAAATATGAAAAATTTTTCTTCTCGACGACTTCCGGTAACCCAATATCCTGCGGCAGTTTTCACATAATGATACTCTTCTGGGTCATAATCACAAATTTCTTTTACGAAAGCTTTAAACCTCTTGCTTTTGGCGTTTGGATTATAATCGCAAACACAAATATTGGTACATCCGTACTTGGGGTGATGGGGAAGTAATTCCTTTGTTTTCAGGTTTACAACCCCATTTTGCACATTTAGCAGATAAGGTTTGCACTCCATTTTTTTAATGTAATTCATATGCATCACCAGTGTTAGGGTATCACATAAGCTCTGTCTGTTATTCGAAGCCTTAGCATGGGATAAAATTATCTTTTTATCACTGTTATCCAGCTTTTTGTTTTCTTTCACAACTGTGTAATACTTGTCCATTACCGCTTGCGCCAGTACAATTATTTCAGCATAGGCGTTTTCTGTACTCCACAGTTTACCATTCCAGATCATCCATTCCTGGAGAGCTATATTGTACTTCACAAAGTCTCTGCAAAAAAGCAGGAATCTTTTTGCATTTCCCGTATCATTTTGGGGTAGAGATATCAGTTGATCATTGTATTTGTTGTTTCTCATGATATCCTCTTTGGAAATATTTGTTTTGTTAGTTTTTGTGATTCTGTGAATCACGATTCTACCGTTATTATATGTAAACATATGGTAGACCTCCTTATAATTTTAATTTTATTTTTTTATATTATTTTGTTATAACACAAATCAAAACTTAATATTGGGTAACAAAACATGATAAATATTTATTATATTTTTGAATTGCGTACAATTGTATAAAGTTTTATACAGCAGATAACATTAAGATAATATTATTTAAAAGGAGGTAACGAAAGTGAGCAAACAGTTCTATACTATGAAAGAGCTGGGCGAAGTTTTGCCGATTGGCACCACCCACCTATATAAGTTGGTTCATTCTGCAGGATTTCCGTCCATAACCATTAATAGAAAAATTTTAGTTCCTATAGACGAATTTAATCATTGGATTAGTTCGTCAACAGGGAAAAAGATTAAAGTTTAACTAACGCTCCTTGAGGCTATTGCGCTTCAAGGAGCATTTTTTATAGGAGGAAAAATTATGAGTAAAAAAAGAGGACACAACGAAGGTGGCATCACGAAACGTAAGGACGGTAGATGGCAAGGAACGGTCACTATCGGTAGAAACGATGACGGAGGACAACGTCGTCAATATGTTTATGGTAAAACCCGTAGTGAGGTAGCTGAAAAAATCAATAAGTTAATTAATAGTATTAACACTGGAACTTATATAGATAAAAAGAAAAATCCAACCGTGGAAGAATGGCTGATGTTTTGGTTAAAAACATACAAGGCTAATAGTATCAAGAAAACAACATATGATCAATATTTTGCCATGTTAAAAGGACATCTGATTCCGGCATTTGGGCAGTTACGGTTAGTTGAACTGACTGAATTACAAATCCAGGCTTTTTATAATCAATTATTTGCCGATGGGCTATCGGCACGAACCATTCACATTATACATATGGTATTGAGCGCTGCACTAAAAAAAGCTGTTAAAACCCGTTTGCTGTTGTTTAATGTGTGTGATGCTGTGGAACTGCCAAAAGAGGTAAAAAAAGAGCGTCGTGTGTTATCTGAAGATGAGCAGATAAAATTATTGAAAGAGTTGAAAAAAGATGAATACGGTACGATGTACATTTTTGCACTATTTACCGGATTAAGACGAGGGGAAGTGTTAGCACTCAGATGGTCAGATGTTAACTTAGAAGATGGTGTAATCAGTGTCACTAAAACGCTGAATAGAGTGAATACCTATTCTAGTAGCGGAGACAAGACGAAGCTTATAGTCAGTGAACCGAAGACCAAAACCAGTAGAAGAGTGATTCCTCTTGTTGAATCGTTGATACCCCTATTGGAAAAGCAACGAAAGAAAACAAAGAATAATAATGAACTTGATTTGGTATTTCCGTCTGACGCAGGAAGTTATATTGATCCCGGAAATTATACCAGGAAATTTTATAAGTTGGTAAAGAAGGCAGGGTTACCTAAAGCCAATCCTCATGCTTTGAGACATTCGTTTGCAACCAGAGCTTTGGAAGCAGGAATTGATATGAAAACAACGCAGGAATTGCTCGGGCATAGTAGCATGTTTATAACGTCAGATTTATACACTCATGCTTTAATGAATCATAAGAAGAAAGAACTGAATAAGTTGAAACATTCTTTTTCATTAGATATGTAACGTTCTTGAATGTAACATCTTATCGAAGCATAATTATGACGAACTGAGGTTAAGTGGATTATCCACCACACCCACCACGAATTTATAAGAATATAATTCGAAATAATATCACACTTTTGCTCTTTGCGTAGTAATTAAACGGAAAGAACAACAACATTTGGTAAACAAATAACCACCCGGGTAACCATTTGGCTACCCGGGTGGTTATTTTCTGACATAGGATTTTTGAATTGTAGTGATTTAAATTTTTAAACTTTTTTCTACACTTCTATCATTATACTTATCTAATTCTTTTTGATCAGGATACAGATAGACTACATATTGGCATTCCAGCTTTAGAAATGCATTATTGATACTGCATAACCTGTAAAACAAACGAAAATATCCGAGTAACCACCTGGTTACTCGGGTATTTTTTTATTTCGAACTATTCTTGATTTACCAATTCCAATATTTTATCGGCGGATACATATACGGAGGTGCTTTTGGGTGAGTTCTTCTTGTTGGATACATATTCCGTGAGAACGCCAACCAGTTTTAACTGTGAATTGTTTAAGAATATGGGAGCGCCGGAGCAACCTTCTTCGCCAAATAGGTCAAGGTAGCCTTGTCCGTCTTCCGTGAAATCTTTCGGCAGGCTGGAGAGATATCCCATTTTAAAGAGAGGGAATTCGTGGTGGGTGCTACTGACACCGTAGGGGTAACCCATTGTTAATATCTGAGTCAGTACATTCAGTTCGGAGAACTCTTCTTTTGTCATGATGTCTTTTTCAGTGAGTGCAGTATAAAACATGGTTTTTCCGTTGATTTCTTTTAACTTATCTGAAATAGGCTTGATTTCACAGTATGAGATATCGTAATCTTCGGAATCTATCCAGTCTACTCTTGCAGTTATGGGCATTGTCACTACAGTATTATTGATTTGGTAATGTACAGGCAATGTCAGGTTGGACATTGCTTCCTGGGCAAAATGCTTGGCGGTAATCAGAACAGGCTTATTGTTTAATATCGCATAGAATCCTGTTGCTGTGCTGGTACGCTCTACATTGCCAATTTCTTGAGTTGTGGTTAGGTTTACGGTTAAGTATTTTAAAAAATCATATCCATTCATTTTGTTAGGTTCCTTTCTACACTTTTATTGATATATTTGTCTAATTCTTTTCTTGGAATCTTCCATATCTTACCGATACGAAAAGCTCCAAGCTCGCCACTTTTTAAGAGGCGGTATAGGGTATTTTCGCCTACACCAAGGTAGTCCATGGCTTCGTAGGCTGTTAAAATGTCATAATCACTTTGAAACATTGTGATTCGTCTCCTTTCCACTAGTATAATTTAATGTTATGTTATTTCATTATAATTCGGTTTCTGACCATGATGAAACAGATATTATACTAGTGAAATTAATCAAAGGAGTGATATTTATTTTCCAAAATCAAAAATTTATAACCTGTGGTGTCCGGGATAAGATTCCGCTGATTTTACAAGCTCTGATGTGGGAGCTGATTGAAAAACTACCTGTAGATAAAGACTATCTGCAGGTTTTTTTATTATCTGCAGAAGCATCCGGCAAGCAGAGAATTAAACACATCCAGGAAGACCCTGCGTATGAAAAAGAATATGAGTTGGATTGGGAAGAACCTATTACCGCTAAGATTTTTGTAATCGATGATGAAACCCATTCCACAATGTTACTTGCATCAGAATATTAAAAGAAAGGAATCAAAAAATATGAACGAAAAAACAATCTGTGTTCACTGTGGAGCATCTATTTTATCCGAAGAAGAATCCCATAGCTTTGACGGACAAATTCTTTGCGAAACCTGTTTTGAGGAGCAGACAGTTACCTGCGATAACTGTGGCAAAAGAATCTGGAAAGACTTGGCAGACGGAGACGCTGACTTGACCATTTGCCATTACTGCTATGAATATGACTATGTTAACTGCGAGGACTGTGGAAGACTGGTGCATAGGGATGACGCTTACTATGAGAATGATGACAGCGATTTTCCGTATTGTCTCGGCTGCTGGAACCGTATGAATAATCGTTCCATTAAAAATTACAGTTATAAGCCCGAACCGAATTTTTACGGCTCGGGTCTTCTTTTTTATGGAGTGGAATTAGAGATAGACAAAGGCGGTGCATACGGTGACAATGCTGAAGAATTGATGAGAATCGCAAACTCGGAAGAAGAACGGATTTATTGCAAATATGACGGCTCTATTCCCGAAGGCTTTGAAATTGTTTCTCATCCCATGACGTTGGATTACCATACGAACAAAATGAACTGGCCCAAGCTGATGGATCGAGCAGTAGAATTAAACTACCGTTCCCATAACACTAGCACCTGCGGTCTGCATATCCATTGTTCACGGAGCGCATTCGGGAAAGATTATGAAGAACAGGAAAAGGGCATCGGCAGAATCGTTTTCTTTGTAGAAAAACATTGGAATGAGTTGGTTCGGTTCAGTCGGCGCTCCCTTGAAAATTTGAACCGTTGGGCGGCCAAATATGCCACAATTTCAGAGACTACTACCGAAACCTACAACAAAGCTAAGGGAAAACGGATGGGTAGATACTGCGCCGTCAATATTCAGAATTATGATACCGTGGAGTTCCGCCTGTTCCGTGGAACACTGCGTTACAGCACCTTCCTTGCTTCCTTACAGTTGGTAGATGAAATCTGTCGCTTAGCCATTGATATGACAGACAGGGAAATGGAAGAAATGAGCTGGTTGGATTTTGTGCAGAAAATACCGTCCGAAAAGGCAGAGCTGATTGACTACTTAAAAGAAAAAAGGCTGTATGTGAATGAAGCCGTTGCAGTTGTAAGGGAGGGAGAATAATTATGTGTGGTTTATTTGGATTCTTAAATTACAGTGGTGAAAAGATGAATAATCTTTCAGCTCTGACTAACGCTCTGGCAGAGCAGTCAGCCGTCAGAGGTACAGATGCCACGGGAATTGCGTATTGTAACCCCACCGGTATCACCATTGTAAAGGAGAATAAGTCTGCATACAAGTTGGATTTTAAGCATACGGATGACATCATTTCCCTGATTGGTCATACCCGACACAGTACGCAGGGAAGCGAGAAGAATAATCGGAATAATCATCCTTTTTTCGGCAGATGTAGAAACTCCAGATTTGCCTTCGCCCATAACGGCGTGTTGTATAATGACAAGACGTTAAGAAAGGAACATAAGCTTCCCAAAACCAAAATTGAAACAGACAGTTACATAGGTGTTCAACTAATTGAAAGTCAGAAGCATTTTAATTTTGAAAGTATCCGCTATATGGCAGAGAAAACGGAAGGAAGTTTTTCTTATTCCATCCTGGATGATAAAAATAACATCTGGTTGGTAAAAGGGGATAGCCCACTTTCGATTCTGCATTTCCCAAATTTGAAAGTCTACGTATATGCCTCAACGGATGAGATTTTGTATAAGGCATTGATAGATTTTCCGCCGTTATTCTTTGCGCTGCAGAGAGGGGAGTTTCAGAGCATTGCCGTTTCCAGGGGAGAGATATTAAAAATACGTTCCGATGGAATCCTGGAGCGAAATACATTCCGTTACAGTGCCTACAGTGGCAGGGAATGGTGGGAGTACAGTTCCTTTTCTTCCTGTGGTTGGGGCGACATAGGATACGGTACAAAGGATGAGTATATTCGCGACTTAAAATCCATTGCCCGTTTTCAGGGATATACTCCAGACGATGTTGACAGACTGATTGCCTCCGGTTGGGAATTGGATGAGATTGAAGAATACTTTTACTGTGGCTTTGGAGGTGAGATATAAAAGATAAGATGAGATACATCAAACTGGTGCTTGTTGCTTTGATTGAAATCCTGGTAGATGCCTGGAACAACAAAAGCAAGGGCGACAGCAGTTAAGGGAGAAAAGTATGAGTAGGAAGGTGTTTTTTTATTTGCTATTAGATTTTTGCGGTATAGCTCTTACCTTGTTAATCAGGTGGGGGCTATGCCGTAGCATCTTATATATTCAGGATCCGTGGATACAGATTTTGTTGATGATGGCAATCAATATTATCACGATTGTTGTCTGCTTTTTTGTCGTATTTTTCTTTTTGCTATATTGGTGGTCGGACAGAAAGTGGACAAAGGTAAAGCGTCGTTTCAGAAAGAGGTAAGGGTTCTCCTTTTAATAGAGAAATATATCATTCTTATCTCAAAAATAATGTTATAGATTTTTGTAGAAGGAAGCAGCTCTACTCATTAATAAGACTGACCAAAAGATCCTTCGTTTCCTCTTCAGCGATACACTTTTTAGAACAAAATATTACATTGAAAATGGAATTGACATATATTTTTGATATCAATATAATATAAGTGTAAAGGGGGTATTTCAATAGTTGTGATGTTTGCTATAGTTTATTAGGTTGTAATTGATTTTTTACAAAAAAAGACATTGATTTTGGTAGAAATGACATATAGACAGAACTAAAAAAATGTGTTATAATGAACCAAAGGGGTGGTAAGAATGCCTAATTGGGGAGAGGTTTTAGCTGAAATACAGGGCACGTCCATTGATAACCCATTAGATCTGACTAGACGAAAATATCTTAACATAATGCATAGATATACTGGCAGAAATGTAATTGCGTATTATTCCGGATTTTTACAAAAGCCTAGCCAAGATACTGCAATTGATGATAATGATAAAAATGCACTTATGCAAGTTGTGCATGGATTAGATAAAACCAAAGGGTTAGATTTGATTTTGCACACACCTGGTGGAAATACCGCAGCTACGGAATCTATTGTAAACTACCTTAAAGCAATTTTTGGAAATGATATTCGAGCATTTGTACCGCAAATTGCTATGTCTGCAGGAACAATGATTGCATTATCATGCAAAGAAATCGTTATGGGAAAACAATCCAATATCGGACCAATCGACCCACAATTTGGTGGTATGTCATGTGCTGGTGTAATAGAAGAAGTAGAGAATGCAAAAAAGGATGTTGCGGCCAACCCGGCATCTATCCCGATTTGGCAAGTTATTTTATCTAATTATCATCCCACATTTATAGGCGATTGCCAAAAAGCTATAGATTGGTCTAACAATATGGTAAAAGATTGGCTTGTTACAAATATGTTAGCCTCAGTACCAAATAAAGAGGATGCTGCACAAAAAATCATCGACACTTTAGGAAGTCACAAAGAAACCTATACGCATGCTAAACATATCCATATTGATGAATGTAAAGGTTTGGGTATAAAAGTTGTAGAATTGGAGAACCTAATCAAAAAGCCTATCGATGGATGTAATGATTTACAAGACTGTGTGTTGACAATTCATCATACGTTTATGCATACGTTTTCAAGTTCTAATGCAATTAAAATTGTTGAAAACCATAAAGGTAGCGCAATGATTATATCCGCACCAACAAAAAGGAATTAGGAGGGATAACAGTGTCTAAAAAAGATATAGAAAAGTTATATCAACAACTTAATATTCCGGAAAAACCGTTATCATCTAACTACACTCCAGATGAATTCGCTAAACATTTAATGCGTTCAACAAAAACTAAAAATGAGATATCATATTCAGTTCGTACAACGTTAAATACGCTCACTTAAAAATGAAAAAAGGACCGCTTTCACGAGCGGTCCTTTTTGTTGTGCTGTTTTATTCTTCCAAATATTTGTTCCATTTCATAATCTTCGATTTATTATAATGATAGAGTAAATTTTAGGAGGAGAGGTACAAGAATTATTTGCGTACGATATGTTCAAGACGATGCGATATGGTGACCTTATCAATACCGTAATGACTTGTACTCATGTTATGATTATGATGAGCAAAAATCAACGTAGTTTCCATTGGATTAAATTATAAAAATATGTGGTTTTGCATAATCCTAAATTTGACATCTAAACTGACATCTATATTATAAAAAAAGATAACAAAAGATACCAAAATATGGCAATTTAATTGTTTATAAAACCTGAGAAAAGAACTGATTTGGGCTTCATTTTTTAGCCTATGTAAATCTTTTAATCAAGTTGTCCGGCGTTCGAATCGCCGATGGCTCACCAAAAAAGCACTTGCAATTGCAAGTGCTTTTTTAATGTTATTTGCCAGAGGAAAATGAGCTTAGTATTACCAATGATGACGGCTGCGTCTGATAATATTTGCTGTTGGGGACATTTGGCAAACATCGCATCTTTGTGAGTAAAACGAGTAACATCATTTTTGCAAAGGAAACTTGTCGTATTACTATAGACAATGCTTTATTAAAAGAAACTGTTATCTATACTATTTGTTATATAACTAAAAAAGGGATTCCGTAAAGGAATCCCTTTTTTGATACTGAAAAAATTATTTTGTGCCGAAGATTCTGTCTCCTGCATCGCCTAAGCCTGGCACAATGTAGCAACGATCGTTTAAGCATTCGTCCACATTTGCACAGTAAATTTCCACGTCAGGATGCGCTTTGGATAAAGCTTCAATTCCTTCGGGAGCAGCGATTAAACAAAGAAACTTAATCTGTTTTCCGCCGTAGGATTTAATTTGACCGATGGCATCAATGGCGCTCCCGCCGGTTGCCAGCATCGGGTCAACTACCACGATTAAACGTTCGGAAATATCTTTAGGCAATTTGCAGTAGTACTCGTGGGGAATCATAGTTTCCTCGTCACGGTACATACCAATATGACCAACCTTTGCAGAGGGAATCAAAGACAGCATTCCTTCCACCATACCAAGACCTGCACGTAAAATGGGCACAATCGCCATTTTCTTACCCTTTAACATTTTTTGTTTGGTTTTCGTTAGGGGAGTTTCAATTTCCACTTCTTCTAACGGTAAATCACGAAGTGCTTCGTAGCACATTAACATGGTGATTTCTTCTACCAATTCACGAAATTCTTTGTTGGTGGTGGTAGTCTGCCGTAAGATTGTGGTTTTATGCTGAATCAGCGGATGGTCAAAAACAGTAACTTTACTCATGGTTTTGCTACACTCCTTACTGTGCTTTTTTACCGGATACCATTACGTTAACCAGAATACCTAAAATTAATGCACAAGCGATGGAGGTAATGGTGATATCACCGAATTTTAAGGTGAAGCCGCCGATACCGGTGATTAAGATGGTTGCAACAACAAACAGATTTTTGTTCTGACCTAAGTCAACCTGCTGAATCATTTTTAAACCGGATACTGCGATAAAGCCGTATAATGCAATGCAAACGCCACCCATTACACAGTTGGGAATGGTTGCTAAGAAGGTAACAAAGGGAGCAATAAAGGAAGCAACGATTGCCATAATTGCAGTGACAATGATGGTTACAACAGAAGCATTACCGGAAATGGCCACACAACCAACAGATTCGCCGTAGGTGGTGTTGGGGCAACCGCCGAAGAATGCACCTGCGATGGAGCCGATACCGTCCCCTAACAGAGTTCTGTGCAAACCGGGTTCTTCTAAAAGTTCGGTACCGATGATGGAAGATAAGTTTTTATGGTCTGCAATATGTTCTGCAAATACTACAAAAGCAACGGGCAGATATGCTACAGCAACGGTTGCGATGTATTGGGGAGTGATGATATCACCAATGCTTTTAAAAGCGGTCTGGAAGGTGAAATCAGGAACCCACTGCATATTGTTAAATGCGTTGAAGTTAATAACCATCAGAGCGGGGTTTCCGGTTGCGTTACCGATTAAGGTGAACACGGTTGCAACTAAGTAACCTGCTAAGATCCCAATGATGAAAGGAATCATTTTGGTCATTTTTTTGCCGTAAACAGAGCAAAGAATAACGGTTGCTAAGGTTACCAGACCACAAATGATACAAACATAAACAGAAGCGGTGGAAACACCGTCAACCATTACTTTACCAACCTGCAGGTCATTGATTGCAGCACCTGCTAAGGACAGACCGATTAAAGCAACGGTGGGGCCGATAACCACAGGAGGCATCAGTTTGTTGATCCATTTTACACCTGCAATTTTTACGATGATTGCTAATACTACATACACTAAGCCGGCGAATGCTGCACCGATAATCAGACCCATATAGCCTGCAGCGGTGGTTGCTGCACCTGCAAATGCTGCTACCATAGAACCGATGAATGCAAAGGAAGAACCTAAGAATACAGGGCTTTTAAATTTGGTGAACAGCAGGTATACCAAAGTACCAACCCCTGCACCAAACAGTGCTGCAGAATGGGACATACCGTTTCCAACAATTGAGGGAACTGCGATAGTTGCCGCTAAAATTGCCAGAAGCTGCTGGAATGCAAAGACTAAGGTTTTGCCAAATGAAGGCTTGTCTTTTACGCCATAGACTAAATTCATGAGAATTTCCTCCGTTTTCACTGCTGCAGTTTACAGCAGTTTATATTATTTTTTATTATCTTAATCATACCAAATCTGTAGAAATTTGTCAAGGGATTTGGAGCATGAAAAAAGAGAATCCGAAGCGGATTCTCTTTTTTAAATTATTTCTTTAATGCTTCCATGGTAGCATCAAACGCCTGCTTATAACCTTGACCTAACAGGACAACGTCTGCACAAACGTTTACAAAATCGTAACCCATGTCACGAAGTTCGGCAATGGTACCGGGGCCACCGGTGGTACCTGCGAATTTGCCGTATTTTTTTGCGGTTTTTGCAATCAGTCTTCTGGTTTCGTCCACTTTGGGATTTGCAAAATCCAGGGGACAACCTAAGCCCTGGGTAAAGTCTGCAGGACCGAAGAAAATCATATCAATACCGGGTATGGCACAAATTTCTTCCAAATCAGCCAGCGGTTCGGGGTCTTCAATCTGAACCACAACAAAACGCTGATCGTTTGCCTGTTCCATGTAATCTTTGCCGTCTACCAGACACCATTTGCCGTCTGCATTACCGCCATCTAAGGGACGGCGTCCGATGGGATGGAATTTGGTGTAGTACACAATCTGTTTTGCATCTTCTAAGCTCATTAAGTGAGGAACCATAATACCGGAAGAATCCGCTTCTAAGGGACGGATTAAATCGTTGTAGCTGCCTCTTGCTACACGGGTTAACACGTCAACATTGTAAATCTTTGCTGCACGGATAATATTTTCCACTTCCAGATAGGTTGCGGGAACGTGTTCCATATCAATCCAGATACAGTCAAAACCGCTCATTGCTGCAATTTCTGCACCTCTGGGGTCAGAAATATTTAATTTGCAGGAAACAGCCATTTCGCCGTTTCTCATTTTAGCAAGCACTCTGCTTTTTCTCATATCCATCGTAAAAATCCTCCTGAGTTTGTTGGTAGTTCAATATCTGCTACAATTATATACCCATTTTTTGGATTCGTCAAGGGCAAGACGGAAAAAACTGACAAAAAACGAACTTATTCGCTGTCAGTGTATGTATATACTTCGCCACAGGGGAAGTATTTTACAGTAAGAGCGGGATTCATTTCGGCAACTAAGTCGGCAATGTATAGCATCCCTGCTTCTTCGCTCCCTGCATGGCCTAAAATCAAAAGAGTTTTATTATGTCCCATTAACCCTGCATCTCTAGCATATTCTGCCATCATCCATTCGCAGACTTCCCCTGCAAGGATAATCTGGGTGTCGTCACTTTGCAGTAAATCCAAAATACCGTCGGGTGCACCGAACATACCGGTGATCACAGTTGCAGGAATATCTCTTGCACCGCAAATACGGATATGGCGAAGGCCCAGCTTTTCTTCCAGATACTTTGCAACTTCCACGGCAGTCATCGGCTGTTTTAAGGTAATACGGGTATTCTGACCGGGGGTAATATATTCCACATCGGCGTCAAATCCCATTTGACGAACCATCCCCACTGCAATTAAATCTTCGGGAGCAAAGTGTGCATGGTCGTGGAAGCGGTAAATTGTCATACCGCTTTTTTCAATGAGTTCTCTTTTTTCGCTCTGCAGTTTTTTGGTGCTGTAGGCATCCAGATGGTCATAATATAAGGGTTCATGTACCAACATCATATCTGCTCCCCATTCTGCCGCCGCTTTGATGGTGTCGGTGGAGGGAAAGGTGGTAACTGCCAGTTTTTTCACTTCTTTTTGGGGATCTCCTGCTTTGCAGCAGTCCCCGTTGGGGTTAAATTCTCTGTCCTGCAGTGCCAGGGTAAAAAGCTTTTCTACAATTTCATTGGCTTTCATGTTACAAACTCCTATCCTAATACTTTTAAGAGGTAAGCCGCAACTGCTTTGGTTAATTTGAGCAGTTTTTCACATTCGATAAATTCATTGGGTTGATGAGCACCGCCCACTTCGTGGAACAGGCGGGATGCACCAATAGTAAAGGTGGCGTTGCTTCCGTATTTTAACAATACAGACATATCAGACAAAGCACCTGCACACACCTGCATATCCATTCCCACATCGTTGGCAGCTTCCACCATCAGTTTTACATCCTCGGAATCAGGCGGACAAACGCCGTAGTGGAAGAAGCGGGAATCGGGCGTAAAACCGTCGCCAACCAATCCCAGGGGAGCCAGCTTTTCGGAAATGGATTTTTCTAATGCTGCAAACTCTTTATAAATTTCTTCTTTGGTTTTGTCAGTATAGAAGGTGAATTGCAATACGCCGATATCTTTATCCATATCGTTGTTTCCGGCACGGATTTCATTGTAGCGCAGGGAGGTTTCCGGCACAAAGGTATCTTTGTAGTAGGGATTCTTCTGCAGTTCGTCTCTGCGGGCGTGGAAGAATTTTTTCATTTCTTCCATCACAATGGGGAAGCCCATTGCGGTAGGAGCTGCACTGTCCACTGTGTTTTTGGTGTGGAAGCGGTAGGTCACTACGCCGCCGCCGGTTGCACTGGGAACTAACATTTCGTAGCCGCCGTCAATATTCACAATTCGTTTGGTGGGATATTTCATGACTGCCGCCATTGCTCCGTGGGACCCGCCCAACTCTTCATCCACATAAGCGGAGAACAGCAGGTTTTTCTTGGGAACAAAGCCTGCATCTTTCAGCAATTTCATTAAGAAGATTGATAATGCAATTCCGTATTTATCGTCGGTGGCACCTCTGCCGTAAATACAGCCATTTTCAATGTCACCGGATAAGGGATGCCGTTCCCAGTTTGCCAAATCACCGAACATAACGGTATCGGTATGTGCCATCAGCATTACTTCGTTGGTGTCTTCTTCTCCACGCATTACTGCGGTTACGTTGTAACGGTTTTCTAAGTTTTTACCCGGCAGATAGTCAGGATGGTTTTCAAATTCGTCTAACTCCATGGGAGAGTACAGGTCACTTTCAAAGCCGGCTTCCTGACAGAGCTTATGAATCAAACGGGCACATTCTTCTTCATTGCCCCCGTTTCCGTAGTTTTCGGAGTTGATTTTAATCATGCTCGAAAGCATGTTGTATAATTCGTCCTGATGTTTGTCAACCAGGTCGCAGATTGTTTTTAAATCCATTTCTTTTAATCCTCCTATACTAAAAAAACTTTCTGAAATTCGTTATGATATAAGGTATAAAGATATTCAAAACCAATATCTTTTAAATATTTCTTTGCTTCGGTAAAATAACAGTCGATGGTATCTTTGTGGTGACTGTCAGAATTTACGATAATTTTTGCATCTTTTTGCTTTAGAATATGTAACAGGTTTTCGTAGGGGTAAGGAGTGGAGCGGATGCCTCTTGCAATACCGCCTGTGTTTAATTCAAAAATTACGTCACAATCTGATGCAAGCTTCAGATAGCGTTCGGCAATTTTGTGATAATCGGGATTTTGTAAGAACCAGTCTGTCTGGGATTCCTCGTATTTGGTAATTAAGTCAAAATGCCCCACAATATCAGGTTTTCTTTCCTGAATGTAAGCGGTAAACTGGGAATAATAGGCTTCCGCTAATTTTAAGGGGTCACCGCCGAATGCGTCCAGACATTTTTGCAAATTATCGGCACCGCAGTCCAACTGATAGTAAATGCCGTCTTTTTTTAAATAGTGGGAAGAGCCTAACAGATACTCAAATTTGTTCCGGTCTGTCCACTGGTAAGCATCTTCTTCAATGCCCACATAGATTTCAATGTCTTTTTGATATTTTTCTTTTAATGCGGTAATTGTGGCAATATAGCTGGACACATCTTTTAAACAGTAGCTTTGGTCAAAATCGGTGGGAGCGTGTCCTGAAAAGCCTAATGAGGAAAATCCTTTTTTCAGAGCGGATAATACCACTTCCTCAGGGGTGCTTTTGCCGTCACACAAAACAGTGTGCGTATGAAAATTGCTGATCATAGGATAAAATCTCCTCTTTTGATAATCTCTCTTCTTATTATAACAAAGGGAGAAATAATTGTCAATAAAGGGGCGAGAAAAAAGCACTTGCATAGGCAAGTGCTTTTTTGGTGTTTATTGGAAGATTCTCAGTTAGTCTAATCTTAATAGCTTCGGAGACGGTACATGTGCGGAAATAAAAAAACACTTCCGAAGAAGTGTTTTGGGAGTAAGAGTTGAACGGATGGGATACCATGATTTTAATTGATTTTCCCTCTAATATACTCCATAGCTCTATCTCTGTCTTTGGATGAATTGAAACCAAATTTAAAATTTTTTCCAAGATTCGTGTATACTTGTAAACCACCGCCGCCTAAAAATAGGTATGTATCCAGTTTTAAAATTTGCTCAAATTTAACGGAGGTGTCTCCTTTGGTTAACAAAGATAATGCACCACCCATCAAAAAGTTTGCGCCTTTTGATTTTGTCCACATAATGCATTTGTTTGTAAGAACGATTTTTCCTACACCTCCACCTTGTAAACTTCCCTTACATTCAAAAATAATGCTTTCTTTTTCTTCATTACGATTTGGTACCGGATTTTGAGTTAAATTTGTTCCACATTTTAAGCAAAAATTAGACTCTTCTTTGATTTCTGTACCGCAATTTTTACAAAACATTTTTTTGCCTCCTTTAAATTTAATTCCAAAACGGAATTTTCTTATATTATAATTCTAATTTGGAATTATGTCAAGAGTTTTTTAGAATATAATATAAGAAAAATTCTAAAAAGGAATTATAAGATATGAAAATCAGAAAACAGCTTTACGGAGACAAAAATCTGGTGGGTAGAAATATTGAACGGATGCGAAAAGCAAGAGGCATTAAGCAAAAAGATTTTATTGCACAGATTCAGATTATGGGATGTGATATGAATCCTACCAGTTATTCCAAGCTGGAGGGACAGGTAAGAGCTGCCACCGATAAAGAAATTTTTGTGATTGCCAAGGTATTAGATGTGCCAATGGAAGAATTGTTTACAGAGTAATAAAAGCACTTGCATAGGCAAGTGCTTTT
>JAZQKB010000014.1:0-21803 GCA_045541975.1 Clostridia bacterium | reverse complement strand
GTCGGCATAGCTGTTGTTTAGTGCCAGTTTATCCAGTCCAAAGCAGGTTTGTCCGTCTACAAATTGGTCAAATTCCAGTTTGAAACTGTACCGGTTATTCTCCGGGTCGCGGGCAACTGATGAAAGGCTGGTATTCCCTTTGGGACGGATTCCTACCCGATAAAAGGTTTCTCCGCCAACGGTTACTTCGCATTCGTAATATTCCTCCGCTATCGCATTGGAAAGCATTTCGTTCCAGTCTGATTCCGGCATGGTGATTTGGATGTCTGTCACCCTACTATGGTCAAAAAGCACTGTGGGATATTCCATAGAAATTCCGCTTTCCAGATTCCACCCGGCAAGTTGGTCAGCATAGCCAAGCGCTAAGAAACAAAGAATCAGTACAGCGCTCATCAATACCAAAGATAATCGGGTAATATGTTTATTGGATATCATAAGCTCCTCCCGTTATCTTAATAATGCCGTCTGCGATAAAATCCCACAAACAGAAATGCAACCAGTAACACGCCCAACGAAATGGGAACAATCGAATAGTCTTCTAAAAAGAGGGTAAGAGCATCTTTTTGCACCAAATCTTCTCTGTTTTCCCACAAGTTTCTGCCGCCTGCAAAGTCAGGCGGATTTCCTCCCTGAGGCGGTTGGAATCCACCTTCCTCCATAACTGGAAACCGATTCTTCCCGGAAAATTCTTCCGAATTTTTATCGGGAGGAACATCCCCCTCCATCGGCAGTCTGTTCCCCGGAAATTCTTCGCCGGATTCCATGGGATTTCCATTTGGCATTGCCGGAGCAGTTGCAAAAGTAAGCATCGAACAGCAAAGGCAAAGACTTAAGAGTACACATACAAATTTCATCGTGTTTTCCTCTCTTATGACATATATTCGCCGTTATATGTAACCAGCACCACATTACTTACGCCGGAAATTTCAGAAATCTGATTCACCACAGCGCTGTCATCACCTTTTAAGCGGATTTCATATGTCAACTCAATTCCGCCTTTGCTGATAGCTTTGGATTTTAAAATGCTTTTTGGGGCAGATTTTAAAACGAGTTCGTCAGTTTGCTTCTGGGCATCACTTCCATCGCAGTTTACTACCAGGATATAGGGCGTGAGTCCCACTTTTCTGGTAGAAAAAATCACAATCATCACACCGATAATGGCAGAACCGATAATGCCTAAGGGCAGAAGTCCGGCACCTAACACGATGCCAACGCCGATTGCCCAGAATAAAAAGGCAATGTCCATAGGCTCCTTGATAGCGGTTCTGAAACGAACGATAGATAACGCACCGACCATACCAAGAGACAGCACCACATTGGAGGTTACTGCCACAATCACCAAAGAGGTAATCATAGTCATGGCGATTAAAGAAACACCAAAAGCATCGGAATACATCACGCCGGAATAGGTTTTCTTATACACAATATAGATAAAAAGTCCCAACACAAACGCTAAGCCTAAGGTTAATAACACATCCAACAGCGAAAATATATTAATGTTTTCTAAAAAACTGGATTTAAAAATATCAGAAAAATTCATATTTTTTATTTCCTTTCATGATTGATGATAGCTTTCTTAAACAATACGGGTTGCGCTATATTTGGAAAATGCAGTAGCATAGCGGGAAGAAAGACAGACGGCATTTTTTACGGTAGCCGGAAGATACTCGTCCCACTTCACCTCCAAAACAGCAAGTGACTGCTTTGGCATCAGTTGACAATCCGGATGAAAAAAATTCCATACCTGATTGCTTCCGCTGATGTTGGTGTCCAGCGTTACCCGCACATTTCCCGGCGCAAACACAAAGCTTTCTCTTCGGTACACCACAATGGATTTCGGTCTTAAACACTGATACTGCCATTTTGCATACAGTTCTTGCAACAGTGGTTGGTTGCTCTCTAAAAGTCCTTTGGGATTTCCTGCCAGTAATTCTTCACACAATTTTTTAGTAATCATGGCAGATTCTTTTTGGCATAAACCGTTTCTCTTACTTTTCTTCTCCAGTCGGATAAAAGAGGTGTCATCATTGTAATAGCGGATTCTGAACTTTTCACGATGGTTGACACCGTCTATTTTCTCGCGGTATGCCTTATCCCAAACATTGTCAAAATAAAGACTTTTCACCGTGTAGGAGCCATCCTCATCACAGTGTTGATCCCGTTTCATAACCAACGGTAGCCGTTTTTGGAGTTGCAAAAGATCAAAAGTGTTCACCGGATGCTTATATTCATGTCGCAGTTTCAAACATTCACCTCCTTTTTTAAAATACGGTTTTATCACAGGAAAATTATAGCTTTTTTTTGTGATAATTTTGTGTCTCTTTTTTTAAAATTATGTGAACAAAAAGGACGCAGATTTCTCCACGTCCTTTTTTTACGTATACTCTCACAAACGATGCTCTTTGATCGAATCATCTTACTTCGCAAAATCAACAACACGGGTTTCTCTGATTAAGTTCACCTTAATCTGACCCGGATATTCCATTTCGCTTTCAATCTTCTTGGCAATTTCTCTGCCCACTAAGATCATTGCTTCATCGTTGATATCGTCAGGTTTTACCATGACACGAACTTCACGGCCGGCAGAAATTGCAAATGCACGTTCTACGCCGTTGAAGGAAGTTGCCAGTTCTTCCAGCTTCTGCAGACGTTTGATATAGTTTTCAATATTTTCACGTCTTGCGCCGGGTCTTGCAGCAGAAATAGCATCAGCTGCCGCAACGATGCATGCGATGGTGCTTTCAGGTTCCACGTCACCGTGGTGCGCCATAATGGCATTTAAGATGATAGCATCTTCTTTGTATTTTTTCGCAACATCTGCACCAATCTGAATATGGGAGCCTTCCACTTCATGGTCAATGGATTTCCCGATATCGTGAAGCAGACCTGCACGTTTTGCTAAGGTCACATCAATGCCAAGTTCACCGGCAATTAATCCTGCAATCTGAGCAACTTCAATGGAGTGCTGCAGCACATTCTGACCGTAACTGGTTCTGTATTTTAAACGTCCCAACAGACGAACCAGCTCGGGATGAATGTTATGCACACCAACATCGAAGGTAGCGCCTTCCCCTGCTTTTTTGATGGTCTGATCCACTTCTTTCTGGGATTTGTGGAACATTTCTTCAATTCTTGCAGGATGGATACGACCGTCCTGAATCAGTTTTTCCAAGGTTAAGCGGGCAACTTCACGGCGAACCGGATCAAATCCGCTTAAAATAACTGCTTCGGGGGTATCATCAATAATAAAGTCGATACCGGTCATCTGCTCTAAAGAACGGATGTTTCGTCCTTCACGGCCGATGATTCTGCCCTTCATATCTTCGCTGGGCAATGCCACAACGGATACGGTAACATCAGACACATGGTCAGATGCACATCTCTGGATGGCACCGGTAATGATTTCTCTCGCTTTTTCATCGCAGGTTTCTTTGGTATGCTCTTCAATTTCTTTAATTTTGAGAGCTGCTTCCACCCGAACCTCATCTTCAATATTTTTAATGAGGTATTCTTTGGCTTCTTCTTTGGTTAAACCTGAGATTTTCTCTAAGATTTCCAGCTGACGTTTCTGAATTTCGTTGGTTGCTTCCGTTTTTTCTTCCAGCTGTTTTTCTCTTAATTTTAAGTTTTCTTCTTTCTTTTCGATGGTTTCCAGCTTTTTATCCAGATGTTCTTCCTTCTGCATATTACGCTTTTCCATCTTCTGAACTTCATTCCGACGTTCTTTGATTTCCTTGTCGGCTTCGGCTCTGGCTTTTAAAATTTCTTCCTTAGCTTCAATCAGTGCTTCTTTTTTCTTTGCTTCCGAGGTTTTGATTGCATCGTTTAAAATCTTTTTCGCCTGTTCTTCTGCGCTGCCGATTTCTGCTTCTGCAATCTTTTTACGGTATATAATACCTAACCGAAATGCAATAATAAATGCAACAAGTGCTGAACCTAAGGAAATTGCGACTACTAACCAGGGTTCCATTTGCAATCTCCTTTTCTATATAGAACACCTTGCAAAAAGACACCAAAAAGCCAGTTTTTTATAACAATAGTTCTCCGCAAGAAAACAGATATCCCAAGGGAATAATACTTTGCCAACAATTCCAAAAAGGAGGAATTTCAATGCAAAGAGCCTCTGTTTTGGGAAATGTGCCGATATTAAATATGTCAACAATCTATAGTTATTTTTGGAATCTTTTTTTAAAAGGTTTCTATATCTATCAATAAATTTGGTTATATGTAACCACATATATTTTATACTTTTTTTTGAGGGATGTCAAGTGGTTTTTCACATTTTTTGAGCATTTTCTCCCGATAAAAAAGAGAAATGTGTATTTTTCGGGAAATCTCTTTACAAAAAATCCCTCTGATGCTATAATAATTCTATGAATAAGGATTGTGGGAAAGGAGGCGTTTTCCAAATGGAACAACTTGCAAAAAAGTTTTATCAATACCTTAGAAAAACAAAAAATATGAAGGAGAACACCGTTACTTCCTACCAAAGAGATTTGTGCAATTTTTTTCTGTTTTGCCGGGCAAACGGCAAAACAGAAATCACAGCAATCGGCGAATGTTTTTCCCCTTACTTAAGATATTTGGAAGAACTGGGCCGTTCCCCGTCCACCCGTTCCAGAAATATTGCTTCTCTGCGGAGCTTTTTTCGGTATCTTTTGACCAAAAAGCTGATTCCTTCTGACCCTACGAAAGACAGAAAATACGAAAAAAATACAGCCGTTTCCTCTAATAGTGAAGCACATCTTAGTATGGAAGAAATAGACCGTCTGATTGCCTGTTCTAAAACAGACGATATTAAAGGTTACCGGGACTGTGCTATTTTGGAAACGCTATATGCCACAGGGTTAAAAACCGGTGAGTTTTTAAATCTGCGGATAGACGATGTGCATTTGAAGGAAGGCTATCTTACCGTGGAATCTGACGGACATGTCCGCTATGTTCCGCTGTATCGGGGTGCAGTGTCTGCCATTCGTGTTTATTTAAAGCAATCCCGAAAGTATCTACCGCTGTCCCGCACCAATGATGTTTTATTTTTAAACCTAAAAGGGGAACCCTTCTCCAGACAGGGCCTTTGGAAGTTTTTAAGAGAATACGGGCAAAAAGCCGGAATCCAAAAAGAAATCACTCCACACCTGATTCGCAAAAGTATGGCACTTCACCTGATGGAAAACGGAGCAGACCTGACCGTGGTGCAAGAGCTTTTGGGTCACAAGAACATTGCATTAACCAAAAGTTATGTGAAAAATTTCAAACCGCAAATTGTTTCAGACTACCAGAAATATCATCCGAAATCTCAGGATTAACCCATTCTATTCGCCGCACTGTTTACATATACTGAACTATCATCACTCCCATCGGGATGAAAGGAAGCTAACATTATGAAATCTATGAAATGCTTAAAAAAGACGCTCTGTTTACTGCTTTGCTGTCTTATGATAACACCGTTTGGGGCAATGGCAGAAGTTCCTCTGACTGAGCCGGAAGCGTCCGCATACATCCTGATGGAAAAGGAAACGGGAACGGTTCTTTTAAAGAAGAATGAAACCGAACACCGCCCTATGGCAAGTATTACCAAATTAATGACCATCCTTCTGATTTTAGAAGATATCGACAGTGGTAAAATCAGTCTGTCTGACCCGGTAACCGCCAGTGCCAACGCTTCCGCAATGGGTGGCTCCCAGATTTATCTGAAAGAAAACGAAGTGATGGATGTAAACACCCTGTTAAAGTCTATTTTTGTGGCATCTGCGAATGATGCCTGCATTGCAATGGCAGAGCATCTGGAAGGCTCGGAGGAAGCCTTTGTAAAACGGATGAACGAACGGGCTTTAGAACTCGGTTTAACCGACACTGTATACAAAAATCCCCACGGTCTGGATGACGACGGTCATTATTCCTCGGCCCGTGACATTGCAACACTGTCCCGTTTGGTATTAAGTCATGACTTAACCAGAACCTACACCGGTATCTGGCAGGAAAAAATCCGAAACGACACCTTTGAACTGACCAACACCAACAAATTAATCCGTTATTATGACGGCGCCACCGGCTTGAAAACCGGTTCCACCACCAAAGCAGGCTCCTGTTTGAGTGCATCTGCCAAACGAAACGGTATGGAGCTAATCGCCGTAGTATTAAACTCTCCCACCAGCGAAATGCGTTTTACCGATGCCAAACGGCTTTTGGACTACGGATTTTCTAACTATAAAACCACAACCTTAACCAACCCGGAAGAAGTGTTTTCACAAGCTACCATTGCCTACGGAAAACCGGGAACGGTAAACCTGTATCCCAAAGAATGCCTTACCTATCTGCAAGCAAAAGACGATTCCAAAGAACCTATCCGAAAGGCAGAATTTTATTCGCTGACTGCTCCGGTTTCTGCCGGAAGTGTTGCCGGAAAGCTGATATTTGAGGTAGATGGCGAAATCGTTGGCGAAACAGAACTAATTGTAAAAGAAAATGTTGCCAAACAGTCCTTTTGGGACACTCTGTGGCAATTTTTCAAGGTGATGTAACATGAAAAAGAAACTGTCAGGCTATATTTACCGTAAAACAACTGCAATTGTGATTTTAATCCTGTTGCAGCTTGTGTTTCTGATGGTTTCTCTTCTCAGAATGGCAAGATTTTTCCCCTATATATACGGAGTTTTACTGCTTTTAAGCATTGCAATGTTGGTGACCGTTATCAATTCAGACAGAAATCCTGCCTATAAACTGGCATGGGTCATCCCCATTCTGATGCTGCCGCTGTTCGGTGGCATCTTCTATCTGCTGTTCGGTTCTTCCAAAGTCAGTTCCCGTTTAAAGAAAAACCGGGAAATTCAACAAAAATTCAAGCAGGAATACCTTTCCCAAGACCCGACTGTCAAGGAACAGGCACAAGCTTATGACGCTTCCTATGCGCCTCTGATGAATTATGTGAGCGGAGAAAACTATCCGGTGTACGCCAATGAGGGATGTGAATATTTCCCTCTGGGTGAGGACAAGTTCCGCCGGATGAAGGAGGAGCTCCTTTTGGCAAAGGAATACATTTTCTTAGAGTATTTCATTATTGCGGAAGGAAAAATGTGGGACGAAATTCTCGATATTTTAAAGCAAAAGGTGCAAGAAGGCGTGGAAGTCCGCATTATTTTTGATGATTGCGGTTCCTGGGGACTTCTGCCCCGTCACTATGAAAAGACCTTGCAGGAAGCGGGAATCCTATGCAGAGTGTTTAACCCCTTACGCCCCAGTTTAACGGTCACCATGAACAACCGTGACCACAGAAAAATCCTCATCATTGACGGAACAGTAGGCTTCACCGGTGGCATCAATATCGGTGACGAATATATCAACCGTATCGAAGTACACGGCCATTGGAAAGATACCGCCGTGATGATTCGCGGACAAGCCGTGAACACGCTCATCAGTCTGTTTTTTGAAATGTGGAATCTGGTAGATCCGGAAGATGAAGATGTGTCCGGATATTATAAAAGCCACACCACTTCCTCCATTTGTGACGGTTTTTTACAGCCCTATGGCTCAGACCCGTTTAGTGACGATCCGATTGGAGAATATATTTATCTGGACCTGATTCATAAAGCACAAAAAGAAATTCTGATCGCAACTCCCTACCTCATTATTGACAACGAACTGACCACCGCTCTGTGTCTTGCTGCAAAAAGCGGAGTTTCTGTGACGATTCTGACTCCTCACATTGCTGACAAATGGTATGTTCATCTGATGACGGTTGCCTCCTATCCGCAACTGATGAAAGCAGGCGTCAAAATTTATGAATACACGCCCGGTTTTGTTCATGCAAAAATGTTTATCGTTGACGGAAAAGTTGCCACGATAGGTACGGTTAACTTAGATTACCGCAGTTTATACCTGCATTTTGAATGCGGAGTGATTCTGTACGGGTCCAATACCTTGGAAGAAATCCGTAAAGATTATCAGGAAACCTTAGCGGTTTCTCAGAACATTCAACCGGAAGACATGAAAAAAATCCGTTGGTATCATCGGATTTTCCAACGATTGGTACAAGCCTTATCCCCCTTAATGTAAGAAAAGAGGTGCTCTTTTTTTGAAAATTTGTTTGATGCCACATTTCAACACAACCGAACGGTTCTCGTATCTTACCGGTACCCTGCGGGATCAAGCAGAAATTGCCATCTGTTTTCCCGAGGAAGACCCTATCGGGATGCATGCAGATTTGTTCATTTTAGAAGAAGAGGCACCGGAAATTACACACCGTCTGTTATCCATGGAACATCCGCCGTTAATCGTAATTGCAAAAGACGGAATCTCCAGTTCCCATATCCGCTACTTCCCTGATTTTACCGAAGATTTTCCAAAATTTTTCAAACAAATACAAGAACATACACCCATTCTTTTATTCCGTTATCAGAATGAAAGTTACAGTTATCTTCAAAAAGATATTCTCCTGCTTGAAAGAACCAAAGGGGTTAGCGTACAGTTCCGGCAAGGAAACAAGCTTACCTACCGACTTTCCTTTGACAAACTGGCAAAACAACTGTCCAAACAACTGTTCTTTCCCGTTGGAGAAGATTATTTCGTGAATGCAGAATATGTGTATGAAATCACGTCAGATTCCATCCTGATGCAAAACGGTCAGAAAATCCCCTTTGATACTGCTATAGCAGAGCAAATCAAAAACGCATATTTTAAAACAAAATACTTAAAAAATCGCCCTGCATCGTAATCGCAGGGTTTTCTTTTTGCTAAAAATCCAAAAAAAATTCCTTTTTTCCTTGCAATTTCAGCAGAAATATGCTATAATTTTTTTATTGTGCAAATCTAAAAAAGGAATTGTTTTTTATGAGTCAGAAAGTCGCAGTCATTGGTGGCGGTCCCGCAGGAGTGCTGGCAGCAGCTTTTAGCGCAAAACGAGGAAACGACACCACACTTTTTGAAAAAAATGAAAAGCTCTTAAAAAAACTCTATATCACCGGAAAAGGCAGATGCAACATCACCAACCGTTGTGATATTTCAGATTTTTTTGGAAACATTCCCACAAATCCTGACTTTCTATACAGTGCCCTGTATTCCTTCACCAATGAAGATATTATCTCTTTGTTGGAATCAGAAAACGTATCCGTCAAAACAGAACGGGGAAACCGCGTGTTTCCCGTTACCGACAAGGCAGGCACCGTTTGTGACGGGCTTCGTTCGTTTCTTAGAAAATCCGGCGCCAAAGTGAAACTTGGCATTGCTGTGGCGGAAATTAAAAAACAAAATGAACTGTTTGATATTGTAACGAATAACGGCATATTTTCAGGATTTCACAAAGTAATTTTAGCCACCGGCGGAAAATCTTATCCCGTGACCGGCTCTACCGGAGACGGCTACCGGTTTTCCGAAAAACTGGGACATACCGTCACTCCTTTAGACGGAAATTTAGTTCCTTTAGAAACGGTCGAAACCTACGGAACAGAGCTTTCCGGCTTATCGCTTCGGAATGTTTCGATGAAGTTAAAAAATCAAAAAGGGAAAGTCATCTATGAAGATTTCGGAGAAATGATGTTTACTCATTTCGGAGTTACCGGTCCGCTGGTGATTTCCGCAAGTTCTCATCTTCCAAAGGAATCCTGCACGCTGCACATTGATTTAAAACCTGCCCTAAACGAAAAGCAGTTGGACGAACGACTTCTTAGGGATTTTCAGAAATTTAGCAATAAAGCGTTTCACAATTCGTTAGGAGAATTGCTTCCAAAAAGTCTGATTCCCGTGATTGTAAAACTTTCCGGAATTAATCCGCAGAAACAATGCAATTCCATCACCCGTGAGGAACGAAAAAACCTTTTAGAACTACTAAAAAACTTCACGCTACATATCAAGGGGAAACGCCCCATCGCAGAAGCCATTATCACTACCGGCGGTGTGGAGGTCAAAGAAATCAATCCGTCCACCATGGAATCCAAATTGGTCAAAGGTCTGTATTTCGCAGGGGAATTGATTGATGTGGATGCCTACACAGGAGGCTTCAATCTGCAAATTGCTTATTCCACCGGCTACCTTGCCGGAACAAACGCATAGAAAGGAGTTTCCGTATGAAACCCTATGTTGTGGCAATTGACGGTCCTGCAGGAGCAGGCAAGTCTACCTTGGCAAAACGCTTGGCAAAGGAATTAAAAATTGCCTATATTGATACCGGTGCTATGTACCGTGCTTGTGCTCTCTACGCCATTGAATCGGGAATCAATCCCAAAGTGGATTCTCCCCAACTTCAAAAGCTGTTAGAAACTGCGGAAATTGATTTTCGCACAATAAAAGGCGAACAGCGAATCTTTTTAAACGATATTGACATTTCCAGAGAAATCAGAGAACCGCACATTTCCACCGGTGCATCGGACATTTCTGCTCTACCCTTTGTGAGAGATATGCTGGTTAGCATGCAACGAAATCTCGCAAAGGGAAAAGCGGTGCTGATGGATGGTCGCGATATCGGAACCAATGTGTTCCCCCAGGCAGAAATTAAAATATTTCTGACGGCAGATGTGAAAGAACGGGCAAACCGCAGATTTTTAGAACTGCAAGCAAAAGGCAATTCTTCCACTTACGAAACCGTGCTGAACGAAATGATTGCCAGAGACGAGCAGGATAAAAACCGTGCCTATGCTCCTCTTCGCCAGGCAGAAGATGCCTATCTTTTAGACACTACCAACATGAATTTAGAAGAGTCCTTCCAAGCACTCTTGGCATATACCAACGAAAAACTACAGCATCTTAACTGATGTTTTTGAGGTGACTTTATGTTATACCGCATTGTACGTGCTTTGATACGTTTTGCCTATTTTTTCATCTTCCGTGTAACAGTAAAAGGAAGAGAAAACATTCCCCAAGAAGGCGGCATCATTTTCTGCGGAAATCACCGCAGCAATCACGATGCACCCCTGATCTTTTTCTCACAAAAACGAAACTTAAGCTTTATGGCAAAAGATTCTTTGTTTTCCTTTAAACCCTTCGGTTGGTTTTTAAAGAAATTCGGAGTATTTCCCGTAAAGCGTGGTGCCGGTGATATCGGCGCCGTGAAAAAAGCAATTGAAATTGTAGAAACCGGCAACGCATTGGTAATGTTTCCCGAAGGAACCAGAAACCGTACCGAAGAACCTGTTTTAGAATTTAAAAACGGTGCTGCCTTGATTGCCAAGAAAGGAAATGCTCTGATTGTTCCCTTTGCAATTTCCGGCAAATACCGTTGGCTTTCCAAAAAAACGGTTACCTTCGGCACTCCCATCAATCTGACCCAATACGGTGAAAAACCTGATCTAAAGCAGGTAACCGAAGATCTTCAGAATGCAGTTGTCAAAATGCTGACTCAGGGAGGCAAAGTGGCAAACTAATGGCCACCACTCACCGTTATGAACATTAAACTTGCAAAATCCGCAGGCTTCTGCTTCGGTGTGAAGCGTGCCTGCGACACTGTATATGAAGCCTTAAAAGATCAGAAGAATCTGTACCTTTTGGGCGAACTCATTCACAACAACCGTGTGATGACAGACATTGCCGAAAAAGGCGGAAAAACCGTGGAGGATGTATCCCAGGTACCACAAGGTGCCATAGCAGTGATCCGTGCGCACGGAGTGCCTCAGTCTGTCACCCGCAGCTTAGAAGAAAAAGGGATCTCCTATATTGACCTCACCTGCCCTTTTGTGAAGAAAATCCATCAGATTGTTTCCGAAGAATTTGAAAAAGGGCAAAAAATTATTATTTACGGCAAACAAGAGCATCCCGAGGTAATCGGCATTTCCGGATACTGCAAAAACGCTTTGATTACTATGGATTATGAAGAAATCAAAGACCAAATTCATCCGGATGATCACGTCAGCGTGGTGGCTCAGACCACCATGGAAAAAGAGAAATTTTACAATTTCATTAAATTTTTAAAAAAAGGTTGTAATTATGTATCAATATTTGATACAATATGTAGTGCGACTCGGCAAAGACAAGCTGAAGCGGAAGAGCTGGCAAAAGAATCTGATATGATGATTGTCATTGGCGGCAAAAAAAGTTCCAACACTATGGAGCTTTACCAAAAGTCCAAAGCAGTTTGTTCGCATACTTATCTAATTGAATCAGCAGAAGAATTAATCGAGCTGCTTCAGAACAATCCCACGTTAAAAAAATTTTTATATACAAATTTCAAAGTAGTAGGTGTTACGGCAGGCGCATCAACCCCAAGCTGTAGCATCGAGGAGGTAATTTCAGTCATGGCAGAAGAAAAAATCGTAACTAGTGAATTCGAGGAGCAACTGGAAAACTATTTGGTAAGCCCCGTGCATATCAATAAAAGAGTTACTTGCACCGTTGAACAGATCACCGAAACCGAAGTTCGCGTTAGCATCCCCGGTTACAAAGGCTTAGGCTTTATTCCGGCAGATGAATTAACCGATGATAACAGCGTAAAACCCGCTGATTTAGTTAAAATTGGTGATGAAATCAACGCTATCGTTATTAAACCCAACGATGTGGAAGGAACCTGTCTGTTATCCAAAAAGAAAGTTGATTCCGAATTAAACATGACAGTGATTAAAGAAGCATTTGAATCCGGAGCTATCTTAGAAGGGAAAGTTGTATCTGTCATTAAAGGCGGTTTATTAGTTTCTGTCAACAGTGTAAGAGTATTCGTTCCTGCTTCTCAAGCAGCTTTAAGATTCGTTTCTGACTTATCCACTATGCAGAACGAAACCGTTTCTTTAAAAATCATTGATTTTGATGAAAGAAGAAACAGAGCAACCGGTTCCATCAAAGTGGTTCTGGCTGCTGAACAGAAAGAAAAAGAAGCAAAATTCTGGGCGGAAGCTGAAGAAGGCAAAACCTATCAGGGTACCGTTAAATCCTTAACCACCTTTGGTGCGTTTGTAGATATCGGCGGTGTAGACGGTCTGGTTCATATTACCGAACTGTCCTGGTCCAGAATCAAACATCCTTCCGAAGTTGTAAAAGTTGGTCAGGAAATTGAAGTTTACATCAAAGCTTTAGATACCGAAAAGAAAAAGATTTCTTTAGGCTTCAAAAAAGAAGTTGACAACCCCTGGACCAAATTTATGAACACTGTAAACTTAAACGATGTAATCACCGTTAAAATTGTTCGCATTGTTCCCTTCGGCGCATTCGCAGAAATTCTGCCCGGCGTTGACGGTTTAATTCATATTTCCCAGATTGCAAACAAACATATTGCAAAACCCGAAGATGAACTTTCTTTAGGTATGGAAGTGGAAGCAAAAGTAATCGAAATTGATGCAGAAAAGAAAAAAGTAAGCTTAAGCATCAGAGAATTACTGGCTCCCTCCGAACATAAAGATGCAGAAGCTGCTACCGAAGAAGTGGCAGAAGAAGCAGAAGCTACTGAAGAAGCAGCTGAATAATTTTTAAACCAATTACAGTAATGTGTGATATTTCCGCAGCCCGTTCTGCGGAAATATTCACATTACAGGAAAAGAAGGTTCGATCAAAATGTCATATTTAGAAAAACTAAAATTCAACGAAGACGGTCTGATTCCCGCGGTTGTGCAGGATTACGATACCGGTGCAGTTTTAATGGTTGCTTATATGACCAAAGAAACTCTTAAAAAAACGCTGGAACTGGGAAAAACCGTATTTTTCTCCCGAAGCCGTCAAAAAGAATGGTTAAAGGGTGAAGAAAGCGGTAACTTCCAGAACATTGTGGAAATTTCTGCAGACTGCGATTATGACACCCTGCTGATCAAGGTTACCTTAGAAGGTGACAAGGTAAGCTGTCATACCGGGGAATATTCCTGTTTCTTTAACCGAATTGAAAACGGCGAATATGTGCACAAATCCAACGAAAAAATGATTCTCCAGCGTGTTTACGACACTGTGGTAGACAGAAGCAAGAATCCCGTGGAAGGCGCCTACACCAACTATCTTTTAGAAAAAGGAATCGACAAAATTTTAAAGAAGGTTGGAGAAGAATCCGCCGAAGTGATTATTGCATCCAAAAATAATGCTCCCGATGAGGTCATTTATGAAACTGCTGATTTGATGTATCACCTTTCTGTTATGCTTTATGACAGAGGTGTAACCTGGCAGGAAATCTTTGCGGAATTAAAGAAGCGAGAAAAGTAAAAAAATCCCATTTTCTAAGGGGAATCTCCGATAAAATTCCAAAAAAGTATTGACCTTTTCGATAAAATATGATATGATTCTATTGTGATGGGGTATCTTCTTTTTAAAGGAGACTCCAAACTGAAAATTCTGCATATAATAAACTATGCCATATTGTAATTTATTGAAGCATTCTTTGTTTTTTCACAATTATGGAGTAAGGATGGTTTTTAAACATGTTTGAAAAAGAAGTTGTTGTTCAGAATCAGGTTGGTCTTCATGCAAGACCTGCTACCTTTTTTATTCAGAAAGCAAACGAATTTAAAAGCAATATCTGGGTAGAAAAAGAAGAACGTAAAGTAAGTGCGAAAAGCTTATTGGGAGTTCTTTCCTTGGGCATCACTCAGGGTACCAACATTAAAATTGTGGCAGATGGCTCCGATGCCGAAGCTGCAGTGGAGGCATTGGTTGCACTGGTTAGCTCTGACTTCAGCGAATAATCAAATTGAAAACATAAAAAAGAGGTTACCGTTTCGGTAACCTCTTTTTTTATGTTTTCCGCATCATAAAATTGCAAAAAATATGTATACAGCTTTCCACTGACCAGGAGATGAGAAAAGGATACAGAGTTGAGAAACAGAACCTGCATGTACGCCGAGTGGTGAGGTTTCTAAATTCTGTGCCTTTTATCGAGCCTTCATCAGTTTTCAGTTTGTTTGGTGTAATAATTATAATATGCACCCTTTTTCTCCATCAGCTCCTGATGAGTTCCCTCTTCTATTACGTTATTTTCTCCGATTACCAAAATGCGGTCGGACCCGACAATGGTTGATAAACGATGTGCAATCATCAAGGTCGTTCTACCTTCCATTAAACGTTTTACACCCTCGATAATTAATTGCTCGGTTTCGGTATCAATGTTGGCTGTTGCTTCATCCAGCACTAAAATTCTGGGATTTAAAAGCATGGTTCTTGCCAAAGAAATCAGCTGACGCTGACCGATGGATAAACTGCTTCCCTTTTCCGATACCTGTGTTTGGTAGCCATCTTTCATCCGAAGAATAAAATCGTGGGCACAAACGGCTTTTGCGGCTGCAATGACTTCTTCATCGGTAGCGTCTAAGCGTCCATAGCGAATGTTTTCCATAATGGTACCGGAAAAAATGTAGCTTTCCTGCAACATATAGCCAACCTGCCGACGTAAGGAATGCATGGTCACATCCTGAATACTGTGTCCATCTATTTTGATGCTACCCGATTGAATTTCATAGTAGCGGGATAACAGATTCACAATGGTGGTTTTGCCGGCACCGGTCTGCCCCACAAAAGCAATCCGTTCACCGGGCGAAATATGGAAGTTTAAATCACGAAGTACATAGCCTTTTTCCTCTTCGTAGGAAAAGTCTACCCCCAAAAATTCGATTTCACCTTGAATATCCGGTAAATCATAGGCATCGGGAGCATCCTCAATTTCCTCGGATTCTTCCAGGGTTTCCATAATTCTCTCCAGATAACCTAAATTGGTAATTAGCTGGTTATATAAATTGGATAAATTATTGATGGGATTCCATAAACGACGCAAATAATTGATAATGGCAATGGTTACCCCTACGGTAATTTCTGCACCCGAAATCACCATTACGGCTGCAAAATAGGTTACGCACACGGTTAATTCTGATAGCAGCGATGTGCTTAACGGAATCATAAACTCAATGCCAACCGTTTTCATCCAATGGCGATACACCTGAACAGACAAATCAGTAAAAATACGCTCATTTTTCCGTCTTCTGCCAAATGCCTGAGTCACACGGACGCCGTTGATGCTTTCCATTAAATAAGCAGTCAGATTACTGTTTTTGTCGTTAAAGGTACGGCGGATTTTGCGTTGTACCTTTTTGATTAAGGACATTACCAAAAGCAGTACCGGTACCCCACAAAGAGCAACCAAGGTAAGTTTCACATTGATGGCAAACATAAAGCTGACTACTGCCACCAAAGACAGCACATCCAGCACCGCATTAGCAATAATATTGGAAAATAAATCCGCTAAGGAATTGATATAGTTTGTTACACGAATTAAAATTTTGCCGTGAGGTCTGGTATCAAAAAACACAAAAGGTAACTTTTGAATGTGGGCAAACAAGTCTTTTCTAATATCAAAAATAATGGACTGTCCCACACTGATTAAGTGCTTCATCCGAAATCTCGATACAAAAATATTTACCACAATCATCGCAGCCAGTACACCACCACAAGTGTATAACAATTGATAATTGGCATTGACAATGGCATCGTCAAACACAATTTTCATAATGTAGGGAACCACAGTGGACGAAAGCACTCCGATGGCAATTACCAAAATGGTGATTAAAAGCTCCCACCAATATTTACGGACATACTTTCCAACAATGCCCCACTCTTTTTTTCCAAACTTAATTTTTAAGTCTTCGTCCTGATGAAACCGATTGATTTTAGCCATGGATATCACCTCCGTACTGATGCTGGTACACATTGTAGTAATATCCTTCTTGTTGCATGAGAAGTTCTTCGTGGGTTCCTTTTTGAATCAATTCTCCATCCTTTAACACTAAAATCATATCACAATCTTTCACAGAAGAAATTTTTTGAGAAATAATAAACACGGTTTTGTCAGTACAGTTGGTACGGAGTGCTTCCTGAATTTTTTCTTCAGTTTCAGAGTCCAGTGCCGAAGTGGTGTCATCCAACACCAAAATGGAAGGATTCTTTAAAATGGCACGGGCTAACGCCAGACGTTGTTTCTGTCCGCCGGACAGGGTAACCCCCCGTTCTCCGATTACCGTTTCATAGCCTTCCGGCAGTTTTTCAATAAATTCGTCTGCCATGGCAATGTGTGCCGCCTCTTTAATTGCTTCAATTGTGGCCTTGGGATTTCCGTAAGCAATATTGGAGCCAACCGTATCAGAAAAAAGAAACACCTCCTGCTGAGAAGCAGAAACTGCATTTCTAACTGTTTCTAAATCCAGTTCCCGAACGGGAATGTCATCTAACAGCACTTCCCCTTCGTCGGTATCGTAAAAACGGGAAATCAACTGAATGAGAGAAGTCTTTCCGGAACCGGTCTGCCCCATAATGCCAATACGCATACCCGTCTCCGCCACAAAGCTGACATTTTTTAAGGCAACTGTTCCTTCATAAGAAAGGCTTACATTCCGAAACTCTACTTTTCCTTCTATCTGAGAATCATAACTGTCTTCACCGCTGGCAATTTTCGGTTCCTCTTCTAAAAGCGCCATCATTTTTTCGTAGGATGCAAAGCTATTGATGGTAGCATTGGTCAACGCACCAACCATAGACAGCGGACCGGTTACCATCCAGATCATACTGTTAAACATAATGAGATCCCCTAAGGTAATCACATTCTGGATGACAAGAACACCGCCCACAAACACAAGATAAAGCTGCACCAATCCGTAGATATTCTGTAAAAAGGGTAAGTATTTTCTGGCAGTCAGGGCAATATCCATCTGAGCATCTTTAAATTCCCGATTCACCTCATCCATACGGGCATTTTCATAGTCTTCCCGCACAAACGCTTTCACCGCTCTTTGTGCCCAGATATTTTCGCTGACAACCGTATTCAAATCTGCATGCACTTTTCGTAAATGACGGTACCGTTTTTTCTGTTTTTTCGCCATTTTTGTGGTCAGAATGCTGACCACCGGAATCACCAATAGCAACACGGCTGATAATTTCAGATTAATATAAAATACTAAAATCAGAATGGCACCCAAAAAAGTTGCCACGTTCTCCAATGCTGTGAACACGGTATGGGCAAAAAACTGACGGACTGTGTCTATATCCGAAGTCATCTGCGTCATGGTTTCCCCGGTGGAGTGTTTGTCAAAATAACCAAAATCCAACTCCATCAGTTTCCGGAATCCACGGCGGCGAAGTCCAAGAACCATATTTTGGGTAATACTTTCAATTTTCATCTGGGAAAAATACCGTAAAAATAAACGGCCTGCCGTTACACCGGCAATCCCTAAAACAATGGGAACCAGTAAATTGGTTTTTCCACCCAGTAAAATGTCATCCACAATGGTTTTTGTGAAAAATGGATTTAAAAGTCCTAAAATTGCCGCTATAATAATCAAAAAAAGCATACAAAAATAGGTCCCGTAATGTCCCTTCAGAAGACCCAGCATATTCTTCTTTTTCACAAAATCACCTCATTTCCCGAAAAAGAGTTGATTGCCTCGGATGCCGGCAATCAACTCTCATATCACATCTATTAAAGATCAGAAAACTTGTCGCAAACTTCTTTATAAGATTCGTGAGTGCCAATATCGTAGCACTCTCCCTGGAATTTATACGCATATACCGGTTTTTTATCGTGTAACCAGGACGGGAAAAAGCCGGGAGCATCCGGATTGTTTCCTTCTTCTAAATACTGTCCAATCATCGGCAGAGTGTCTTTTCTGTAAATATAGGAGGCAAAAGCAGCACAGTTGGACTTAGGATTTTGCGGTTTTTCTTCCATGGCTAAAACCTGCCCCTTCTCATCCATAATCACATTTGCCATTCTCTGCAGTTCTTTGATTTCATTGATTTCTTTTACTAAAATACTGTCAAATCCGTTCTGACGGTAAAAATCCATATAATCATTTAAGGGGAAGGTAAAGAAGTTATCCCCTGCCATAATCAGAACATCTTGATCAATGTTTCCGTTCTGAATGGTAAACCAGATATCACCAATGGCACCTAATTTATTGGAATCATCGGTGGTGTTATCATCCAAAACAGTCACTTTTAAACGAGTTTCACGAGTCTTTGCCCAATCAGAAAAATTGGTAAAAAATTTATGATTAGAAATAATAAACATTTCATCAATTTCAGGAATCGTTTCAATCTCATCCGTAATAAAATCCAAAATGGACTTTTTGCCAATGGGAAGAAGTCCCTTGGGAGTATCCTTGGTGAGCGGATACAATCTGGTAGCATAGCCTGCTGATAATACAATTGCTTTCATAATTGTTCCTCCTAAATTAAAAACAAAAGTTATTCTTTGATTTTTAGTGGCATAAACTCTAAATAATCTGCTGAAATCAGCTGATAGTTTACACCACCAGATTCACCAACAAAAGCATTTTCGATGCCTTTTGCGTGAAGATGTCCGTAATAACAGTGTTTAATTTGGTAACGCTCCAAAACCTCCCGAATGGGATTTTTCGCCTCAGCATTCTGCTGATAAATGGGCGGATAATGTAAAAATGCCAAGATTGGAAGGTCAGGATACGCTTTTTTTGCCGCCTCGATGGATAATTCCAGCCGGATTGCTTCCCGATTGGTCAGTTTTTCGTCTTCTTCTCCGTGGGCAGTAATATCCCAACCACGGCTTCCGCAAACCAAAATGTCTTCCACCAAGAAGAAATTGTTATGGAGTACTTTCACAGAAGAGAATCCTTCCTTTTCTAAAAAAGCCTCCATTTTCGACATGGTGGTGAAAAAATAATCGTGATTTCCCTTGGCGATAATTTTCTTTCCCGGCAGTTTTTGCAAAAACTGAAAATCAGCAACAGACTCCTCCAGATAAGTCGCCCAGGAAAAATCACCGGGCAAAATTACCGTGTCCTCATCGGTCACAGTATTCATCCAGTTTTCATACAGTTTCTCGGTATAATCTTCCCAGGCTTTGCCAAAAATGTTCATCGGCTTATTAATGCCAAAGGGGAGATGCAAATCCGAAATTGCAAAAATTGCCATAGATTTACTCCGTTACCTTGCCAAAGTTTTTAAAAATTAAGATAAGAATCCGGTTACGGTCTCTTTCATATCCGTTTTTTCGCAAGAGGATAAGAACCGCTGTTCTAAAGTCTGCAATTCCCAAAGCTGTTTGGGAATTTCCAGTCCGGAAACTTCTTGTAATAATGCCAAACGTTCAAATTCATCCTGACAGGGTTTCTCCTGACCAAGTGCTTTTAACACGTTTTCGTTAAATTTATAGGGACTTGCGGTAGATGCCACCACACAAATTGTTTCATCTCCGGTTTCCTTACGGTACTTTTTCAATACAGAAGATGCAACCGCAGTGTGAGTATCCATCAGATACTGTTTGTCAAAGAAGGTTTCTTTGATTTCTGATAAGGTGTTTTCTTCACTGGCAAATCCTGCATAGAAGTCTTTTTTGATGGTTTCTTTCATCGTATCAGTTACTTCATAAGAACCGTCTTCAGAAAGTTTTCTCATCAAAGTGCTGATATACTGATCATCTTTTCCGCTGATTTGATAAAGATAACGTTCCAGATTAGACGAAATCAGAATATCCATAGACGGAGACATGGTCAAATGAAATTCTCTGTTTCGGTTATAAACACCGGAATTAATGAAATCTGTCAACACATTGTTGCAGTTGGAAGCGCAAATCAGTTTACCGACGGGAAGTCCCATCTGTTTTGCATAATATGCTGCCAGGATGTTCCCAAAATTACCGGTTGGAACACAGATATTAAAAATATCGCCAAAAGCAATTTTTCCGTCTTTCACCAGGTCACAGTAAGCAGAAATATAATATACCACCTGGGGTACCAGTCTGCCCCAGTTCATAGAGTTTGCAGAGGATAAGATAACACCTTTTTCGTTTAATACTTCCCGGTATTTGCTATCGGTAAAGATGGTTTTCACACCGGTCTGCGCATCGTCAAAGTTTCCGTTCACACCGCTGACAAACACGTTGTTACCCTTTTGAGTCACCATCTGTAATTTTTGGATTTTGGAAACACCGTCTTTGGGGTAAAACACTACCACTTTGGTGCCGTCCACATCGGAAAAACCGTCTAACGCAGCTTTTCCAGTATCACCGCTGGTTGCAACCAGAATGCAAACGGTACGGTCGTCTCCGGTTTTTCTGGCAGAAGCAGTCAGCAGGTGAGGCAACATCTGCAATGCCATATCTTTAAATGCACAGGTAGGCCCGTGCCACAATTCCAGGTAAGCTGTTTTATCATCGGTATAGTGCAGAGGAGTCGGTTCTCCCGGACCAAATTTTTGGTTTCCGTATGCTTTTTCGCAGTAATCTTCCAGTTCTTCTACGGAAAAATCTTCTAAAAACAGACTCAGCACGGTTGCCGCACGCTGAAGATAAGTCTGATTCATCAATTTATCGTAAATCTCTTTGGTAAGAGTGGGAAATACTTCCGGCACAAACAAGCCACCCTCACGGGATAAGCCCTGTTTCATTGCCATTGCTGAAGTAACCTTGCAGGTATTGTTTCTTGTACTGTTGTATTGCATAATGTCCTCCCGATCGTACAATTTTTAAAATTCTATATTCAAAGAGCATTTTTATTTGATAAAAACAGTTTACGCTATCATTTTTATTGTATAACATTTTACCTAAGAATGCAAGTTTTTTTGGAAAAAAATCTGTATTTCTATCGTTTCAACAGACACTCCGTTTCCTGTTGTCTTTACATAGTAATATATTGTGCAGAAACATGGATGCAGAATGTGGAAAGTGAACCCGCAGGGGTTACCCGAAGGCGTAGTACCAGCGTACAGCATAACGGTACGCCGAGCGATGAAGTTCATCCGTTCTGGCTAATTTTTACCGTATAACGCAAAAAAGCCACCTTTAGGGTGGCTTCTTTCATAAAACCGGCAACTATCTATCTTCCCGGGCAGTCTCCCGCCAAGTATTTTCGATGCATGAGAGCTTAACTTCCGTGTTCGGGATGGGAACGGGTGGG
>JAZQKB010000013.1:0-47760 GCA_045541975.1 Clostridia bacterium | reverse complement strand
GTCAGCTGCTGCTTCGTAACATTCATTACCTTCCGGAATGTTGGTCTTCATGATTACGTTTTCGGGTTTTAAGCCCAGTTCCTGGGTAGCAGCTTCAGCAGCTTCCAAGAAGTTTTTGTCGTAGGTGGAGTTTTCATCGTGCAGGAAGATAAAGCCGATTTTTAAATCGGTAGCAGTTTCTTCCGGAGCTTTGGTAGTTTCGCCACCGCAAGCAGTTAACAGTCCTAAGGATGCAACCAGCATTACAGCAACGAGCAGAAAAGATAAAATTTTCTTCATTTGGGGTACCCTCCCTGCCCTATTCGGGCAATTTTTTATTTATTTTTTATTTTTTTCATTGTTTGCTAGATTGGTTACGAAATGTGAGAGAATCGTCAGTCATAGATTCAATAATTGCCAAAGAATCCACACGGATGCCCTGCGCTCTTAATTCGTCGCCGCCACCCTGGAAGCCTTTTTCAACGGCAACCACGCAACCCACCAGGGATGCTTTTGACAAATTCACAATCTGAATCAGACCGTGCAGAGCGTTTCCTTTGGCAAGAAAATCGTCAATTAACAGCACTTTATCTTGGGAGCCTAAGTATTCCTTACTCACCACAGCATCGTACACATTCTTTCTGGTGAAGGATTCCACCCGGGCAGAATAGACCCGATCGGAAATGTTGCCGGACTTGTCTTTTTTTGCAAAAACTACTGGCACATTCATAAACTGAGCTGCCGCAAATGCAATGGGAATCCCAGAGGTTTCAATGGTGACAATTTTATTCACTTCTTCGTTTTCATATAAACGGGCAATTTCTTTTCCCATTTCCAGAAGAAATTTCACATCCAGGCAATGATTCAAAAAACAATCTACCTTCAGAATGTCTCCAGGCAATACGGTGCCCTCTTTTAAAATTTTTTCTTCTAAGCTAACGATAGCGGCCCACCCCTTCCGAAAAGAATCACATTTATTACCTAACAGTATATCACATTACCTTCCAAAAGTCAACAAATTTTGCATCCAAATTTCGCCGATTTTTACCATAAATTTTATCGGTTTTTGTGCGGCTTTTAGGAAAGAAAAAACAGCAATTTCTTTCAAAGGAAGAAATTGCTGTTTTTATAAATTATTACTTCATTTCAACCAAGAACATCTTGGAGGTTAAAGAGCCATCTAAAGTAACGGGCATACCTTCTGCATATAAGCTATAACCACTTGCAGCGAACTGTTTACCGGTTGCAACATCAGTTAAAATATAATCTTTGGTGCAATCGCAACCTTTTAATTTTAACTGCCAGGTGTTTTCTTCAGCATTCGGCAGACGGTTTAAGTTCACATAGCCTTTGGTACCGTCGGGAAGCATTGCTTCAGTTACTACCCATCCTCTGCCGGAGAAACCGCCTACCACAGGAGTGTGATGATACAGCTTCACTTCGTGATGAATAGGACGGATAAATTCTTTATGAATTTTCAAATATTTCTGAATCATTGCTTCTAAAGCAGGATTGCCTTCTTCTTCATAACGGGCATAACCGGACAGTTGGGGAATCCCCTGAATGGTCATCTGCAACTGAGATTCTGCGTTTCCGTAGCAGGAAGCACTCATAGCGGAGCCATAGATAAACATCAGGCATTCCGGCGGTAAGCACATGGACATACCGTTGAAGGTACGGGCAATTCTGGGGAATTTATACCAGTCGGAGAACTGAGTTTTGGAAAATCTGGTCATCATACCAAGGTCGGTTCTGCCGCCACCGGATGCACAGTTTTCCAAATGCAGATTGGGGTATTTCTGATGAATATGGTCAAAAATTCTGTGAATTGCTTCCACGTGACGCCAATGGGTATTTTCCATATATTCGCCATTTTCGTTGAAGCCACCTTCCCCGATATAACCGTTGTTGTAGTCTAAACGGAGCATATCTAAGTCGTAGCGTTCCACTAAATCGCACATTTGCTGTTCAATATATGCTTCTGCTTCGGGATGAGCCAGATCCAGAGCTCTTTCCACCTTAATTCCGTAGCGTTCCATGATCCAACCGGGATGTTCGTCACGGGCAACACTATCAATACCCCAAGCTTCAGGTTCTACCCAAAGACCAAATTTTAATCCCAACTCTTTGGCTCTTTTAATGACGGGATGCAGATCATTTTCCAACAGGCACATATGCCAGTCGCCAACGCTTAACCAGAAGTTTTTGTCTGCTCTTCCGTACCAGCCAGCATCCACTACGAAGATTTCTGCGCCCAGTTTTGCGGCACGTTCCACTTCAATCAGCAGTTTTTCTTCGGTCATAGCATGTTCCATATAACCCCAATGGTCATAGGAAATCATATCGTAGCCACGGTTGGGTCTTGCCAATAAGTATTTTCTCTGATAGGTGTGCAGTGCATAAATGGTATCGTCAAAATCGTTGTAGCCGAAGCCAAAGTGAACACGTGGAGCTTCGGTTTCTTCGCCTGCTTCCAGCACTCTCATGGGTGCAGGACATTCGGGTGCTAAGTTAAATTTCACTCTGATATAGGGTTTTAAACCGTTGTTATCGGTTGCCGCAAAGTTACGGAAATCGTTTTTGAATGCGAATTTCCAGTTTGCGCCCCATTCCATCTGGCACACAAAATAGCCGCCCAACAGGTCATTTCTTGCAATCGCAAAGGGATGGCCGTGACCGCTTCTTCCGTTTTCACCGCCAAAGGAAACCCAGGCATTATAAGGCACGTTATACCAATCGAAATTACCTTCTGCGCCCCAGTGATTATCTTTAAAGCAACCTACATAAACCAAAGATTCATCGTAGTCACCTAAAGAGTCTTTCACATCGTGTTTCTTTTCCCATAAGGTACCGCAAAGAGGTGCAACCTGGGTAATAGACTGAGGTTTATCGGATAAGTTTTTAATATAAATATGTCTGGAGAAAAATCCGTTTTCGCCACAGAAGGTTAACAGACGAAGCTGAAGCGCCAGTCTGGGATTTTTTAAAGTCAGTTCTGCACAAGCTCGTTCTCCGGCATTTTCAGTGGTACTCCAGTTTTCAAATTCCCAACCGAAGGTTGCATCCTTTCCGTCAATGGCTAAATCAAAGGCACAAACAGGTGCTTCCATGACGCAGTCGTGGTCGTGCGGAGGCATACCGGTTGCGGTATAGTCCACGCTGATCAGTCTGCCGTTTAACAGTTGTTCACTATAGATGGTAGTACCGGAGCTATAGCGAAAATCCATTCTTTCTTTGTTGAAAATAAAACAACTCATTTTTTGGTTCTCCGTTTCTTTCAAATTTGATTTGTTCTATATCAGTTCAACCATGGTGTCAATTTATGTAAAAATTTTATTTTCTATGTTATGTCTTGATTTCGGTATCGGATAATGCCGATGATGGCGGATACAATGGCTACCGATTCGTAAACGGCACCGCCCCAGGAGTGCACCAGCACGTCGTAAATCAAAACCATCGGACAAGTGACAAGCACGCTGATTCGTACCTTTTGAGCGCTTTTAAAGGATAAACACAAGGTGTTAATCACAAGAGCCGCAATTACTAACACGGAATAAACACTGTCTGCCGACCAGATGCCTAACACCAGCATTGCCAAAGCAAACAGAATAGGAAACAGCCGTGGCTTATAAAAAGGTTTATCTTTATGATAATACACAAAACTACGAACAACACCTACGGTGTTTAACACTGCGCCGGGAATGGCGCCCAGTAAATAATAGTGTGCCGCAAACACTGCACAGTCCAGCAGATTTACAACCAAAAGCTGTTTATCATTTTTCACCTGATAAGCCAAAAATCCTAAGATGACAGTGATAAATCCCAATATTTGTGCAATAATTTCTATGGTATCCATGTTGATCCTCTACGGTCTGATTGGTGATATAAAAAACGTTAATACGATATATCAATTGCATTTACTGCATATTCTGCAAATTTTTCTTGCATCTCTACGGTTAAGTCGCAATGTCCCCTTCCTTCCACCACATCAAATGTAACGGCATATTGCTTCTTTTCCAGTTCTGAAACAAGTTTTTTGGAATGGGCGTCCATATCCACATCCTTATCCTCATTGCAATGAAAGATGTGATAGTTGATATTCGGAAGTTTATCAACCAAATGTAACGGTGATATCCGTTTCAGTCCATCCTCCAGGGTTCCTGCTTCGTAATACAACGCACTGTATAAGGTTCTGGGTAAATCTTCTCGCTCCGTATAATGAAACACAACATCACACACCGGGCAATTTGCAACACAAGCTACCGGTTGACGCTTTGCATAAACTGTGTATACAAGAGCAGACTGACCACCCATACTTCCGCCGGTGGAAACAATGGGAATACTTTCTGGCAAATGATATTTTCCAAGTAACACATCTAAGATTTCATCGGTATAAGCTACCGCCTGCCGATTCATCCACGCCCAGGGGTTTGTGTACGGCACAACATATAAAATTCCCTGTTTCGCCCAAAACTCGCCCTCGGCGCAATCTTTTCCATACATGGTAGTATTCCCTAAGCCAAAGAATGAAATCACAATTCCACGAACAGGCATTTGGCAGATGGAATCGTTAACATAGGCAAAACTTCTTAGATTTTCATCATTGATAATCTTTTCCATTTTCTCATCATCCTTATGATATTAAATCTATTGTAAAATTCGTGTACGATTTAGATGCCACTTGATACAATGTATAATCTCAAAAAAATACTATGTGACAAATTTACATTACTACTTTCTGAAATATATTGATTTATTATCGCGTGCATAGATACAAGAGAAGGGGTTATTTACATAGTCGCACTTGGCAATGGTCATAGAAGTGGATGAATAGGTGCAAATCGCGCCGTTTCTATACTTACAGTCCGGCACTCCTATATCGTCCTGTTCCTGTATTGCCGCCTTTTTTGATGCTGTCGCCTCAATGCGTTTTTCAACTTCATTAATTAGCAGAGCGAGTGTTCCCGTAAATTCCTTCTCCACTTCGCCTGAATCCTCAATTTTTTCAAGTCGTCTCAAAATTTTCTTCCAATTTTCAAGGTTATGTGAATTTAGCGTACAGTTGCATAATAACCACAAGAACTCTCCTGTTGCATCTCCGCCATTTGCGAAAATAGAAAGGATCCCCTCAGCTTTTCTTAAGATTTTCTCTTTCCCTCTGTTACTTGCTTCAGATACACTCCACTCTGTAACTAATTTTTTGCCCAAATACCTGCTTGCATCAAGATTCCCGAGGTGGGCCGCCTCTTCTAAAAGGCCCTCATCCGGCTCTTCACTCGCCATTGCCTTATTGTATATTTCCTCGGCTTTTTTAAGTTCCTCTTGCCTTGCTTCTTCCCTTTCTTTTCTTGCTTTTTCCATCATCTTTTTCTCTTTTGCTTTTTGTCTTGCTTTATCTTCTTCCGCACGGCGACGCTTTTCTGCGTTTTCGCTTTCAATTCTTGAAAGTTCGATCTTTTTAAGTTCTTCCACCTCTTTCAAAAGTTTTGTAGGTTTCGCAACCGCAAAGATAACACAGTTGATGAACCATAATAACCCGAACAATATAGCCGAAATCAACACTGAAACAGCAAGAACGAACACAAGAGCAAATACAGCGCCAAAAATCTCTTCAAAACTATCTATGCGTGATCCTCCATAAAACAACATAAGGTATAATGTGGAAATTGCAACAAATAGCGCATATAAAACCGCATAAACTAATAGAAATACACTGCCTCCTTCAGAGTTTATGTTTGTCTCCATAGCCTTTATTCTATCAAGCACACTCTTATTTTGGGGACATTCAAATTTCTTTTTTATATAGAATAATGGTACAACAATTGAAATGACCAAACTAATTGCAATCGAAAGTGCATACATTACACCTATGGATATACCCATCTTGACAGCCCAACCTTGCTCAGGTTTTGTCACAATAGCAGAAAACCAGTTCCAAGCCTTTGTAAGAGGTTCAAAATACCAAGCACCCTCTTCCGCTATGGCAAGGCCAAAGTAAGTTGTTAAAACTGCAATAGTAAAAAAGACTGCACCACTGATGAATGCTGCAATTCTTTCTGCAAATTGTTTTGCGTTTCTTTTCTGTACAAACTTATGTACCCTTTTTTCAGTTTCAAGCAATGCAATGTCTTGTTTGTCCTTAATCATAAAATTTTCTTCCCTTCATTTTATGTAATTCTTTCCAAGCAAGTTTTCTATATGTGTCAATTATAGCACAAAAAAACAAAAATGACAATATTTGTTACAATATTGTCATTTTTTATTTTTACAGTTTATTACGCTGAATTTTGCCACTGACAGTTTTGGGCAGAGAATCTCTAAATTCTACAATTCTGGGATACTTGTAGGGAGCTGTTTTTTCCTTTACGTAGTTCTGAATTTCTTTTTTCAGCTCATCAGTACCTTCTTTTCCGTTTACTAAAACGATAGAAGCTTTTACAATCTGTCCTCTCACTTCGTCGGGAACAGCAGAAACGCCGCATTCTAAAACATAGGGCAATTCCATAATAACGCTTTCAATTTCAAAGGGTCCGATTCTGTAACCGGAGGATTTGATAACGTCATCCACACGACCTACATACCAATAGTAACCGTCTTCATCGCACCAAGCAACGTCACCGGTATGATAGTAGCCGTCGTGCCATACTTCTTTGGTTTTTTCTTCGTCACCGTAGTAACCGGTAAACAGACCGCAGGGAGCACCGTCTTTCACGTTGATTACAATTTCGCCGGATTCACTGGTTTTTACCTGTTCACCGTCGGCATTGTGCAGTTCCACCTTATAAATAGGCGCAGGTTTACCCATTGCACCGATTTTATGAGGTTTGCCAACCAAATTACCGATAATCATGGTACTTTCGGTCTGACCGAAGCCTTCTTTAATCTGAAGTCCCGTAGCTTTTTCAAATTGACGGTATACCTCAGGGTTCAACGCTTCCCCTGCAGTGGTCATATGACGAACGGAGGAGAAATCATATTTGGAAATATCCTGTTTTACCATCATACGAAGCATCGTTGGCGGTGCACAGAAGGTGGTGATATGATGTTTCTGGAACATGGGCAGAATTTCTGCCGCATCGAAACGGTCAAAGTCATACACAAAGGTAGCGGCTTCGCAGAGCCACTGGCCGTACAGTTTTCCCCACATTGCCTTTGCCCAACCGGTATCGGAAATGGTAAAGTGCAGTCCGTCGGGATCCACATTGTGCCAGTATTTTGCGGTATGGAAGTGACCTAAAGGATATTTATAGTTATGAGTTGCAATTTTGGGATAACCGGAGGTACCGGAGGTGAAGTACATAAGCATGGTGTCATCACCGCAGGGAGAATCCTCGGTACGGTCAAAATGAGTGCTGAATCGTTTATATTCTTCGTTAAAAGGTCTCCAGCCTTCTTTTTTACCACCAACAATCATTTTATGTTGAAGGGTAGGACAAGTTTTTGCAGCCTCATCCACATAATTTGCCACTTCGCCGTCTGCCGTACAAACAATGGCGCTGACACCTGCTGCCTGGAAACGGTATTCCAAATCGTGTTCATGGAGCTGATCAACTGCCGGAATGGCAATAGCACCCAGCTTATTTAAGCCAAGCATTGCAATCCAGAACTGGTAGTGACGTTTTAAAATCAGCATAACTCTGTCACCCTTTTTAATGCCTAAGGATGCAAAGTAGTTGGCACACTGACTGGATTTTTTACGCATGTCGGTAAAGGTGAAACGACGCTCCGTTTTGTTTTTGGAAATGTGGAGCATACAGAGCTTTTCCGGTTCTTTTCTGGATAGCTCGTCCACCAAGTCGAATGCGAAATTGAATTTTTCGGTGTTTTTAAAGGTGATGGAGGTAGGAGTCCCCTGTTCGTCTTCCACCACATCAATAAATTTATGATAAATTCTGTCTTTCGTGTCTCTGTGAATAGAACCGATAATCTGTTCGGTGGGAACCACTTCTTTGGTGGTTTCCACGGTTTCTGCATCAGCACGGAGCACAATTGCATAGAATTTACAGTCTTTTCCGTTCACGGCAATCATACCGTGGGGAGTGTTACTGTTGTAATAAATGCTGTCGCCGGGGCCAAGCACTTCCTTATGTTCTCCGATTTGCACCATCAAATTCCCCTCGATGACAATGTCACATTCCTGACCGTCATGAGTGGTTAATTCAATATCTTTGTTCTGTGCTGCTTCGTCGTATGCACTGATTACATACAAAGGTTCTGCAATACGGTTCCGGAATGCGTGTGCCATATTGTAGTACACCATACCGTGTGCCTTCGCAATCTGCTGACCTGCTCCTGCACGGGTTACGGTGTAGGAACGAAGATTGGGGCTGGCACCTTCGATAATATCAGTTACGTTAACGCCGAAGATGTCTGCACAACGGTAAATGAAAGCAAAGTTTAAGTCTGCTTCCCCATTTTCGCATTTTAAGTATTCTTCGGCAGAAATACCGGTTTTTTGCGCCATTTCTTCAGGGGTTACACCTTCAATTTCCCGAAGTTCCCGGATACGAAACGCCATCTCCTTGATTTTTTGGTTAATGTTCATTGAGTTTTCCATGATAAAAAATCCTCCTTTTTTGAGGCAAAAAAATCTCGCCTCAAAGCATCGGTAAAATTCTTTGAGACGAGTGTAACATCTAAATTATGCACCCGCGGTACCACTCAAATTGCGATAAAATATCGCCACTCTTGAGGTCTAACAACCTCTAATGCCTTCACGCAGCAATCACGGAGAGGTTCTACTCATTCCCCTAAAAGGGAAACTTTCTTCCTCCCGGCTCAGAAGCTACAAACAAACCCTGTCCCCCATGGCTCGCACCAACCGCCACTTCTCTCTTGGGTTCTCTTGGATTTGCCCTCTTCGTCACAGCCTTTCATTAAAGCAAAGTATACCACATTCCATAGGAATTGTCAAGTATTTTTTTAATTTTCCAATCTATACCATCCGAACGCCAAAACCTTCGTAGAATTTGCCGTTTTCCTTCACGGTTTGCACAATCCAACGGGTTAACGAAGATTTGCAGGGACGGTCTAAAATATTTTCTCTGGTGGAGCCGTTGCCGAAAACGTGACGGATGATTTCGTCAGATTCTTCCAAGCTTACCACTTTGAAAAAATCAAAAAATTTCACAATGTTGGAATCAGGCGATAACACAGATTTCAACTGTTCATCAAACATCCAAGTGTGACACAAAAAGCAATCGAAATGATGATTAGGAAAATGTTCTTTGAAAAATGGCACAGCCATATCAAAAGATTCCTGGCAAGCTTCGGGCGTCATCCCTCCGCCTTCGGGAATATGCACGGAAATGTATGTGTCTCCGTTTTTAATATGGGTTCCCGGAATATCTCTCCATGCGGTAGCGAGTTCAAATTCCAGCCTGCCCAAGCGGAATAATTTGCCGGAATAATAAGTACCTAACCAAAGCACCTCGAAGGCAATTCCGAACACACCTCCGGACTGCTTGAAATAGTCTTCCACCCACAGAATCAAGTCTTTCATGGTATGTACGAAAATTTCTTCTGAAATTCCGTGATCGCAATACCACTGCTTCAATTCTTCGCATAAGTACAAAAGCATCAGCATATTTAATTCTGCATCGCCGTTGGGGTCCAAAAGCTCGCTATAGCGTTCCAATACACAGTTATCCGGAACCGTTTTTCTGGTTAAAAGGTCTTCAAACAGTTCATCAAACTGACTTGGAAATCCCAGTTTTTCATACCATTTTCTGATTATTTGTACTTTGTTGTCCATATGGTTCTCCTTTATCGTTCTAAATGATGCAATTCATTGGAAACGGCTATATTAATCTGTGCCTTAGCAGGCTTCTGCAATGAATAAATGACTGTAACCTTGCTTCCTTTCAAAGGCACAGAAGCTTTCGCAGGAATCCATTTTCGTTTCACATAATTTTTACCATCGACCATGTAATTCACCTTGATGATATGAGGAAAAAATGCGCCGTCCAATGCATGGCGTCTGACCGGTTTGGTATTCACCTTAAGCCACCATTGCTTAGAAACGCTAATCACGGTCCCCATCGTTTTCTGTTGCATAATATCCTCCCCACCTCACAGCATCACGGCAGTGGTTTCTCCATAGTAATATGAATAACGCCCTCCTCCAAAAACTCATTGGAAACAGTGTGAAATCCGAGTTTTTGATAAAAGCCTGCAGCCTGCTTTTGCGCATGAAGACTAATTTTTTGACAAGAAAAATGCTTGCTAATTGCCTCCATGCTCTGAAGCATTAATTCTCGCCCAAAGCCTTTGCCATGCTCCAGGGTTAATACCCGTCCTACCGTTACCACTTCCGGCTCTAAAAGAAATGCTCTCAGATATGCTGTAACACGGTTACCCTCACGAAAAAAGCAGTGCAAACTTTGGTAATCCAGATCATCCAAATCCTGACAAATAATATGTTGCTCCAATAAGAAAACCTCTGCCCTGGATTTGATAATTTCGTATAATTCTTCTAAAGAAAGCTCAAAAAAGCTTTTCGCAATCAATTCCATTGTAACCTCCATCCAGAGAAAAAGCTCTTATATATTGGATTCTTCATGGATTTTAGATGAAGAGAAAATGATGCAGAACGGACAAACCAATCCCGCAAGGGTTATCCGAAGGCGTACCGAGTGTATGCCAAGTGATGAGGGTTGTTCGTTGTGCGCATATTATTGATGCCTATTATATCACAAAAAAATAAAAATGACAATACTTGAAAACAAATATTGTCATTTTTTTAATGATTCTAAACTATTCTAAAATACCTGCGCCCTGCTTTGCTAAAATGTCTGCCCGTTCGTTATAAAAAACGCCAGTATGAGCATCCACTTTCTGAAAGTCCACTTTAATTTTAGCTCCAATCATCCAGGCAAATTCACGGTAAGCAGCAGTGGCATCCAGGTTGGTTTTCCATTCCCCTTTTGCCCACTTGGCAATCCCTTCGTAATCGTGAAAGATTTTTACGCGGGAAAACCCGTGATTCACCGCATACTGCATGGCAAGCATAGCACCTTTTAATTCTCCTGCCACATTCCGCATGGTGGCAACTTCTTCTTTTTTGTCACCGCCGGATTGCTCCTCAGTATGACCGTCCGGAAAAATCAACACCACACCGTAGCCATAGAAGCCGCTTTCAATATGATAGCTTCCGTCCACATAGGCATAAAGAGTTCCCTCGGGAGGCAATTCTTCCGTTTGGGGAGCATTTCCTGTAAGATAATACTCAGCTTCCATTTTCGTGGGAAAACTTTTATATTCTGCACCGGGAAAGCCCTTGATTAAGGGTTCACATTCTGCCCAGGACTCATAGATGCCGGGTATTGCGCCCACTTTTACAGCATAGAATTTTTTCTTATTCGTTGCCATCTTGTGCCTCGTTTTCAGCTACTTTGGATGCAGGTTCCACGATTCCGTTCATCTTATTATAAAGAGCTAAGAATTCGTCGCCTTCTACCTTTTCTTTTTCCAGCAATAAGTCAGACAGTGCATGGAGTAATTCCATATTGTCGGAAAGCAGACTCTGGCAACGGTTATAGCAACTGTCAATTACGGATTTAATCTCTTCGTCGATTAATGCTGCTACCTGCTCAGAATAGTTTCTGGTCTGCCCAAAATCTTTCCCGATAAACACTTCATCCTGCTCGCTACCAAAGCAGATGGGACCAAGTTTTTCACTCATACCGTATTTGGTAATCATTTCACGGGCAATTTTAGTAGCACGCTGAATATCATTGGAAGCACCGGTAGAAATATCGTCCAGCACCAGTTTTTCTGCCACGCGGCCACCTAACAACACCACAATTTCTTCCATCATGCCCACTTTGGAAGCATACATTTTATCCTCGCTGGGCAAAGACAGGGTATAACCGCCTGCACGACCTCTGGGAATAATGGAAATCTGATGTACGGGGTCCTGATTGGGCAGTAATTTGGTGACAATTGCATGACCTGCTTCATGATAAGCGGTCAATTTCTTTTCTTTTTCACTGGCTTTTTTGGATTTCTTTTCCGGTCCTGCAATTACCTTGATCATAGCTTCGGAAACATCCTGCATATTGATTTTGGTTTTCTGCTGACGTGCTGCCAACAGTGCACTTTCATTCAAGAGGTTTTCCAAATCTGCACCGGTAAAACCTGCAGTGGTTTTAGCAATTACACCTAAGTCTACATCAGCTGCTAAGGGTTTCTTTCTTGCATGAACTCTTAAGATTTCTTCTCTGCCCTTAACGTCGGGATAGTTTACTACCAACTGACGGTCAAATCTGCCGGGACGAAGCAATGCCGGGTCTAAAATGTCGGGACGGTTGGTTGCAGCAATAATGATAATATTTTGATTTTCCGTGAAGCCGTCCATTTCAACCAACAACTGGTTTAAGGTCTGTTCACGTTCATCGTGACCGCCACCAAGGCCTGCCCCTCTATGACGGCCAACGGCGTCAATTTCGTCAATAAAAATAATACACGGTGCGGCTTTTTTGGCGTTTTCAAACAGGTCTCTTACACGGGATGCGCCCACACCCACAAACATTTCCACAAAGTCGGAACCGCTGATGGAGAAGAAGGGAACGCCGGCTTCTCCTGCACAAGCTTTTGCCAGCAAGGTTTTACCGGTACCCGGAGGTCCGACCAGCAATAACCCTTTGGGGATTCTTGCACCGATTGCATGATACTTGTCAGGATGTTTTAAGAAGTCCACAACTTCCTTTAATTCTTCTTTTTCTTCGTCAGCTCCTGCCACATCCATAAAAGTTACTGTGGTTTTGGAGGGGTCGGTCATTTTCGCCTTACTCTTTCCGAATGCCATGGCTCCACCACCGCCGTTTGCCTGACGGAGGAAAAACACCCAGAATAAAACGGCAATCACTATCAATCCCAAGGGTGAAATCAGAGCAAACCACCAGGGCGCTGACTGAGGCTGAATTACCTTATAGGTCAGTTTATTACCTTCGGTGGCAGTCATAGATTTGGTAATTTCAACGCCAACATCCTGATTTAGGGTGTCAAGACTGGGGATCACTACTTCAAACCGTTTTTCATACCCCTTGATGTTCCGAATCCCTTCGATACGGTTTTCTCCCAGATAATAATCCATCGAGCGAATTTCTCCCGCTTTAAAGGAATTTACAAAATCAGAATAATTAATCGTATCTATTGTGGGGCCTGCAGTCAATACTGAAAGAACCACCATAAACACCACAAACAATAAAGCATAAAAGCCTATGTTTTTCACATGTTTTTTCATCAAAAACCTCCTGTATTGTTATGTCAAAACCGAATCCGGTTGAATGCGCTTATAAGTAAACCGATTCATCCAGCACTCCCACGAAGGGCAGATTGCGGTAGCGTTCGGCAAAATCAAGGCCGTAACCAATCACAAATTCATCAGGAATGGTAAAGCCTAAGTAATCAATGGGAATTTCCACCTTGCGACGGTCAGGTTTGCTGAGCAGAGAACAAAGCTTCACAGAAGCTGCACCTCTTTCGTGGAACATTTCCATTACTTTCGACATGGTAAAACCGGTATCAATAATGTCTTCCACAAAAAGCACATGTTTTAAAGCAACCGTAGTGCCAACATCTTTGATGATTTTCACTTCACCGGAAGACATACTGCTGTCCTGATAACTGGAAACAGACATAAATTCAATTTCAATGGGCAAATTAATTTCCCGAATCAAGTCTGCATAAAACACACAAGAACCCTTTAAAATACCAATCACCAGTAAGCTTTTGGCATCTTTATAATCTTCGGTAATCTGTTTTCCCAGTTCTTCAATTCTTGCCTGAATTTCTTCTTTTGAAAACAAAATTTTTTCAATATCTTTTTCTTGACACTTCATAGTTTTGTTCCTTTTTTTATTTTATAATAATATAATACTGTTCCAATTCCGGGCAATCGATCACTTCTTCGTAAAAATGCCCTACCACCACTCGCACGGCACCATTCACACAAATCAATGGAATTTGGTCTCTTTCGTGGAGTGGAATTTTTTTATCAATGAAAAAATCGGATAATTTTTTATGAATATTTACATTGCCGAAGTAAAGCTTGTCTGCATCGCACCGTGTGCGAAGAAATACCTGATCCCCTTGTTTTAGCCGAATGGGATAACAAAACAAACTATTCGGATTCTTTTTTTTGGATAAACAAATGCAGTTGCCGGATTTCCATAGAGAAACAGAACATTCCGGTTGCAGCAAAATCGGTTCAATCCGAAATTCTTCTGCCTGCTTTAGAATCAGAAAATCCCCCGAATATAACGCAACAATACCGCCGGAAAGCGAAATCTGCTTCCCTTTTTTCTGATCTTTGCACAGCGAAAAAACACGTTCCAACTGTTCGTAAGAAATGCTTTCTCCTTGCGGACAAACTGTGTAATAAGCCCGTCTGAGCACCCGTTTTATAAGCACCTCATCCTCACCAAACAGCGACGGTAAAAACAACATAACAGTGCCGTTTTCTTCTTTGGCAGTCTGACGGTAAAGCCTATCGGTTAAGTTTTCTAAAAATTGCTGTTCCCGATATAACACATCAGCACTATGGTACACCGTATTTGTGAAATTTGTGTTAAAATGTTCCCGGATAGCGGGAATTAATTCCAATCTGACCTTATTGCGGGTATAGTCGGTGGTAAAATTGGTTTCATCGGTAACAAAATCCTGCTCCAACGCTGCTAAATATGTATAAATTTCTTCTTTGCTAACGCACAAAAGTGGACGAATGACATTTCCTCTGCAAGGTGCAATTCCAAGCGGAATGTTCCCTTTCACCAGATTCATAAGCACCGTTTCGGCATTGTCGTCTTTGGTGTGAGCCACAGCGATTTTTTTGGTATTTTGTTCTCTGAAAAAAGCATACCGTACCTGTCTGCCTGCATCCTCCACCGAAAGGTGATGTTCTTTAGCAGTTTTTTGCACATCCGCTTCTAAAACAGAAATTGGAACTGCAAACGTTTCACATAGTTCTTTGCAGAACTTTCTATCACGATCTGCCGTTCCCTCACGGATTCCGTGATGAACATGCGCACAAGACAGCTTTAGTCCATACTCTTCCCGAAGCGCCAAAAGCACCCGTAGCAGTGCAACCGAATCGGCTCCGCCGGATAATCCGATCAGCACCGAATCCCCGTGAGATAACATCTGTTCTTTTTTGATAAAAGCACGGATACGGTTTACAAATTCCGTTTGCGAAACATTCTTACGGATCATGACGCATCTCCAGATCATAGAAACTAGTGTACTTACCAAGCCATGTCATTTCAAAAGAACCGGTTTCCCCTGCTCTGTGTTTTGCGATAATACATTCACCGATGTTGTGTTTTTCAGTGGTTTCCGGTTTATAGTATTCCTCACGGAATAAAAACATAACAATATCGGCATCCTGCTCAATGGCACCGGATTCTCTTAAGTCGGAAAGCATCGGACGGTTATCCGCACGGTTTTCCGGTCCACGGGAAAGCTGAGAAACAGCAATCACCGGAACTTCCAGTTCTTTTGCTAAAATTTTAAGGCTTCGGCTGATTTCTGCAATTTCAACCTGACGGCTTTCCGAACGGCGACCGTTCATCAACTGCAGATAGTCAATAACGATAAGCCCCAACCCTTTTTCCAGTTTCAGCCGTTTGGCTTTGGCACGAAGTTCGGTAACGGTGATGGATGCAGTATCGTCAATATAAATGGGTGCACGGGACAAAGGTTCCATCACATCCAGGAATTTATTCATATCCTCAGGTGTGATTTCACCGGAGCGAATTTTATCGGATTCAATCCGTGCTTCGGAAGAAATGATACGGTTTACCAATTCCTCCTTGGACATTTCCAAAGAGAAAATTAAAACCGGAATATTTTGTCCAATGGCAACATTTTGCGCAATATTAATGGCGAAAGAGGTTTTCCCCATTGCCGGACGGGCAGCAATTAAAACCAGGGTAGACGGCTGCAATCCGGAAAGTCTGCGGTCCAATTCGGAAAACCCTGTGGGAATCCCGGAGATTTCCCCGTGATGTTCCAGCATTTCTGCCAACTTATTATAGTTCTGATACAAAACCTGCTTAATGTGAATCGCACCGCCCATATCCCGTTCTGAAACCAGATCAAAAATTTTCTGAACGGCAAGTTCGGTAACTTCCTGAGCACCTTTGGACTCATAGCCTGCGGTTTCAATATCCTGACATAATGCAATCAGTTTCCGAAGGTGAGACTGATCTGCCACAATTTTAGCATAATGCTTCACGTTTTCGGTGGTGGGAACGGAATTTACCATATCCAGAATGTATTCCTTACCGCCGATTTGTTCGTAAATTCCCAAACGAGTCAATTCGTCATACAAAGTGACAACGTCTACCGGAACATTCAGATTGAATAAGTTGGAGATTGCCTGATAAATTGCCTTATGTTTTTCCAGATAAAAATCGTCTGCCGAAATTAATTCCATAACCTCCAGCAAACATTCTTTATCAATAATGACAGACCCTAATACTGCAGCTTCCGCTTCCAGGCTATAGGGTAAATCTCTTACCATATCCATAACTTACAGTCCTTTAATTTCAACTTTTACTTTTGCGCTGACATCTTCAAACAGCTTTACCACAATGTCATAAGTGCCAAGCATTTTGATGGCATCTTTTAATACCACTTTTTTCTTTTCCACTTCAATGCCAGACTGCTCCTGAATCGCTTTGACAATATCAATAGAGGTCACAGCACCAAAGAGTTTTCCGTTATCTCCGGATTTCGCAGAAATGCTAAAGGTCATAGCTTCCAGGCGTTCTTTTAATTTTTCGGAATTATCGTGGTTCACGGCACGTTTATGTGCCACAGAGTCCTTCTGGTTTTTTAAGGTGGTTAAGTTTGCCTGGGTTGCTTCCACCGCTAAGTTTTTCGGAAATAAAAAGTTTCTTGCGTATCCGTCGGAGCTGTTGATGATGTCTCCTTTTTTGCCGCTTCCTTTTACATCCTGCAATAAAATAACTTTCATATTCATCGTTTCCTTTCTGTTTATTTAAGCTTCTTCCAGTTCATCCAACGCTTCTTTAATCAGCATAATGGATTTGTCCACGGTAAGCTCTTTACTCTGGCAACCTGCCACCGTTTGGTGACCGCCGCCGCCTAATTTTTCCATAATTACCTGCACATTGATTTTTCCGTTGGAACGGGCACTGATAATGGTGTCATCCCCTCGGCGGAAAATTACAAAAGCAGCCTCAATGGCTTTGATGCCAATCAAATCGTCTGCCGCTTGTGCAATAAAGATGCTGTTTTCCTCATCCCCGTAATACTTGGCGATGGCAATAGAGTCTTTATAAATTTCGGCAGATTTTACAATATCGGACACTTTCACATAATTATCGAAATCAGATTTTACCAGATCTCTTGCTGCAACGGGATCCATCCCCAGTTTTCTTAAATAAGACGCAGCCTCAAAGGTTCTGGCTCCGGTTTTTAATGCAAAGTTCTGCGTATCCAGTAAAATACCGGCATAAAGGCTTTCTGATTCAATTCTCTTTAATTTTACCTTATCATCCAGATACTGGAGCATTTCCACTACCAGTTCACAGGTGGAAGATGCATAAGGCTCATGGAAAGTAAGGTTGGCATCGTATATAAAGTCTGCACCTTTTCTGTGATGGTCAATTAAGAAGACCTTCACATCCTCCTGCAATAATTCCGGTGCTGCCACCAAGTTCGGTCTGTGGGTATCTACCACAACCACTAAAGTGTTAGAGGTAATCATCATTTCTGCCTGAGATGCTGAAATGAAGGTGTTTTCAAAGTCTTTGTCCTGACGGGTTCTGGATAACACCGCTTCTGTATTCACATTAGAATCTTCTAAAATAATATGGGAGGGTTTATCATAGGCAGATGCCACTCTTGCCAACGCCAATGCGGAACCTAAAGAATCCATATCCGCATTTTTATGCCCCATCACAATCACTTTATCCGCCTGCTCTACCATTTCACGGAAAGAAAGTGCGATAATACGGGAACGAACCTTGGTCCGTTTTTCAATTTCACGGTTCTGCCCGCCGAAATAGGTGAAATCGTTGCCCACCTTGATAACCGCCTGATCACCGCCACGTCCCAATGCCATATCCAACGCTACACGGGAGAAGTTTTCGGTTTCACCCAAGCTTTCTCCAACGCCAATCCCGATACTTAAGGTTACAGGTAAGCCACCAAAGGTTTCGATATTCTTCACGTCTTTTAGCACAGACATTTTTGTTTCTAGAAGAGCGCTAAAATGCTTTCTCTCCATCACAAAGGTGAAACGGTCACGGTCCATTTTGCTTAGAATACCTTGATACGCACCTACAAATTCAGAAATAATCCGTTCTGCCTGAGACGCAATCATGGTGCGCTCCGCATCGGAAATCTGCTTGGTGATTTCGTCTAAGTTGTCAATATAGATATGACCTTTCACAATCATATCGTCACGGTATTTTTTTTGTAACTGTACCAGGTCGGTAATTTCCACAAAATAGCAAACATAAATCCGTTCGTCTAAAGTTTTTGTTTCATCTGTTACCACGGAATATACCGTGAATGTTTTGTCTTCCGTGGAAAATTCGGAAACACCGGTGGTATGATTCAACAAAAAGCCCGGAAATAAATCTCCCAAAGACCGACCGATATAATCGTCTGTTGGCAAAAGTGCTCCAAACGAATCATTGCACCACACCAACTCGCCGTTAGCTCTCATAACGCCCATGGGAAACGGTGATTTTAGCACCGAATTATGACTTGCCGCCCCCACCTCAAAAGATAAGCTTTCGATATAGTCACGGAATTTTTTGCTGGAATTGTTTCCTGTTAAAACAAATACTAAAAACAAAATCAGAGTTGCCCCCAACTGAATCATCGCCAGATTCGGCTCATAGGCAAACATGGATAAGGAGAATACCAGTAAAAATGCAAAAACGATGAACACTTTGGGAATGGAATACAGCTTCTTAAATACCCGGATATTCTCTTTCTTCTGCTTTTTATTCGGTTGTTTGTTGTGTTGTTTACTCATAACTTCAATCTCCATTGTTTTCTTGGGAACAATGTTATCTTTTTATTATAACTTTCTTTCTTTAATTTGTCAATTGCTTTCCATACGCAACGAGGAAATGATGGCATTGGATACAAAAAAACCTTGTTCGGTCAGCCGAATCCCCTCTTTGGTGATCACTAAATACCCAATTTTTTGGTACTGTTCAAGCAGATTTTTGTTATCTGCCCAAAAAGATGCGGGTAGTTTTTCTGCTTTTACGCCAAGATCTGTGCGCAGAGAAAGCATCAATTCTTCAAATTGTGCTTCCTGCCCGCAAATAAATTCGTAATCTCTTACAATGTCTTCTTTGGAAACAAAGTCAATATATTCCACAATACTTGCAGGATTAAAGAACCTTTTTCCGTCAAAAAAGCTGTGTGCTGCTGCACCAAAGCCAATATAAGGAGCACGGGTCCAGTATTTTAAATTGTGTCGGCAAGGCTCATTTTTCTGCTTGGTGAAATTGGAAATTTCATAATGACGGTAATGAGATAACCTCTCACATACCAGGCGATACTGTTCATACACGCCGTCTTCGTCGGGAAACTGATATCCTTTTTGGTAAAGGGAAGAATCCTCGCTTAAGGTTAAGGCATAGGCAGAAATATGTTCGCAATCCAAACTTTTTAGGAAAGTCAGGGTTCTCTCTAGAGATTGTAAAGAAGAATCGGGAAGACCGTACATAATATCTGCATTTATATTGGAAAATCCCATCTTCCGAAGCAACATATAAGATGCTAAAAACTCTTCCGCAGTATGGATTCTGCCAAGCTTTTTCAGCTCATCGTCATTGGCTGACTGAAGTCCCATACTGATGCGGTTAATCCCTGTATCCCGATAGATTCTAAGTTTTTCTTCGTCAAAGGTTTTCGGATTTAACTCAATGGTAATTTCCGTATCAGGCGCAAAGGAAAAAATGTCTCTTGCCTTGGTTAACAATGCTGCAATTTCATTGGCATCGGCTACAGAAGGTGTACCACCGCCGAAAAAAACGGAATCCACTGAAATGTTTTTGCCACGGTATTCTTCCAGTTCTTTTGCCATCGCCTCAAAGTACGCTTTCTGAAGCGAAGTATCTGCCACCGAATAAAAATCGCAGTATGCACATTTTTTGACGCAAAAGGGAATGTGAAAGTAAAGTCCCGTCATCACAGCTTCAACACAGACATAAACGCCTCCTGGGGCACCTCCACGGTACCAAACTGGCGCATACGTTTTTTCCCTTCCTTCTGTTTTTCCAGAAGTTTTTTCTTACGGGTAATGTCACCGCCGTAACATTTAGCAAGCACGTCTTTACGCATCGCTTTCACGGTTTCACGAGCGATTACCTTATTGCCGATAGCTGCCTGAATGGGAATTTCAAACAGCTGCCGCGGAATCACTTCTTTTAATTTTTCAGCAATACGTCTGCCTCTGGCATAAGCTTTATCGGTATGCACAATAAAGGACAGTGCATCCACGATTTCGCCGTTTAAGAGGATGTCTAATTTTACCAGTTTGGATTCCTTGTAGCTTGCCAGTTCATAATCCAGAGAGGCATAACCCTTGGTGCGGGATTTCAAATCGTCAAAGAAATCGTAAATGATTTCATTTAAGGGCATATCGTAATGAATGGTCACACGGGACTCATCCAGATATTTCATATCCAAAAACACTCCACGGCGTTCCTGGCAAAGCTCCATAATATTCCCCACATAATCGGTAGGAGTCATAATGGAGGCAGAAACGAAAGGTTCTTCCATGGATGCAATTTCCGACGGATTGGGTAAGTTTGTGGGGTTATCCAGATTGATTTTGGTGCCGTCGGTTTTGGTGATTTTATAAATTACACTGGGGGCGGTGGTGATTAAATCCAAGTTAAATTCCCGTTCCAGACGTTCCTGGATGATTTCCAAGTGCAGAAGGCCCAAGAATCCACAACGGAAACCAAAGCCTAATGCAACTGAAGTTTCCGGTTCAAAAATCAACGCCGCATCATTTAACTGCAGTTTTAAAAGTGCATCTTTTAAATCGTCATAACGGGCACCGTCCACAGGATACAAACCGCAGAATACCATAGGCTGCACTGCCTTGTATCCCGGCAGAGGCTCTGTGGCAGGATTATCCTTATCAGTTACGGTATCTCCCACTGCGGTGTCTCTTAAGGTTTTGATGGAAGCGGTCACATAACCAACTTCTCCCGCACAAAGTTCCTGACAGGGCGTCATCCCCAGTGCGTTTAAATAACCTAATTCCACCACTTCAAACTCTTTGCCGTTGGACATCATTCGCATGGTGGTGTTCTGGGTGATTTTTCCGTCCATCACACGAATATAGATGATGACGCCTTTATAGGCATCGTAGTAAGAGTCAAAAATCAGCGCTTTTAAAGGTGCATCCTCATCCCCCTGGGGTGCAGGAATTGTGTTGGCAATCGCCTCCAGCACTTCTTCAATGTTGGTGCCGTTTTTAGCAGAAATCAGCGGTGCTTCCTCTGCAGGAATGCCAATAATATCCTCAATTTCCTGTTTTACCTCATCCGGTCTTGCGCTGGGCAGGTCAATTTTATTAATGACGGGCAGGATTTCCAAGTCACTATCCACAGCCAGATAAGCATTTGCCAAAGTCTGTGCCTCAATCCCCTGAGCAGCATCCACAATGAGAATTGCGCCTTCGCAGGCTTTTAAGCTACGGGAAACTTCATAGTTAAAGTCCACATGTCCGGGAGTGTCAATCAGATTGTAGATATACTCTTCCCCGTCTTTTGCACGGTACACCAACCGCACCGCTCTCGCCTTGATGGTAATGCCACGTTCTTTTTCTAAATCCATATTGTCTAAAAGCTGTTCCTCCATTTCTCGTGCGGAAACAACCCCGGTTTTTTCCAGAAGGCGGTCTGCCAAAGTGGATTTTCCATGGTCAATATGGGCTATAATCGAAAAATTTCTGATATGGTTTTGTCTGTCGCTCATAAGTTCACCTAAAAGGCGATATCAAATCTGCCGTTTTCCTTTCCGTTTCGGTTTCATTCAGGACTGTATATTTTTTTGCATAAATTCTCAGTTTGATTTTCTTGCCGATTCTTCCGAGGATGGAAGAACGGACAATTTTTTCAATATTTTTTCAATATAGTATTATAACATAATATCCCCTATTTGTAAATAACTTTTTTGAAAAAATAAAAAATATCGTAAAAGTTATTGACAAATGTATAATTATGTACTATAATAGGGATATTATTGATTATATATGCATATTTATGCAACGAAGGTGAGAATATGTTAGACCAAATCAAACAAACTGACAAAACTTATTATATGAATACCTTTGGTGAACGACTTCCCGTCTGCTTCACCGAAGGAAACGGTATGACTTTAACCGCAACGGACGGCAAAGTATACTATGATTTTATGGCAGGAATTGCCGTAAATGCTTTAGGTCATAACCATCCGAAACTTACGGAAACCATTTGCAATCAGGCCAAAAAACTGATTCATACCTCCAGTTTATACTACATTGAATCTCAGGCAAACTTAGCAAAAGCACTTTGCGAAAATTCCTGTGCTGACAAGGCTTTTTTTGCAAATTCCGGTGCAGAAGCCAACGAAGGTGCCCTAAAACTTGCCAGAAAGTATTTTTACAATAAGGGGCAGGAAAAACCGGAAGTAATTACTTTGGAAAACTCTTTCCACGGCAGAACGCTTGCCACTCTTTCCGCTACGGGACAGGCAAAATACCAAAAGCCTTATGCTCCGCTGGTAGAAAAATTCATCCATGTTCCTGCCAACGACATTGATGCTTTCAAAGCAGCCGTTACCGATAAAACCGGTGCGGTGCTTTTAGAAGTGATTCAGGGAGAAAGCGGTGTACGTCCCTTAGACAAAGCATACTTAGAAGAAATCAGAAAGATTTGTACCCAACGTGATATTGTCTTAATTTTTGACGAAGTGCAAACCGGTATGGGAAGATGCGGAACCCTCTTTGCATACGAAACCGTAGGCGTGGAACCCGATATTTTCACATTAGCCAAAGCACTGGCCGGCGGCGTTCCCATTGGCGCAATCCTTTGCAAGGAAAAATTCTCGGCTTTTGCTCCCGGTGACCATGGCACCACCTTCGGCGGAAATCCCCTGGCAACCGCAGCGGGTCTTTGCGTGGTAAAAGAATTAACCGAAAACGGTGTGTTGGAAAATGCCAAAAAAATGGGTGAAGTGTTCAAAGCAAAATTAGTTGCCTTAAAAGAACAGTTCCCCGTAATTTTGGAAGTTCGTGGAAAAGGATTAATGCTTGGCGTGGAATTTTCGGAACCTATTGCAAAAGCCTTATCCAAACAGTTATTTTGCGAAGGTTTCTTAGTGGGAACCGTTGGAGAAACGGTGTTCCGCTTAGTTCCGCCTTTAATTATCACCGAAAAAGAAATTGACCTATTGACCGACAAACTGGCTGAACTGCTCAAAAACTTATAGAAATGAGGATTCAAAAATATGAAACATTTTATCAGTATTACCGATATTACCAAAACAGAATTTGATGATATTTTAACCTTAGCTCACAAAATGAAAAAAATGCGGAAAGCAGGCACTCCCCACCCCTATCTTTCCGGAAAAAGTTTGGGCATGATTTTTGCAAAATCCTCTACCAGAACCCGTGTTTCCTTTGAAGTGGGAATGTATCAGTTGGGCGGTCATCCGCTGTTTTTAAGCTCCAACGACATTCAGCTGGGCCGTGGCGAAACCATTTATGACACCGCAAACGTACTCTCCGGTATGTTAGACGGAATTATGATTCGTACCTTCTCTCAGGACGATGTGTATGACCTGGCAAAATACGGTTCCATCCCCGTGATTAATGCTTTAACGGACTTAGAACACCCCTGTCAGGCAATGGCAGATATGCAGACCATCTACGAAGAATTTGGCAAACTGGAAGGCCTCAAATTTGCTTATGTGGGCGACGGCAACAATATGGCACACTCTTTAGCACACGCTTGTGCAATGGCTGGCATTGACTGTTACATTGCAACCCCCGAAAAATATAAATGTGTTCCCGATCAGATTGAAAAAGCAAAAGCTTTAGCAAAAAACTGCAAAATCGTGGAAACCTGTGACCCTGAAGAAGCAATGAAGGGTGCTAACATTGTGTATACCGATACCTGGGTAAGTATGGGTCAGGAAGCCGAAAAAGCAACCAAGGTAAAAGAATTTGGTGATTATCAGGTCAACAAAAAACTGTTCTCTTTCACCGATGAAAACTCCATCTTCTTGCATTGCTTGCCGGCATACCGTGGTTTTGAAGTTACTGAAGATGTCATTGACGGTCCTCACTCCAGAATTTTCCAAGAAGCAGAAAACCGTCTCCATGCTCAGAAAGCAATTATGACCCTGCTGATGGCAGACTCCTACAAGAAATAAGAAGAGGTATTCAAGATGGCACAAGAAAAAGATTACTACGGATTTCATATCCGTTTGGCAACTGAAGCAGAAATTCCGGAAATTCAAGCAATTACCAAAATTTCTTTCCAAAAATATATTAAAAATGCAGGATTGGAAGATACCGAAGCCTTAAACGAAACCTACGAAGATATTCTTCGTGATTTAGATACCAAGTTAGTATTTGTGGCATTCATCAACGAAGTGCCTGCAGGAAGCGTCCGTATCAAGGTAAAACCGGACGGAACCGCATATTTAAGCCGATTTGGGGTAAGCCCGGAATTTCAGAATCATGGGGTTGGCAAAAGTTTAATGAGCGTTGTGGACACCGTGATGATGGAAAAAGGCGTCAAACGGTTAGAGCTTCATACCGCAGCCAAATACTTTGATTTGGTACGATTCTACTACGGCAGAAAATTCTATATTGATTCCATTTCTGAAGACCGTGGCTACAAACGGGCACTGATGGTAAAAGAATATAACAAAGTAAAAGAATAGTTTTACATAAAAAACCTCGCAGATTAGCTCTGCGAGGTTTTTTTATTTCTTATTTGTAGCCTAATTCTTTTTTAAATTCTGCTAAGTTAACGATGGAACCTTCCACTCTGGATTTTTCTGCTGCGAAGGAAATTAAGTGGTTTTCTACGGAAATTGCAATTGCACTGAGTTCCTTTTCGTCACAGTTTCCGGTAATGTAATCATACAAAGAATCCATCAGACCTTGGTCGCCACCACCATGACCGCCAACAATAGAGTTGGAAGCAGTTGCATTTTCCAAATCAATTTTGGTTTTCTTACGGGTTCTGAAATCAAAAAATTCCAGTAACATATCACCGATAGAACCGCTTAATTCACCGTCGGTACCCATGACACGGATGTATCGGCCTCCTTCGTTGAACGCACTCATATTGAAGGATGCCACAGCGCCGTTTTCAAATTCTAAGTTTACAACCTGACGGTCTACCACATTGTTATCGCATTTGTAAACACACTTACCGTACTGAGTGGTTTTTAACGCTTCTGCCACTTCTTCATTGGTGGGAGTTTCGATCTTGGTAGCAGCATTACGGAACCAGGTATTCTTTTCATCTTCTAAGTACAGTTTTACCGCATTGTAATAACAGGTGTCATATACCGGGCAAGTTTTGTCGCAACGTTCAGGAGAACCTTTCGGTGCATTTTCACGGGTAAAATAGCCTAAAGAACCGAAAGAATGAACATTTTTACAAGGAGAGCCAATCAGCCATTGGATAATATCCATATCGTGACAGCATTTCTGCAGAATCATACAGGAGCTTCTTTCGGAGTTGCCCCAGTTTCCTCTCACAAAACTATGGCTCTGATGCACGTTTCCCACACATTCGGTATGATGAATGGACAGCACCTGTCCAACGGTGCCATTGTTGATCAGTTCCTTAATCTTCATAAAGAAGGGTGCATAACGCAAAACATGACAAACCAGTACTTTGGTACCTTTTTCTTTGGCAGCGTTTGCCATATCCACACATTCTTGATAATCTGCGGAAACGGGTTTTTCCAACAGAATATCGTAACCTAATTCAATTGCTTTCATACAGGGAGCATAATGGAGCTGGTCCATAGTTGCAATAATAGCAATATCTGCAAATTTGGGAACAGCCAAAATGTCTTCATAGCTTTCGTAACACTGATCATCGGTTAACCCATAGGTTTCTTTTACAAACTGTCTTAATGCCGGAACCGGGTCTGCCACACCAACTACCTGAAATTTTTCCGGGTCCATTCTGCTGATATAAATTCTGCCACGGTCACCGGCGCCAATCAAAATCACTTTTAATTTTTCCATAATTTGAAGGTTCCCCCTTTACTTTTTTGTCGTGGTATGTTATTATCAGTATAACATGACTTAAATTATATGTAAATATAAAAAAAGACAATTATTATGTAATTTTAGGCAGAACAAGGAGTTTATTATGCAAGGAACTACCTACCCTATCAAAGAACGCATCAAGCTGACGGGAATTTACTCGTTTTTTACACTACCCTGCAGTAATACATATGAATTTGCCGGAGAAACCCATTCCTTTTGGGAGCTGATGTATGTCATCAGCGGAAGTTTATGTGTTTCTGCCAACGAAAAAGTGTATCATTTGTCCCAAGGGCAGATGATTTTTCACCAACCGCTGGAACTGCACAAATTCCATGTAACCTCTCAGGAAGGTGCTAATATTTTCGTAATGTCCTACGAAGCAGAAGGAAAACTACGGGATTTTTTCCGGGAAAAAGTATTTTTATTGGATCAGGAACAAACAGATATTTTAATCAAGCTGATCAGCTATGCAGAAAGTTATGCAGATAACAGCCAAACCAATTACTATCGGTATTTGGGTGCCTTTCAATCTGTCAACTTATACTCCCAAAAAGTAAGTCTTTTTATTCAGCAACTGCTCTTATCACTAGCCGAAGGAAACAGCATCACACCCTTCCCCGAGGATGAAGATTCCGTTTTATTTACCAAAACCGTGCAATATATGACAGAACATATCAAAGAAAATCTGTCTGTTTCAGAAATTGCTTCTGTGTTACATCTCAGTGTATCCACCTTAAAACGAGTGTTCAAAAAATATGCAGGGCTTGGTGTCCACAAGTATTTTCTAAAACTAAAACTCAAAACTGCAATCGAACTTCTGGGAAACGGCTATTCTGTTACCTCGGTCGCCTCTCAGCTTAGCTTTAGCAGTCAAGGGTATTTTACGAACACTTTTAAACGGGAATTTGGCGATTTACCGTCAACCTATTTGCAACCGTAACAGAATGCAAAATCAAAAAAGACAGCATCTTAAAAATGCTGTTTTTTTGTTTGGTGTTCAAGTCACGCAGGTATGCAAAAAGGGAATCCCTTAGGATTCCCTTTCCTGGAGCTGGTGGCGTGACTTGAACACGTGACCTTCTCATTACGAGTGAGATGCTCTACCGACTGAGCTACACCAGCATATATGACGGGGCTGTATGATACAATACAGCCCCATATTTTTTTAGTTTTCGCTTTCAGTAGTTTCCTCTACCTGCTGATTTCTATGTTTAAATGCAACAATCAGACGTCTCTGAGGTTCCACACCTACAGAATAAGTGGTAATCATGGGATAGCTCTGCAAAGCAGAATGAATGATTCTTCTTTCGTAAGCTTTCATCGGCTCTAATTCGTATTTGCCGTGAGACTTGATCACGCGGTTTGCAATACTTTTTGCCAAACCGGTCAGGGTTTTTTCACGTTTCATGCGGTAGTCTTCGGTATCTAAGCGGATTTTTTCGCCGCCTTTAATCTTTTTATTGAATGCCAACTGCAGCATATGCTGAATAGCATCCAGGGTATCACCGTGTTTACCGATGATATTGCCGGCTTCATCGCCCACTAAGTTTACAGAAATGATTCTGCCCTTCTGAGTTACTTCTGCAGTCACAGAAATATCCATTAAACGGAACAGCTCTTTCACATGTTCTTCCACAAAAGCAACACCGTTTTCGGTAGGAACAAAATCGGTATCATCTTCATAATTAATCACCGGTTTTTTCGGTTCCGGTTTCACTTCTTCACGAACAACCTTTTTTTCTGCTCTTTCGGGTTTTGCCTTAGGAGCTTTGGTTTCTTTTTTCGGAGCAGTAGTGGTTTCCTCCGGCTTTTTCACATCGTATCTTGCTAAGATTCTTGCTGGTTTTGCACCAATTCCGAAGAATCCTGCAGTGGGTGTATCTAAAACTTCAAAGTCAATTAAATCTCTGTCTACTGCCAATTCCAGCACTGCTTTTTCAATTGCTTCATCTATTGTTTTGGCGGTGGTGATAATTTCTTTCACAGATGTTGTCCAACCTTTCTATTTCTATTTCTTTTTCTTCTTTTTGTTTTCTTTCTTTTCCAGACGTTTTGCTTCTTCTTTTACGGTAATTTCATTGACTTCCTTGCGAACCACATAACGGTCTAAGGTGAAGCTCTGAATAATTTGCAGAATGTTACCAACAATCCAGTACAGGCCCATTGCTGCCGGCAGAATATAGCAGAAATATCCTGTCATCAACGGGAAAATATACTGCATGGTCTTGGCCTGAGATGCCTGTTCTGCAGTCTGAGTTTTTGCCATTTTCTGCGAAATATAGCTGGTTAAGAAAGTGGTTAACGCTGCAATAATGGGGAAAATCCAGTAAACAGGCTGCGTCATTGCAACCGCACCGGGAGTAAATCCTAAGTTTAAACCAAGGAAATTAAAGTTCATGTAGAAACTATCTGCAGTAAACACGCTTCCTGCATTTGCTAAAATGGTACCTGCTTCTGCCACATTGTTACTTACCCAGGCAACAACGTCCAGCTGGGTAGCATGAGATGCCAAAGCTTCTGTACCGTTCATCAAAGCAGTCATAGCAGCGGTGATTCCCTGAGCACCGGGCTGCAGAATATAAGTAGCAGGATTCTGAATAATCCCGTAAACTGCAAATAAAATGGGCATCTGAATCAAAAGAGGTAAACAACTGCTCATCGGATTGATTTTGTTCTGCTGATACAGTTTTACCGTTTCTTCATTCAGTTTTTCTTTATCATACTGATATTTTTTCTGAAGTTCCTGCAATGCAGGCTGAATTTTCTGCATATGAGCCATGGATTTCTGCTGTTTGATTACTAAAGGCAACATACACAGACGAACCAGAACAGTAAACACAACAATCGAGAATCCAAAGTTCTGGATTAAACCGTAGATGAATTTCATCACGGTTCCTAACAACACGTAAATAAATTCAAACATTTCTAAATCCTTTCTGTCACCGGGATGCTACGGATAATCTACTCCTCCCGGATTCCACGGATTGCAACGAAGGATACGCCAGCAGGCTTTCAAAAAGCCTTTCAAAAATCCATATTTTTTGACAGCCAGAATGGCATACTGGGAGCACGTGGGATAAAATCGGCAATGAGCACCAAGAAGCGGAGATATCCACTTCTGATAACCACGAACCAACAAAATAAACAGTTTACCTAACATCAAATGCACCTGCTTTATGTAACAGTTTGGAAAGCTCGTTTCCTAAGGTGAAAAAATCGGTACCTAAAATAGTAGGACGTGCCACGACCACCAGATCGTAGCCCGGTTTCATCGTAGGAAACAAGAGCCGCATATTTTCAAAAATTAACCGTCTCGCACGGTTTCTTTTGCAGGCCTTCCCGATTTTTTTGGTAGCAGTAATGCCGTAACGCAAATCCTTATGATTATTGTTACGGTAATATAGCACCACATATCTGCCGGGATAGGACTGCCCTTTTTTGTAAACCCTCTGAAATTCGTAGTTTTCTGTTAAAGAAGTAGCGTGAATCAAACCGTCTCCCTCACAATTTTAGAAAAATCCAACGAACGTTGCAATCTTTTTGATGAAAACACATCAAAAAAACGCTAATAAAGAAAAAATGCCGTAAGCGTTTAAGCATCTGACGACATTTCTTATCTTATGAATTATGCGCTAAGACTAACTCTGCCTCTTGCTCTTCTTCTAGCTAAGATTTTTCTACCGTTTCTGGTTCTCATTCTTTTGAAGAAACCGTGTTCTCTTTTTCTCTGTCTTTTCTTGGGCTGATAAGTTCTTTTCATGTTTTTGCACCTCCAAATATATCATTGATTACTTTAACAATTTCATGTTTCCTTTGGTAAGGAATTGCCAAACTTTGATTCAAATGAACAATATTTATCAATTTTAGCACTGAATATTATAACGGATAACCTTAAAAATGTCAAGTGATTTTTTAAAGTTTTTCATTTTTTTTGCTTTTTTTGTTCTTTTCATAGATTTGGTTCATTTTTTCTGCTGCAAAACGAATTTCTTCCTCCGTATTCCGATGAGAAAATGACACACGGATAGCAGTATCCTGCATAGCTTTCGGAACAGAAAATGCTTCCAGCACACGGTTACTGCCACCCTTCTTTTCTGAGCAAGCGGAACCGGAAGACACATAAATGTCTTCGCTCTCCAACATATGCAAAACAATTTCCGAGCGAAGATTCATAGACACATTGATAACCGTGCCCAAAGAATTTTTACTGTTGATGGGAATCTCTTTGGAAAGAAGCTCTACAAACAGGTTGGAAAGTTCTCGGATTCTTTCAATAGGCCGTTCTTCCTTATGAATTTTTACTGCTTCCGAAAAAGCAACAATATTCGCCACATTTTCAGTGCCGGAAAACAGGCCTTCCTCCTGCCCGCCTCCCAAATAAAGAGATTCCAGTAAGATTCCTTTTTTCACATATAAGGCACCGATTCCCTTTGGAGCACCGATTTTATGACCGGAAAAGCTCATCATGTCTGCACCAAAATCTCTGACGTGAATGTCCAGCTTACCATACGCCTGAATGCAGTCCGAATGCAGCACTGCTAACGGCGATTTTTCCGTCATCAACTGCTTCACACGTCTGATGTCAAACACGGTACCGGTTTCATTATTGACAGCCATTATACTAACCAGTGCCACCTGAGAATCCAACTGTTCTGCTAAAAAAGCCCAGTCCGGTTCCCCCTCCACAATGGGAATCCATTCTACCTGATAACCGTCCTTTAAAAGTTGAACACCAATATTATAAACCGAGGCGTGTTCCACGGAAGAAATCAGCACCTTGTTGCCCTTATGCTTATTTCTGCGAAGATATCCAAAAATTGCCGTATTATTTGCCAGCGTGCCGGAAGGAGTGAAATAGATTTCCCCTTCTTTTGCTCCAATGGATGCGGCAACGGTTTTTCGAGCTTCTTTGATCAGGTCTTCTGCATCCATTCCAAGCCGGTGCAAAGAAGACGGATTTCCGAAATGGTTGGTTAAAACGTCTGTTACGCGCGCCACAACACGGTCATAAGGACGGGTAGTAGCGGCATTATCCAAATAAATCATAGTTCATCTCCAAACAGTAGTAGTTACGGTTCTTTGTGATACCAGCATAATAACACAGTTCCAAGCAGCATCGTTGCTCCCAACAAGAGAAAATCGGAACCGCTCAGTATTCCAAGAGGCAACAGATTGGGAATAAATAAAATCACAAAATAGAACACCAGCATCACAATGACCACAGTCATTTTCCACACGCTCACAGGAAGACTGGTTTGCATCAGATGGAAAAAGGAAAAGTAGGAAGTTACGTAGAAGGACAGGGTATCTTGATCCGTAAGAAATCCGATTTTTTCCAAAAGTCCAAAAAAACCAACAAATAAACCGATTAAAACGGCAGTGGGAATTGTGGCTCTCATCACGGAGCCGAAGAAATCGTCTCCCACAGGTTTGTCGTTAGGTTCCATGGCTAAGAAAAAGGACGGAATGCCAATGGTTAACGAACCAATTACTGTCATACTGATCGGGGCAAAGGGATATGCAGTGCCCAGCAGAATAAAAACAAACGATAAAATCAACGAAAAGCCGGTTTTTAAAAGATACAAACTGGCTACCCGCTCAATGTTATTCACAATCCGTCTGCCCTCTTTTAAAATCAAAGGAACGGGAGTGAAATCAGATTCACTTAACACCACCTGAGCAACAGCTTTTGCTGCCTGGGCACCGTTTGCCATCGCAATGGCAAGGTCTGCTTCTTTTAAGGCTAACACGTCATTGACTCCGTCACCACTCATGGCAACCGTTTCGCCATTTTTCTTCATCGCCTGCACCAAAAGACGCTTTTCATCTGGGGTAACACGTCCGAAAATGGAATAGGTTTTCACCAGTTTCTGATAGTGTTCCAATGTTTTGGGCTGTGTGCTTAAATCAATATAACGGTCATAATCCAAAAAGCCAAGTTGTTTGGCAATCACAGAAACGGTTTCAGGATGGTCGCCGGAAATGATTTTTAAGTCCACCTGCTCGGTACGGAAATAATCCAGCACGCTACGGGCATCTTTTTTCAGCACATCACTCATCACCACAAGCGCCATACACACACCGTTTTTGGTCAATGCCAACACACGGTCGCCTTTGCCTACATGTTCTTCCACGGTTTTTAAGATATCCGAAGAAGTGACCAAACGGTCTGCAGCACCCAATCGGTAACAGTGTTCCCCGATTACTACTTCTGAATACTTTCTCTGTGACGAAAACGGAACCAAAGTATCCCAGCTGAGATTGGTTTTATCGCCAAAAGCCTGATAAATTCCCTCCATCGTGGGATTTCTCACAGCAAAAGCTTTGGAGAACAGACGCAGAATTTCTGCAGAGTTATCATCATAAGAAATCAATTCTTTTAGCTTAATTTCGCCGGTAGTTAACGTACCGGTTTTATCTAAACAAACGGTGGTGACACGGCTTAAGCATTCTACTGCGGAAAAATCGTTCACCAACGCTTTTTTATTGGCTAATTTTAAAACCGCTGAACCTGCGGTAATGGTGGTAATCAGATAAAGTCCGGACGGAATCATACCGATAATGCTTGCAGCTGTGGAAATAACAGCCGTTTGCCAATCCGTTCCGTTTCTGTAAAAAGTGGATAAGAACAGCACAATTCCCAAGGGCAGAATGATATAAGACATCACACGGATAATTTTGCCAATGGCAGTTAAAATGCGGGATTCCATTTTTTGATAGGAGCCTGCACTTTCAATGATGCCTGCATAGTAAGTATCTTTTCCCACTTTCACTGCTTTTGCATAACAGGAACCTGCCACCACAAAACTACCGGAAATCAGAGATTCTCCTTTCACTTTGGAAACGGGGTCCGCTTCTCCGGTCATCAAAGATTCATTCACTTCCAGATAATCGGTTGCAAGAATTTCCATATCGCAGGGAATCTGTTCTCCTGCCGTTAATAATACGACCTCCTCCAACACAATGTCTTCGGAGAGAATCTTTTCTTCTTTGCCGTCACGAAGTACCGTGTGATACTGCTGACGGACGGATTTTAATTGATTTAGTTTTCGTCTTAAATAAAACTCCTGACCGATTCCTAAAACAATGTTGGAGATTACTACGCCCATAAAAAGGGTATTCTTAAAACTCCCCGTGGTGAGCACCAAAAGGAAAATCAAGGTATTTAAAAAATTAAAATACGTAAACACATTTTCTCTGACGATATCCCAGCCGGTTCGGGTGTTGGGCTTGGGCATATGATTGGTCAGATTGTTTTGTGTTTTTTCAAAAACCTGTTGACCGGTGAGTCCTGTCATAGTATCTCTCCTTCTAAAATGAAACCTCTGCACAAAGAGGATAATGATCGGAAGCACCGACCGTCACAACCTGTCTATGGGTAAACGCAACAGGTTTGGATGCAAAAATATAGTCAATTTTCCGAACAGGATGAAACGACGGAAACGTAAAAGAGTTTAGGTTAAAAAATGCTTCGTTCATCATTTCATAAATGCCGTCTAATCGCCCGTCATTGGGAGTGGTATTAAAATCACCCATTAGAATCACAGGCGTAACCATTTGCTGAAATTCTTTCAAAAAGGTTTCCACTGCCAATTCCTGCTCACGGGGATGTCCACCAAAATGACTGATAAACACCGTCACTTCCTCGGGGGTTAAAATTGTTGCCTTTAAAAAAATACGGGGTTCTCTGGTGGTGTCCTCCATAGATGGAATCCGAACCGTTTCCACAGAAGAAATGGGAAAGCGAGATAATAACGCAACACCGTAGCTCCCCTCACCCGGAAAATCCACCGCTTTGGCAAAGGCATGATGTCTGCCGGTTAAGTTCCCCAGAATTTCTGCTTGATTGGAATAGCAGGGAGACTCCCCCGCTCCACGAACCTCATTTAATCCGATAATATCGCAATCCTGCTGATTGATGATCTCCGCAATTTGTTCCAAGTTAACGCTGTTATGCCAGATTGCGAGCAGTTCATTGGCGTTTTTTTCTCTCATTAATATTTCAGTTAATTCATAACCGAAGCTAATGGGACCGTTGGGACTTTTATTATCTGCCAAAAGCTGTTGGTAGTCTGCTCCATGGCAAATATTAAAGGTCATTACTTTTAAATTCATAACACAACACTCGTAATGAAAAGAAGGTTCAGGCACGAAACTTCGTTCACGCCTGAAACCCTTTTCCAATTAACCTTTGATTACTACTTTAAAGAATGCTTTTTTGCCTTTTTTCACAATGATAAAGCCTTCTTTTTCAAAGTCTGCTTTGGTCACTGCCATCATGGGATCGGTAACTTTGTCATCCCCTACGGAAAGGCCGTTCTGCTGAATCAGTCTTCTTGCTTCCCCTTTAGAAGGAACAATACCGGTGTTAGCAAGCAAATCCAAAATACCGATGGAATCGCCGAAATCGTCGATTTCTTTGGTGGGCATATCCTGGGATACACCGCCTCCGCCAAATACAGCTTCTGCTGCAGCCTTCACCTTGTTGGCTTCTTCTTCACCGTGAACTAACTTAGTCACTTCGTAAGCAAGAATTTTCTTTGCCTGATTGAGTTCTGCGCCTTCCCACTGTTCCATTTTACGAACCTCGTCCATCGGCACAAAAGTCAGAAGCTTAATACATTTAATAACATCGGCATCAGAAACATTCACCCAATACTGATAGAAATCATACGGTGATGTTTTGTTGGGGTCAAGCCACACTGCACCAGAAGCAGTTTTTCCCATTTTCTTACCTTCACTGTTGGTAAGCAGCGTGAAGGTCATACCGTAAACCTGTTTCTGGTCTTTTCTGCGGCAAAGCTCCAGACCTCCTAAAATATTACTCCACTGGTCGTCACCGCCCAGCTCGATTTTACAATCATATTTTCTGCTTAACATCAAAAAATCATAGCTTTGCATCAGCATATAGTTAAATTCCAAGAAGGAAAGTCCCTTTTCCAATCTCTGCTTAAAACATTCTGCCTGAAGCATTTTGTTGACAGAGAAGCAAGAACCGATATCGCGTAAAAATTCTACATAATTTAAGTCCAGCAGCCAATCTGCATTATTGACCATAATTGCCTTGTCATCGGAAAAATCCACCACGCTGGACAGCTGTTTTTTAAAGCATTCACAGTTGTGGTCAATGGTTTCCTTGGTCATCATCTGGCGCATATCAGTTCTGCCGGAGGGGTCACCGATGTGTCCGGTACCGCCACCAACTAAAGCAATGGGCTTGTGTCCATGCAACTGCATATGACGCATAACCACCATTTGCAAAAAGTGTCCCACATGCAAGCTATCTGCCGTAGGGTCAAAGCCGATATAAAAGGTTACCTTCTCTTTGCCCAATAACTCTCTGATTTCTTCCTCATGTGTAGTCTGAGCAATCAGTCCTCTTTCCTGTAACACATCAAATACGTTTTCCATTGTTCTAATCCTTTCTTTTCTTACATTTGCTCAATTTTACTTAAAAGAGTTTGTACAATTTCACCTTCCGGGATGGTTTTGGTAATTTGGGAAATACCGTTTTCATCTTTTTCAAACAACACTGCTTTCCCGTCACCGCCGGCGATACCAATGTGACAATCCTTTGCTTCACCGGGACCGTTTACCACGCACCCCATCACTGCAACTTTCAGCGGTTTATGGATATGTTTTGTTTTTTCTTTCACTTCTTTTGCTAACGAAATAATATCAATTTTTGTTCTGCCACAGGTGGGACAGGCAATCACCTCTACCCACTCTTGACGTCTGCCGGTGGCAGAAAGAATAGCTTTGGCAGCGTCAATTTCTTCTTCCACCGATTCGGTTAAGGACACTCTTAAGGTATCTCCAATTCCGTTTCTAAGTAATGTGCCGATGCCAATAGCATTTTTGGTAACACCCCAGATGCCGCCACCCGCTTCGGTCACACCTAAGTGCAACGGATAAGGGAACACTTCGCTTGCTAAGGTGTACGCTGCTATGTTTTTTTCCACATCAGACACTTTCAGCGACAGCACAATATCATGAAAATCCAGTTCTTCCAAAACCTGAATCTGTTCCTTTGCTGCTTCCATCAAGGCTTCGGGAGTCACCCCACCAAATCTTTCCAAAATTGGCTTGGGTAACGAACCTCCGTTTACTCCCACCCGAATGGGAACACCGTGCTTTTTGCAGACATCCACCACCTGTTTTACACGGTCACGGTCTCCGATATTGCCCGGGTTGATACGAACCTTATCCACACCCTGCTCCACCGCTAAAATCGCCAGACGGTAGTCAAAGTGAATATCTGCAACCAGTGGAATATGAATTTGTTCTTTAATTTTACCAATCGCCTTGGCAGCAGCCTCATCATTGACAGTGGAACGGACAATTTCACATCCGCACCGCTCTAAAGATAGAATCTGTTGGACCGTTGCCTCCACATTGGAAGTTTGCGTGTTGGTCATAGACTGAATGGCAACCTTTTCACCGCCACCGATAAAAAGGTTCCCAATTTTTACTTTTTGGGATAATTTCATAAGAAATCCTCCTGTGGTTTTGCAAAGGGAGTAAGTTTTTCCAATCCCATCCTATATCATCGGACTGGATATAACTTGCTTCATTTGTGAATTTCAGCGACCGCCGCGTACTTTGATGTACGCAAGGAAGCGTAAATTTGCAAAGGGAGTAAGTTTTTTCCAAGTCCTACCTTGCAAACAATCGCATGATGTCATTCTTTGTCACATAAAGCATGAATAAAATGAGAATCACAAAACCAATAAAATGAATGAAGCCTTCCTGCTCGGGTTTTAATTTCTTTTTGGTAATCATTTCCCAGAGGACGAACACAATTCTGCCGCCGTCCAAAGCAGGAAGCGGTAATAAGTTTACAACTCCTAAATTTAAGCTGATAATAATTGCCAGCCACAACACATCAAAAAAGCCTCGCTGCGCCGCATTGGAAATACCGCTGACGATACCCACAGGTCCCGACATCTGATCCACAGCAACGGAGCCATTAAACATGCCAAAAAAGGATTGATAAGTCAGTTTAATAATCGAAAAAGTTTCAAAAAAGGAATAGGAAATCACGTTCCCCACATTTTTTTCTTCCACTGCCTGAATAATGCCAAGACGCTTACTGCCCTCATATTCCGTCAGTGTTACCGGGAGCGTTGTTTGTTCACCCGAACGGTCCACAGTCACATTCACAGTATCCTTACCGTCTAATGCCAGGCTGAAATCAAGTTGTGTATGGATGCGGTTTCCGTCGATTGCAAGAATTTTATCGCCTGCCAGTATTCCGGCAGTTTCAGCACCCATTCCTTCCTGCACAGAAACCACTTGCATGGTTGGAATCGCAGGTAAGCGGGGACTTGCCGCATTTAAGGTCACAAGTAATACGAAACCAAGCAACAAATTCATAAAAGCGCCGGCAAACAAAATGATAAACCGTTGCCAGGGCTTTTTATTGGAGAAGGCTTTGGGGTCCTCAGAGTTTTCGTCCTCTCCTTCCATTTTCACATAGCCACCCATCGGAATCAGGCGAACAGAATAGAAGGTATCTCCCTTTTGCTTGCCAAACAGCTTTGGCCCCATGCCAATAGCAAATTCGTGCACTTTCACACCGAATATTTTTGCCGTAAGAAAATGCCCTAACTCGTGAATAAATATAATCACACCGAAGATTAAAATTACACAAATCGCGGTAATGATTGCGGTCATTTGGGTTCCTCCATCAAATTATAGTAAAGACATGGCGTACTCTTTGGCAAAACGGTCTGCCAAAAGAACATCGTCCATCGTGTAGTCGGTAATCACGGTATGAGCCTTCATCGTAGACTCAATGATGCGGGGAATATCTAAAAAGCCGATTTTCCCCTTTAAAAAGGCGTCCACAGCCACTTCGTTGGCACCGTTTAACACGCAAGGCATGGTACCGCCAATGGCAAGAGCCTCGTATGCCAGCGAAAGGCAACGGAATTTTTCGGGATCCGGCTCGTAAAAGCTTAGCTTTCCCAGTTTCACAAAATCCACTTCCCCTGCATCGCTTTCCACTCGTTGGGGATAAGTCAACGCAAGCTGAATGGGAATGGTCATATCAGGGGTGCCAAGTTGTGCAATAATGGCATGATCCACATATTCCACCATAGAATGAATAATGCTTTCCCGATGAACAAGCACTTTGATGGGTTTATGTCCGAATAAATGATAAGCTTCAATCACTTCCAAGCCTTTATTCATCAGCGTTGCAGAATCTATGGTAATTTTGTTGCCCATATCCCAGTTAGGATGGTTTAAGGCATCTTCGGGGCGAACAGCGGAAAGGTCATCTCTAAAAAAGAACGGTCCTCCCGATGCAGTCAGTAAGATACGTTTCACATCACAGTCACGGTTGCCGAGCAAACTTTGAAAAATTGCAGAATGTTCCGAATCTACCGGAAACACCGTGACCCCATTCTCTTTTGCCAAATCCATAATGAGCTGACCGGCACAAACAATGGTTTCCTTGTTAGCAAGTGCCAGTTTCTTTTTAGACTGAATGCCTGCGATGGCAGGTTTTAGTCCTGCACTGCCCACAATCGCATCCAACAGCGTATCCGCATCACTTTCTTCAATCTGACGGCAAAGTGCATCCTCTCCTGTTTTCACTTCACAGTCCGGAAGTTGTTCTGTTAACAGCCGATAACCGGCTTCATCACCGATATGCACATATTTTACGCCAAATTCCTTTGCCTGGTGCAAAAGAAGTTCTGCATTTTTGCCACAGGAAAGTCCTGCCACGCGGATGCCGTGTTTTTTACAAACTGCCAGCGCCTGAGTTCCAATCGAACCGGTAGAGCCGGCAATATAAACCGATTTTGTCTGCATATGCATCACAGAATCACCTGCAATCCAAAAGTTATAATATAAATGTATACGGTAGGTGCCACAAACATTAAGCTATCCACACGGTCCATAAATCCGCCGTGACCGGGAATCACATTCCCGAAATCTTTCACGTTCTTGCTTCTCTTAATAGAAGATGCGGTTAAATCGCCAAGCTGAGCGGTCAGTCCGCAAATTAGTGCCAGCGGGTAGTATGTAAGCGGATTGACAGAAATTCCATAGCCAAACCACAGAATCATTGCATACACAAAAAATCCAAGCAAGGAGCCTAAAAAACCGCCAACACAACCGGAAATAGTCTTTTTGGGACTTAAATCTTCACAAAGCTTTGGACCTTTTAAAGCAATTCCCGTAAAGAAAGCACCGCTATCGGTACAAAAAGCACCGATGCAGGCAAGCCACACATAATGGTGACCGTTCAAGGGTTGCTGACGCAGGAAAATCAACAATGCAAAGGAAACAGGAATCAGAACAGTTAAAAGACTCATATTTGCAACGTCTGTAAAGCGGATTTTTTTCGGTCTCGCCACCATGGTAAGAATCATCACCAACAACAGCACAAATCCGAATCCCAGCATTTCTTTAAACGTCCACATCTGACAAAACGGCATTCCCAGACAAACAATCAGTCCAATGGCTAAAAAGACGGGATTTTTCTGATAGGAAAACACACTGTAGGCTTCAATCAGGCACCATAATGCCAACGCTACTGCGCACACTGTGATGACCATAGCATCCAACTGCATTACTGTAATCAGCAGAGCAGCCGCAACCAAAGCACTGACAATTCGCACAAACATAACTGTTCCTTCCTTTCTATTTCACGGGGGCTACTCCGCCAAAGCGACGGCTTCTGCCCTGATATGTAAGAATAGCCTCCTCCAAGTGACGGGGAGAAAAATCGGGCCATAAAATATGGTCATAATAAAATTCGCTGTAGGCAGACTGCCACAGAAGAAAATTGGAAATCCGGATTTCGCCGGAGGGACGAAGCACCAGATCCGGATCCGGGCAGTGGGCTGTGTATAAATGAGCGGAAACCGTTTCCTCGCTGATTTCTTCACAAGACAATTCCCCTGCCTTTACCTTTTTGGAAATTTCGGAAATGGCATGAATGATTTCATCCCTACCGCCGTAATTTAATGCAATGTTTAAATAACAACCGGTTTTGGCATAAGGATCGGTGCGTTTTTCCTCATCCTCTATCATTTTGACCAAAGGCTGCGGCAAACGGGAACGGTCACCTAAAAAGCGAACTGCCACTTTTCGATGCTCCATTAAATCCACAATCTGCGGAAGACGCTTCATGCAAAGGTTCATCAGATTGGCAACCTCGTCTTCAGGACGTTTCCAGTTTTCGGTGGAAAATGCATACACCGTTAAGCATTTTACGCCCAAATCATAAGCGTGACGGGCAATTTTGACCAGGTTATCGGCACCTGCCGCATGCCCTGCAGTGCGTGGAAGTCCGCGTTTTTTTGCCCATCTGCCGTTACCATCCATGATAATGGCAATATGACGGGGAATATTATTAGGATCCAACTTGAAAGCTACACTCTTTTTTTTACCCAGTCCAAACAATCCGTTCACCTCTTTTGTGACACATTTTGGTTGCATCCACTGTCAAATTGACATACTGACACATTTTATCAAGTTATTATAGCATATTCTATTGGAAAAATAAATAGTTTTTGTGAAATATTTTTATTTTTTTTATTCTTTTTTACGAATTTGTTGTTTTTTTAAAAATTTCTCATAAAATATTTGAAAAACGATAAACCCTGTGTTATAATGAACTCACAAGCAATCAAATCGACACAAATCTATTATAGTGTCAAAAAAGAAGAAACATTCTTACAAAAAAATATTTACATATCAAAAAATTCGAGAAAGGAATGGTTGTTTTTTCAAAACAACTAAACAAACAAGTATGGACAGTAATATCGGATTGTATGTAACCATTGCCATTCAGGTCATCGGCGGACTATGTCTGTTTTTATTCGGCATGAACCTGATGGGAGATAGCTTGGAAAAAGCCGCAGGAATGCGCATGCAAAAAATCATTGAATCCTTAACCGGAAATCTTTTAAAAGGTGTATTGGTAGGGGCTTTGGTCACGGCAGTGATTCAGTCTTCTTCTGCCACAACGGTTATGGCAGTAGGGTTTGTATCCGCAGGCATTATGACCTTAAAACAAGCGGCAGGCATTATTATGGGTGCCAATATCGGAACCACTATAACAGCACATATTTTACGTCTAAATGATGTTTCTTCAAGCAACTTTTTCATTTCCTTCTTTAAACCGGACAATTTAATGTTTGTACTAATTATTGCAGGAATGATGCTGATCTATCTGGCAAAAAGTCAGACAAAAAAAGATTCCGGCGGAATTTTTATCGGTCTTTCGCTGATTTTCGCAGGGATGATGTTTATGTCTGACGGATTAAACGGCATTGACAAATCTGTGTTTGAAACGCTCTTCACTTTCTGTGCAAAAATTCCTATTTTAGGTGTTTTCATCGGTGCTGTTGTAACTGCGATTATTCAATCCTCTTCCGCATCGGTTGGGATTCTGCAGGCAGTTGCCTCTACCGGAGCCATCACGTTAGGCGGTGCAATCCCCATTATCTTAGGGCAGAATATCGGTACTTGTATCACTGCCATTTTATCGTCACTGGGTGCCACCAAAACAGCAAAAAAAACCAGTGTATTGCATCTGACCTTCAATATTCTCGGAACAGCACTGTTTATGGTTGCTCTCTTCCTGATTTGTCCCTATATTATCCCCGGATGGAATGGTTTAATGAACGGCAGTGTCAACTCCGGTACCATTGCGGATTTTCACACAATATTTAATGTAACCACAACCGTTATTTTACTGCCATTCACAGGACTTTTGGTGAAACTCATCGGTGGTTCTTCTCAAAAAGAAGAATCGGATGCGGACAAGTCTACCCGTCTTTTAGATGACAGATTTCTGCATTCTCCTGCTATTGCAATCGGACAGAGTAAAAACGTGGTGATTTCCATGTTGGAGTTAGCAAAGAAAAATGTTATATTATCGGAAACTGCAGTTTTAGAAAAAAATGCCGATGCAATCCATGAAATCAAGCTTATTGAAAAAACTGTAGACAAAATGGAAAGCGAACTTTCCTCCTATCTTGCAAAAATTACCGACAAAACTCTGTCTGAATCAGAAAATAAGCAGACAATGAGCTACATCAGTATGGTTTCTGATATTGAGCGTATTTCCGACCACGCAAGCAACATGGCAGACATCGCTAAAATGATGACAGAAGGTGCACAAAAGCTCTCCAAAAACGGAACCCGTGAACTTCACAATATGTTCTTGGCTGTGTACGATTTATTGGATACTACCTTAGAAACTATCCGCACCAATGACCTGTCTGTTGCTGCTCAGATTGAACCGAAAGAACAGGTGATTGACTTATTTAAATCCACCTTCCGCAGAAAGCATATGAGACGTTTAACCAAGCAAAAATGCACAGCAGAATCCGGCATTGCGTACTTGGAAGTGGTCAATAACTTAGAACGTGTGGCAGACCACTGCTCCAATGTTGGTGTTGCAATCATCCACTTGCATTCTGACCAAAAGTTATTCAATTCTCACGAATATCTGGAAATTGAAAGTATCCGTCAGGACGAAAACTACTCCAGAACTTACAATGACTTCTTGACAAAATACTATACTCCTTTAATTAAGGAAAAAGAATAATGAAGAAATATTTCAACTTCCATTTTGGAAGATAGAAAAGGAAAAATTTATGTTAAAACTGTTAGCAATCGGTGATGTAGTCGGAGACTGTGGCGTCGACTTTTTAAAAAAGAAGCTGTCTGCATTCATCAAAGAAAACAGCATTGATTTTACCGTTGTCAACGGAGAAAATGCTCTGCCCGGAAGTGGCATCAGCTTAAATATCACCGAAGATATTTTAGATGCTGGAGCAGACTGTGTCACATTGGGCAACCACGCGTTCAATAAAAAGGATGTGGAAAAAGCCTTTGACCGTTATCCGGATCGCATTATCCGTCCCCTAAACTATGACGGTTCTTTAGAAGGCGAAGGCTACACCGTACTGGATGCCAAAGGATATCGCATCGGCGTGGTAAATCTGTTGGGCAGATTGTATCTCTCCCCCATTAACTGTCCTTTTTTGGCAATGGACAAAGCTCTCACTTACTTACATGATAAAACCGATATGATCATTGTGGATTTTCACGGCGAAGCCACCAGCGAAAAAAAAGCTTTCGGCTACTATGTGGACGGACGGGTTTCTGCCGTGTTTGGCACTCACACCCACACCCCCACTGCTGATGAACAGGTGCTGCCCGAGGGGACCGGATTTATTACCGATATTGGCATGACCGGTGCCACCGACTCGGTGTTAGGCTTAAAAAAAGAAATTTCCATCGGACGAATTGTGCATCATAAACGTGCCCGTTTTGACTGGGCAGACACCAATCCCGCCATGATGGGCGCCATCTTCACCGTGAATGAAACCACCGGCAAATGCCACAGCGTGGAACGAATCAAAGTAACAGAATAAAAAAACCTCTCCCATCGGGAGAGATTTTTCTTTACGTCCTAAGGATTTCTTTCAAAAAAGCACTTGACAATTTAAAAAGAATGGTGTATAATAACGGAGTTGTTAAGCACCTTTAGCTCAGTTGGTAGAGCAACTGACTCTTAATCAGTGGGTCCCGGGTTCGAGTCCCTGAAGGTGCACCATAAAGGAGTAGATACTTTTTGTATCTACTCTTTTTTATACCAATAAACACCGAAGGGACTCGAAGCCTGAGAGGGCACGAGCCGTCAAGAAAACGGTTTGGGAAACCGTTTTTAGGTGAGTGGTGCGCAGACGGGTACCGAAGCCACAGGCTTGGGTCGTCAAGCAGACAAGGGGCGAAGCAACTGTGTCCCTGAAGGTGCACCATAAAGGAGTAGATACAGACGGTATCTGCTCTTTTTTTATGTCAATAAGCACCGAAAGGGACTCGAAGCCTGAGAGGGCACGAACCATATTCCCTCCTGCATAATCCTTAGGAAAAGAAAAAGGCTCCCTCTGACAGGGAAGGCAGGAGAAAAGCCCGATGGCGTAAGGCCATCGGGCTTTTTTTAGGTTTCGCTATTTGTTCATTTGCACAAACAAATTCTCCAATCCTTTTTGGGATTATTCGGCTACCAGCTTAATACCTACAACACCGTGGTTATCTGTGGTATTTTCAAATTTCAGTGTTAACACACGGTCACCTTTTACAAGGTAAATGGAAGTAGGAGCTGATCTGTAGGTCCATCTGTTGGTTGAGGTGGTACCTGTGTAATCAATTACATCACCTTTTTCATCGGTAATGGTAAAGTTACCTTCGATGGTACCTGCCCCGCCGCCCCATTCGCCGGCCATAACATTAATGTTATACCAACCGGTTGCAGGAACACCAACGGTTACATCAACAGTTGCTGTTGTGCCCACATTGAAGAACAGTGCAGAGTTCAAGAATCTCGCATTCACCCAATTGGAAGCCCAGCTATTCAGAGTGTCATAGGACATTTCGCTCGGAGCAGTGGGTTCGCTTTCGGTCTGTTCCGGAACGCTCGGAGTATCCGGAGTTTCAGGATCTGCTGCATCATCCGGATTGGGAATCAGAGCAGAAGACGGATTGATTGCAAGGGTGTTTGCTTTGACTAACGGGAAGAAGTCCATATCGTCGTAGTTTCCGTTCTGTAATTCGGTTGCCATACTGCCAGAACCAACGGTAATTGCAGTAGAACCCCGGTTGGTTACGGTAACTTTTTCACCTACTTTAATATACAGCGGAGCATCTGCACCCTGGTCATCTGTCCAGTCGCCGGATTCGGTAACGATATCAACATAGTAACCACTTGCGGTCTGAACTCTTAAGTTAGCTGCACCACTTAAGTCAAAACATAAGCCGTATACTCCATCATAGGCGATAGCACCTTCGCCAGAATTGAATACGATTTCTTCTGTTTTGCCAGCACCGATTTCCAAATCAGCTGAAGTTCTATGTTTCTTGGAGCTATAGTGGTTGGACTGGTAGTAACCACCATTGTTAACATTGTTACCTTCAGTATCAACACCGCCACCGTCTACGTTACCTGCCCAGTACGGGGATACACCCACAACTGCCTTTGCAGTCAGACAGTAATCGTTATCGGTAATGCTAAAGGTTGCTTCACCGTTACCGTTCAGAGTTACCACGGACTTGGTCCAGTCGGAGGTATTCGGCTGGATGGATACGGTCAACGGAGTAGTAGACTTGTGAGATGCCACAGATTCTGCATAAGAAGTAGCAGATGCTTTTACTTCTACAGTTGCGCTATTGATAGTACCGGTACCAGTAGCCTTGAAGATTTCTCCTAAGGTCATGGTGAAGGACTGAGTACCACCTAAGTCACCGTAGGGATGTTCTCTGTAAATGTACTTATCGGTTGCTGCAAATTTCTGAACCGGACCTTTTTCGGTAATGCTAACAGTTGCTTCGTAGGTACCGTCAGAGTACAGGTCGTCAGTAATGGTAACGGTATAAGTACCTGCGCCGGGGAAGGTAACTGTGGTATTTGCCCAAGCGCTGCCGCTTACGGTCTTGGTACCCTGTTCTTCTACAGTGTAGGTTACAGTACCAACCGGATAGCTATTGTTTAAGGTGAAGATATCAGCCAAGGTTAAGGTCTTGCTTGCACCTGCATCAATTTCATAATTTAAGCCGGTCTTCGCAGTCCATTTGGTAACATTAGCCGGATTGCTTACTTTAATAGTAGCGGTAGTACCGTTACAGTAGAAGCCGTCGGTAATGGTTACAGTGTAAGTACCTTCACCCTTCACGGTGATAGTACCGTTGGTCCAGGTTGCGTCTGCAGTGTGAGTTACACCGGTACCGGTTACGGTTACGTTTGCGGTCTTAATGTATGCACCGGAAACGCCTGCGAACAGGTCGCTTACTTTATAGGTTACATTGCCGCCTACGTTTGCTAAGGTGTAGGTGTAAGTCTTATCTGCTACTTTGGTAAACTTGGTTACATTAGCCGGATTGCTGATGGTTACAGTCTTAGTTACTGCGGTAGAGTAGTAACCGTCAGTAATGGTTAAGCTGTAAGAAGTACCAGTTCCGGTAAAGGTTACTTTGGACTGGGTCCAATCGCTATCGTTGTATGCAACGGTAAAGCCGGTACCGGTTACAGCTACGTCAGCATCTTTTACATATGCACTGTAGGTAGAAACTTCTTTGAAGATAGAACCTAAGGTGATAGTTTTGGATGCTTTATCAGCTTCTTCTAAGGTACGGGTATAAGTTAAGGTGTTCTGAGTAAACTTAACTACATCAGCTGCTTTGTTTAAGGTGATAGTTGCAGTTGCTTCCTGACTGTAGTTATTATCTTTAACAGTTACAGTATAGCTGCCTGCAGTTCCGGGTACAGTGATAACACCGTTGGAGTAGCTTCCGTTACCGGATACGGTTACGGTCAGAGTTCCAACATAAGTACCGGAAATTTCACTAAACAGCTCAGTGAAGTTGAAGGTCTGATTCTGACCTACAGTTGCAATCGTCAGATCACGGGAAACATTGGTAGTGTTCCATTTCTTCACGGTTGCAGGAGCAGTGAATTTCACATAACCGGTTGCGGTAATACAGGTATTGTTATCATTGATAGTAATGGTAACAGTTTCGTTAACACCACCGGGAACAGTGATAGATGCATCTGCCCAGTTGCTTGCTGTTACAGAGGTAGCTTTGCCTGCGATAGTAACGGTAATGTTACCGGTTACTACGTTGGAAGTACCAGTGAAGATATCTCCAAGTCTTACAGAAGCTGCTTTTGCATTTAAGGTTGCTAAAGTATGCTGAACAGTTGCAGTGGTTCCTGTAAACTTATCGATCGGGTCTGCTGCAGCAACGGTTAAGGTTGCGCTTGCAGTGTTACAGTAATAATTATCGGTAATGGTGATGGTAAAGGTGCCGGTACCGGTTACGGTTACGGTGCCTTTATCCCAAGTAGCGCCTTTTTCGTAGGTTCCGCCGGTTACGGTTACATCTTTAATGGTGTAGGAGCCTGCGGTGAACAGTTCGCCTAAGGTTACGGTAGTAGTGTTAGAACCGTATGCTAATTTCGTATTAACGGTCTTACCGGTGAACTTATCTACGTTAGCTGCATCGTTTACGGTAATGGTAGCAGTTGCAGTGTTGCAGTAGAAGTTATCGGTAACAGTTACGGTGTAAGTGCCTTCTGCACCGGGAACAGTGATCACGCCGTTAGCGTAAGAACCGCCGGTTACAGTTACAGTTACATCTTTAATGATTGCGCCGTCAACTGCTTTGAACAGGTCAGAGAAGTTTACGGTCTGAGCTACACCAACAGTGTTAACAGTTAAGTCAATAGTCTTGTTGGTTGCAGTCCACTTATCAACATTTGCCGGAGCGGTTAAGGTAACGGTGGTAGTAGCAACGTTACATTTATCGCCATCGGTAATGGTGATGGTGTATGCATCAGTGCCGGTTAATACTACAGCAGTATTAGCCCAGTTTGCAGTGTCAACAGTTGCATCAATACCGGTTACGGTAACAGTTGCGCTGTCAATTTCTGCGCCTTCAACGGTGCCGAACAG
>JAZQKB010000012.1:0-30978 GCA_045541975.1 Clostridia bacterium | reverse complement strand
AGAACGCCAGAACAATCATGGGAACACCACGAATAATCTGCACGTAAACCGTGGAAATCGCTCTCGTGATTTTATTGTCAACAACGCTGGCAAGGCCAAAGATAATGCCAAGAATGCACCCGAAAAACAGACCGCACAAAGCAAGCAAAAGGGTTTGGCCCATTGCTGCTAGGAGTAGTGAACCGTAGGTGCTGATAATTTGTGTCATGGAGCCAGGAACCTCCTATAATAGATACTGTGCTTAAAAATTAGCCGAGGTATTTTGCAATAATCTCGTCGTACTTACCGTTTGCACGGATGTTTTTAAGACCTGCGTTGAAGAGGTCGATCAATTCCTGTTTGCTGGAATCAAAGATAGCAAAGCCATACTGTGCGGGCTCGTTTTCTGTGCCTTCTACGAATTTCATGTCCAGTTCGCCGATTTTGATGTTGTATTTCAAGATAGGTGTATCATCGAGGCAAGCGTCAACCTGACCTCCCATAACTGCCTGATACATATCAGGAGAGGTGGAGAAAGTTACAACTTCGAAGCCGTATTCATCTTTAATGCTTTCTGCATAGTTATTGCTCATAGTACCGTTTTTAACAGCAACTTTTTTACCAGCTAAATCAGCAAAACCGGTGATGGTGGATTCAGTTGCTACTGCCATACCCTGGGTTGCATCATAATAACCATCAGAGAAAGTCCAGCCATTTGCTTTTCTTTCTTCGGTGATAGAAGCACCTGCAATCATACCATCAGCCTGACCAGCCTGACAAGCAGCGATTGCAGCATCCCAGCCGATGTACTGAAGATCATAAGTAAAGCCCTGATCTTCTGCAATTGCAGCTAAGATATCCATATCGATACCTACAATATTTCCTGCAGCATCCTGAAATTCAAAAGGACTGAAACCTTTATCAGTTGCTACCACAAAATGTTTACCTTCTTTAGGAGCTTCGGTAGCAGGTGCTCCGCAAGCTACTAAACCAACCAACACAACGAGTGTTAAAAGAATGGATAAAACTCTTTTCATTTACATATTCCTCCATAATAAAAAATAGCATTTATATTTTATCCCATAAATGGAAAAATGTCAATACTTATTCCAAATTTAATACGATTTTTTCTTGATATTTTTGACAAAAAACGAAAATGTTATCGCTTTGTTTGATCCACCTGTAACAATTGAACTCCGATGACTCCCAAAACGATCATCACAGTTCCGATTACTGCAGATTGCGAAAAAGATTCTTTTAAAATAAACACACCAGCCAGCACCGATACCACCGTGGTTAAATTTGAAAAAACAGTGGTTTTGGAAACCGGAAGATAAGTGTTCGCATAATTCAGGCAAAAAAAGGCCACCACAGAAGATACAATTCCCAGATAAAAAATGCCACCGGTATAACGCCAATCAGAAAACGCTAAAATCAGACGAGTTGGTTCAGAGATATTTTCCATCAACGCAAAAAACGAAAAAGAAAGAAATCCAACTGCAGTCATGGCATAAGTTCTTTCAAGCACAGAAAAATCTTTGGAAAATAACCGACTTGTGATATTATACGCAGCCGATGAAATTACGGCAACGGCTAGCAGTATAATCCCAAGGGGTACCACACTTCCCTCTTCCACCCCTGTTATAGCAATCAAAATCACGCCACCTGTAGACAAAATTGAAAATATATACTGCCAGAATGTCGGTTTTTCTCCTAAAATAAAGATGCCTCCAATCATGGCAACGATAGGGATCATAGCAATCATAACAGCAGAAAAGGAACTGGTAGTCAGCTGAATACCGTATGTTTCGCATAAAAAATACAAAATTGGTTGAAAGAACGATAAAATCAGCAATTTCCAAAACTGTTTTCCAAAAGATATTTTCGTTTTTGAAATCAGCATCGCTGCCGTCAATCCAACAAACGCAACCAAATACCGATTGGCAATTACCACTAATGCAGAAGCAGAATTTAAGCAAACTTTGGTAAACAAAAAACTCAAACCGAAAATCACTTGCGCCAAAATGGCAGCCAAAATTGCAAAAACAGTTTGTTTGTTTTTCATGAATTGGCCACCTCTGCTCCGGTGCTTTTCTGCTTTGACAATCGAATTAACAGAACTGTACCAAGTAACGGGAAAACTGCGGATACTAAAATTCCGGCACGCATAGCCAGTTGTTCTACTGACATACCTATATAATTCGCCATAGACATTATCCAAGGTTGTCCGATGGAAAAGTCGGTTACCATACCCACAAGTTGCGGGACAACTGCTGCTCCCATATCACCACCAGCTGCCATCATTGCATAAATCAACACACCGCTTTTGGGGAATTTTTCTGCTGCAACTACCAATGTTCCCGGCCAAAGCATAGACGATGAGAATCCCACCAGAGCACAAGCAATCATTCCAACAACTGCATTTGGGAAGAATACTGCCGCAAGATAACATAAAAATGATGTGAAACTTCCCAAAATCAATATCCGAAACAGATGTTTTCCGTATTTTGAATATAAGGTTCTACCTAAGCCAAGCATCAATCCAAATAAAGCAACTCCAAAAATATCACCCCAGACTTTAGGAAGTCCCAAAGCTTTTTCCACATAGCCGGAGGACCATTGCGCCATGTTGCACTCTGTTGCTCCGCCTAAGAAAATAGCGAACACGCAAAGCCACAAGGACTTTTGTCGAAACAGTTTCCAGGTATCCGAGCTTTCTTTCGGCTGTTTGACATCGGGAACCTTGGTTCCGCAAAACAGAACAACAGAACTAATAGGAATCGCTGTAAACAGAAGCATCAGTACAAACCAATACTCTGACTTAAAAACTAATAAAAAGAGTGTACCGATGATTACCACAGGAGTAACTCCCCAGGCGTACACTGAATGAAGCTTACTCATTTGCTGATCCGGATTATCTGATGGAATGGCTGCAATGACAGGACTGATGAGTACTTCACACAACCCGGCTGCTGCAGAAAAAATGATGGTTCCAAAAACCAAGCCAAAATACACAGAACCCGGAAACAAAATCGGCCAAAGGCTATATACCACCATTCCGAAAATTGTTAATACCGGTGTGAAGCGCACCGTTTTCGCAATATTAAACTTGTGAGAAAAAAAGCTGAAAAGTAAATCGACCAATAACTGCGACGTGAAATTGATGAAAATAAGAAGCCCCAACATTGTGTAGGACAGTCCATATAAATTACGGAACGTAAGAAACAGTATAGGAGGTAAATTTCCGACAACTGCCATTGATAAGCTTTCTGTATAACAAGCTAATGTTAATCGTTTATATTGCTTTTCCATTGATATTTCTCCATTTGGATTCCTAAAACTTTGCGAATGTTCTTGCTATTTTTCTTGCAGTACGGTACAAGGGACCTTCCAGCTCTTTTTGCACCTTTTTTAGTTCCTGACGAATCGGAATCCCTTGCGGACAATGCTGTTCACATTTCCCACAACCAATACAATTCGAGGCTGCAGTTGAATTCTTACGCAGGGCAGTTCCCATGAAATGCTCTCTTAATCCCTGAAATTTTCCGTCAACATATCTTCTGTTATAGGCAGAAAAGCATCCGGGGATATCCACCCCCTTCGGGCAAGGAATACAATATCCGCATCCGGTACAACCAATCTTCATTTTCTGATTGATTTCTGTTACCACTTGGGATAACATTTCATAATCTTCTGCGCCAAATTCTCCGATTTTTGTTTCCGATGCTGTTTTTACATTTTCCAGAATCATCTCTTTGGAATTCATTCCCGATAATACGACTGTCACCTCAGGTTGATTCCAAAGCCAGCGAAACGACCACTCTGCCGGAGTATATTTTTTGGGATTCTCTTTTATCAATTGTTTAGCTCTTTCGGGCAAACGATTCACCAATCTTCCGCCACGAAGAGGCTCCATAATCATCACAGGAAGGCCTTTCTGATGGGCATATTGCAATCCCCGCTTCCCTGCCTGAGAATTTTCATCCAGATAGTTATACTGAATCATGCAAAAATCCCAGTCGTATGCATCTACCAATTTGGTAAAGTTATCTGTGTTTCCGTGATAAGAAAAACCAAGCTGACGGATCTGTCCGGATTTTTTCTTTTGGTCAATCCAGTCTAAAATACCAAGTTCGATCATTCGATTCCAGGCATCCACACCGGAAAGCATATGCATAAAATAATAATCTATATAATTCGTTTGTAAACGCTTTAATTCTTCCAGAAAAATTTTGTCTAAGTCTTCGGGTTTCTTTACAAGGTAATGCGGCAATTTGGTGGCAATATTTACTTTTTCACGAAGATTGTTTTCTTTCAATACTTTCCCTAAAAGAGTTTCGCTACCGGGATAAATATACGCAGTGTCAAAATAATTGACACCGTTTTTGTAAGCAGTTAAAATTTCCGATTCCGCTTTTTTATAGTCGATTACTCCCGCTTTTGTAGTAAAACGCATACAACCGTATCCTAAAACAGATAGTTTATTTCCATAGCGGTCTTCTCTGTATTGCACAAAAATCACCTCTTAGCGTATTGCACTAATTCCGAAATAGCATTCCGGTCGGAAAAGTCACCGTCCGCATCGCATAACGTAACCAATAACTTTTCCATTTCCGTAGGATTTTCTTTGGATGACATAATTTTCTTTAAAGTTTTCAATGCAGTCCGATGTACCAAAGACAGTTCACTCATCACCATTTTTCCAAGAAAATTAAATACCCTCACTTTGGAAGCAGTATCACCTTTAAAGTTCTTTTCCATCACCATTTTATCATAATAATCCCGACAATCTAACGGCGTAATACCGGTGGTGTATACAATCAGCTTTTTCCCTGTTAACTTTTCGATGTTTTTTGTAATTAAAGTTACTCCTGCAATTACCTCGGCATACAGACCACCACCGTAGATAATCGTATCGTAATCTAACAAATCGTCTATCTTCACTTGTTTAGCATCTACCGCTTTGCAGGATAACTCTTTAGCAATCCATTCTGCATAGGCTTTGGTAGAACCGTATTTCGATTTAAAAATCACAATTGCATTCATTTGCATCGTCTCCTTTAAAACATCAAACAGTATATCATAAACATTATGAAAAATCAATTCAAATTATAAAAAAATTACAAAAAAAAGAGCCGATTTTTTAAATAAAATCGGCTCTTTTATAGGTACTATTTTAATTTGGTGTGGTTTCCGGTGGTATGTAAAAATTCGTGAATTACCCAACGGGTACGGTCATAAACCTTTTGCTGTGCATATGCAATGTCACCAGGTTTTTCTTCTAAAGCAAACTCATAGGGCTGACGAATTTCAGTACCTACATTGATTTTTGCAATACCGTTTTGAATTGCTCTTAAGATGTAGTCCTGTTCAATACCGCTACCGCCATGTAATACCAAGGGCATTTTTCCGGTAATTTCAGACAGGGTTTTAATATGTTCAATGTCTAATCTTGCGTTAGGTTTCTTTAAATGTTTAGTGCTTGCTGCAATAGCACCGTGAAAGCTGCCTGCTGCAACGGATAACCAATCACAACCGGATTCTTGGGCAAAGCGTTTTGCTTCTTCGGGAACGGTAAATCCTTTTTTTGTGGCAAACAGTTCTTCGTAGCTTAAGCCGATACCACTTCCTTCGTGACCGGAAACAGCACCTAATTCTGCTTCCACAGCAGCACCGTAAGTTTTTGCAAATGCAGATACTTCAGCTGTGGTAGCAATGTTTTCATCTAACGGAAGTCTGGAGCCATCTACCATAACAGATTGATATCCAACATCCAAAGCACGTTTTAAAATATCCATGTAGTCTACTTTTTTCATATCTTCATCAATTGCAGGAACATGATCTAAATGCAGAAGAGTATAACCTTCTTTGGCGAATTTAAAATATTCTTTTGCAACCGCTTCCGGACTCTGAGATTCAAATTTTTCCCATTCCAAACGAGCAACCTGAACCATTGCCAGAGAATCTTCATCCACAATCGCCTGCACTACAGGTTCAACCATGGGCAGATAAGGAATATTAAAAGCAGGAATAATGGTGCGGGATTCCACCGCTTTACGTACAGCATCACGAGAAGTCATAAGTAAATTACCTCCGTTTTATTTTTTAACAACATAATTATAACATATTAGCATGTCGAAAACAATACTTTTTTTGAAAATTTTAGGAAAGAGAACTGATATATTCGTTCAATTTATCGGCATTCTGGTCAAAATGATAACCAATCATTCCAACTTTTTGGCAGGCTTCTATGTTTTCTTGATAGTCATCCACAAACATGGTTTCTTCTGCTTTTAAACCGTATGTATCAAGCACATATTGATAAATAGCAAGATCAGGCTTTGCCATTCCTACCTTGGCAGAGAATACCAAACCGTCAAACTGATTCAAAACAGAGCACATCCACGGAATATCTTTATATTTTTCAGCAAAGGTATCGGTAGCATTTGATAATAAAAACATTTTATAACCCTTCGCTTTTAACTCTCTTACCAAGCGAATCATTCCCGGTACGGGTGTTGCGGTGTTGGTCCAGTTGTTGTAAACAATACAAGCATCTTCCCATAAATGCTCCGGCAACTGAGAACAGATTCTTTGGCACATTTGCTCATCTGTCATTGCACCGCGGTTTAACTGATCCCAATCATTCGGGTCAAATACCACTTTCCGAATCAGTTTTCTCTCTTCCAAATCAGAGATATAAGTTTCTGTGGTATAGTCTGCTAATGTCCAACCGAGTACATTTCCAAAATCAAAAATAATGTTTTTTAGCATTGCTGTCTCTCCTTTTTTGTCATTTATAAATCTAAAAATTTCCGTAATTTTGGAACGTCCCAATCAAATAAATAAGTGTTAATACCAAGCTTTTTGGCACTGTCAAGATTGCCCTGATTATCGTCAATAAATAACGTTTCTTCAGCTGGCAAGGAGTATTTATCTAAAATATACTGGAAAATTTCACGGTCAGGCTTTGACATTGCAATGGTAGCAGACAGCACTAAACCGTCAAACAAAGAAAATAAGTTACGAATCCAAGGAACGGTATGATAGGTATTGGCAAAGCCAAGGCTGATATTCGATAACAGGTACAGCTTATGTCCTTTCGCTTTTAAATCGTGCACTAAAGTGGTCATATACGGAACCGGTGTCATCGTATTGACCCAATTTTCGTAAACATTAATTGCTTTTCGGTGCAATTCTTCGGGAAGTCTACAGCAAACATCTTTGATGACATCCTCATCTGTAATTTCATCCCGGTCCAATCTGTCCCAATAGCAACGGTCAAAAACCACATCACGAATCGCTTCCAATTCTTCTTTCGTGTCCACATAAGGCTCAGTCAAACAGTCGATATCAAATTTTCCCAATACATTTCCAAAATCAAAAATTATATTTTTCATAGATTATCCTTTTGCATCATCAGATTGATCAATATTTCAAAAAATGTGCGATTACTCACCGATTTTATTTCTTAAGGAAAGTGCATCACGGAACACAAAGTTCCGATCCATCCAATTGCCGAACCGTCCGATCAGCCAGCCATTCAGCACTGCACAAACAATGGTTCCCCAATTAATTCCAACGAAACCACCAAACAAACAAAGTGATAAAACAATACTTAACACGCAACTCCCACAGTCATATACTGTTTTGGTTTTACTAAGCGAAAAATGGTATTTTTCGGAAATATCCTTTACAAAAATTTCATATGCTTCCGGCGGAAAATACGTACGAAATAATAATGCTACACCAAAGGTACAAATCAGAAGTCCCAAGAAAAACAGTATCAGTTGCCATACAATTCCTGAAATCGGAAGCAAAGCAACCAGCCCGATAAAGCAATCTAAAATGAGCCCATACAGAAAAGCCGTAACAAATGATAAGAAATATTTTTTCTTCACAGTTCTAACAACGAGAGACAACACAACTAAAAGCAGTGCCTGAAATACATATTCCGACATACCAAAGGAAAAGAACGGCCAAAACACGGACACTTTCAAATGAATCAGATACGCCGGTGCCACAATCATAGATAATCCAAAATCTGCCCATTCTATCAGTGCAGTTCCCAGTGCTAACACCACAATTCCAATGATATACGAAACCTCACAGTAAAACACTCTTTTTTCTTTCATGTCGACATCCGACGGTTTTTTATGCATTACAGTATTTCTAAATATCAAATTTATATCCATCTCAAAAACTTATTGTATCACAAATAAATGAAAATGACAATACCTGCATTGCAAATATTGTCATTTTTTTATTAAAATTTTGAAATTTTATAAGCCCATTTCTTCTTTTACCTGACGGAAGCAATCTACGATATATAAGATGTCTTCTTCGGATAAAGCAGCAGAAAGCTGAGTACGGATTCTGGCTTTGCCCTTAGGTACAACGGGATAAGAGAATGCAACCACATAAACGCCTTTTTCCATCATACGTTTTGCCATTTCAACAGCCTTGTGTTCATCGTAGAGCATTACCGGGATAATGGGGGTTCCGCCATCCATCACATCTAAGCCAATTTCTTTGATTTTTTCAGCAAATAATTTGGTATTGGCAAACAGTTTTTCTCTGTAAGAATAATTATTTTCAATTAATTCTAATACTTTAATGGAACCTGCTGCAACAGCGGGAGCTAAGGTGTTGGAGAATAAATACGGACGAGAACGCTGACGGAGTAAATCAATGATTTCTTGTCTGCCGGAAGTAAAACCACCGGAAGCGCCGCCCAAGGCTTTTCCAAATGTACCGGTAGTGATGTCTACTCTGCCCATTACGCCGCAATGTTCTGCAGTGCCACGACCGGTTGCGCCCATAAAACCTGCGGAATGGCTATCATCTACCATAACCAATGCGCCATATTCGTCTGCTAAATCACAAATGGATTTTAAATCTGCAACAATGCCATCCATAGAGAACACACCATCGGTCGCAATCAGTTTAATCCGACAATCCTTTGCTTCTTCCAGTTTTGAACGTAAGTCTGCCATATTGTTGTTTTTATAACGGAACCGTTTTGCTTTGCAAAGACGGATACCGTCGATAATGCTGGCGTGATTTAATTCATCACTAATTACTGCATCTGCTTCACCTAACAGAGTTTCAAAAAGTCCACCGTTGGCATCAAAGCAAGAAGAATATAAAATGGTATCATCAGTGCCTAAAAATTCGCTGACTTTCTTTTCTAAGTCTTTGTGCAATTTCTGAGTGCCGCAGATAAAACGAACGGAAGATAAACCGTAACCGTAGTTGTCGTAGCTGTCTTTTGCTGCCTGAATCACATCAGGATTGTTTGCTAAACCTAAGTAGTTATTGGCACACATATTGATAACATCTTTACCGTCAGATAAAGATACTTTAGCACCCTGAGGTGTCATAATAATTTTTTCGTTTTTGGTGAGACCTTCTTTTTCGATGGTTTCGCAGGTTTCCCGAAATATCTTCAAAGCTTCTTTCATCGTGATATTCTCCTTCTTTACAAATTTTCCCAATCTAAAATGACTTTACCGCATTTTCCGCTGTTCATTGCTTCAAAGCCCTTTTCGTAATCTAAAATGCTCATTCTGTGTGTAATAATTTTAGAAATATCCAAACCACCCTGAAGCATTGCAGACATTTTATACCAGGTTTCGTGCATTTCTCTGCCATAAATACCTTTTAAGATTAACCCTTTAAAGATAATTTTAGACCAATCCACTTTTGTATCGCTCTTTAACAAACCAAGTAGCGCAATGTGACCACCGGGAAGCATATGATCAATCATTGTGTTTAAGGCAATTTCACTGCCAGACATTTCCAATCCGACATCAAATCCTTCACGGATCAATAGTTTTTCCATCACGTCGGATAAGTTTTCTTTTGCTGTATTAACGGTATATTCAATTCCTAATTGTTTCGCAAGCTCAAGTCTGTCATCTTGAATGTCTGTAATCACAACGTGTCTTGCACCCACAAATTTACAAACTGCCGCTGCCATAATTCCAATCGGTCCGGCACCGGTAATCAGTACATCCTCCCCAACCAGATTAAAGGATAACGCAGTATGCACAGCATTTCCGAAGGGATCAAAAATGGCATACATTTCTTCGGGGATATCTTTTTCGCAAGGACGCACATTTTCCTGAGGAATTACCAGATATTCGGCAAAAGCACCGTCACGGTTTACACCAACTCCAACAGTTTCTTTGCACAAATGGCCATGTCCTGCAAGACAGTTTCTGCATTTTCCGCAAACAATATGACCTTCTCCGGAAACAATTTCTCCAATGTATCGGCCTCGTACATTCGCTCCGATTTCTACAATTTCTCCCACATATTCATGCCCGATAACACGAGGTGTCTGAATGGTTTGCTGAGACCACTCATCCCAATTATAAATATGTAAGTCAGTTCCGCAAATTGCCGTCTTGTGAATTTTAATTTTGACGTCATTCGGACCGGTCACAGGTTCTTCGACGTCTTCCAACCACAATCCTTTTTCAGGATATTTTTTTACCAATGCTTTCATAATCTGAAACATTCTCCTTTTTAAAAAATACTCGTGAATGTCCGTCTATGATGTTCTGTGTGCACGAACAAATTAACATATTGTCCGTGGCCCACATACAAATTTGATTATAGTACATTCTGAAAACAATGTCAAGACTTTTTGCAGTTTTTTAGAAAAAGTCTTGACTATTTTTTTAAAATGGTGTACAATAGAGCAGTCGAAAATGAGCGCCTGTAGCTCAGCTGGATAGAGTGTCAGACTCCGACTCTGGAGGTCGTGCGTTCGAATCGCATCAGGCGTACCAAACATAGAAAAAGCTACACCCCATCGTGTAGCTTTTTCTATATTCTTTTCATGTAACACGAGGTTTTTATGAAAATTATAGCAAGAATTGAAACTCAGTATCCCGAAAAATTTGGAATCCCTCGCCAAAGTGGATTGGTTGATAATAAAGGACGGATTGTGTTTGAAAAAGAATACCGCGTCCCAGAAGCATTCCGAGGACTAGAAGAATTTTCACATATTTGGATTTTATGGGAGTTCTCTGAAGCAAAACGAGAAAATTGGTCTCCTACCGTACGCCCACCGCTTTTAGGCGGAAACAAACGGGTGGGAGTCTTCGCTACCCGTTCTCCCTTTCGTCCAAATTCTATTGGGTTATCCTGTGTCAAATTGGAAGGGATAGAATTTACAAAAAATGAAGGTCCTATTCTTCACATAGTGGGAGCGGATTTACTGAACGGTACACCGATTTACGATATTAAACCCTATCTTCCCTATGCTGACAGTTTTCCCGATGCTATCGGTGGATTTACAGAGCATTTAGCAGAAAGGAAACTGAAAGTTGAAAATCAATCCAATTTTTTTGAGACTCTACCCGAACAAATCAAGCAAGAAATTGCAGATGTACTTTCTCACGATCCCAGACCGTCTTATCAAGATGATAACAAAATCTATGGCATCCGATACAGTCGTTATGAAATCAAATTTCGAGTAACCAATAAAGTACTGACCATTTTGGCTGTAACCGAAGAATAGAACATCAAACAAGCAAAAAAAACCGCTCACACAAAAAACGAGCGGTTTTTTCATTTTTCACAAAACAAATTCTTTCTCATACAATGAAAACGAGGAGAAATCTCCTCAAAACATTCTAAGAGAGGAAGAACAATATGGCAACCTTTACCAACCAGGCAACATTATCCTACAACGGAAACACCGTAAATTCCAATATTGTAACCGGTAACATCGTCGAAGTGCTGTCTGCAACTAAAACTGCAGTGTCCGCATCCTACAACACCAGTGACGATATCACTTATATTATCAGTTTATCCAATGCCGGTAGCACTCCATTTACCGGAATCACGGTAACTGACAATCTTGGTGAGTTTCCTTTCGGAACAGGTACTTTGGTACCGTTAGACTATGTGGAAGGCTCCGCTCTGTATTATCAGGACGGTATTTTACAACCCACTCCCACCGTATCCGATACCAATCCGTTAACTTTTACAGCAATCACGATTCCCGCAAACGGTAATGCCATGATTATTTACGAAGCAAAACCTAACAGTTTTGCACCTTTAGGTGCTGGTAGCACCATCACCAATCAGGTTACCGTTTCCGGTGGCAGTCTAAGCACACCCTTAGTTGTAAGTGAAACTGTTCCTGTAACTGACGAAGCAGTATTATCCATCACCAAGGCGCTTTCCCCTTCCGATGTAACCGAAAACAGTCAGTTGACTTACACCTTTACCATTCAGAATACAGGCAATACAGTTGCTGTAGCAACCGACAATTTAGTTATTACCGATACCTTTAACCCCATCTTATCTGATATTATCGTAACATTGAACGGTGCAACACTACCATCCACTGCATACACCTACAATGAAACTACCGGTGTATTTTCCACGGTGCCCGGTGCAATTACTGTTCCGGCAGCAACTTACACACAGAATCCGGTAACTGGCGAGTTTGTGATTACTCCCGGCGTTACCACCATAACTGTGACCGGAACTGTATAAAAGAAAAACAATAAATATCCCCCCGTGTAACGGGGGGTTTTTCATTTTCGGGCATAGCCCTAATATTACTGGCAACGCACAAGTGCGTTTTAGATTGGCCTGCCAGCCATGCAATTACTACTTACTACCCATAAATGGGTCCCGTGGGTCAAATAGTGCTAACTGGTCGCTTTCTTGGTCTCTATTCAACTGGTCTGCGATGTACTCCTTAATGGCTCTTGTATTTTTACCCACGGTGTCCACGTAATATCCCTTACACCAAAATTCGCGATTTCGGTATGCAAACTTCATATTTCCAAATTTCTGAAATATGAGCAATGAACTTTTCCCTTTCAAATATCCCATAAATCCCGAAACGCTCATCTTGGGCGGGATGCTCACCAACATATGAATATGGTCGGGGCACACTTCACCTTCGATAATTTCAACACCTTTCCATTGACACAATTGGCGAAGTATTTCTCGTATCTCTAACCTTTTTTCCTCAAAAAATACTTTTCGTCTGTATTTTGGTGCAAAAACTATATGATACTTGCAATTCCAACTCGTATGTGCTAAACTATTATTGTCTATGCTCACTTTTTTCATAGATAAATCCTCCAAATATGTTCTTTTGACTGGCAGGTCATTACCATTGTAACATATTTGGAGGATTTTTTCTCATCGGTTAACCTTTTTAGAACCACGCGACTATCGCGTGGTTTTCGTTATACAATAAAAAAAAGACCTCATTTGAGGTCTTTTTTTATGAAACGATTAGTATGTAAAGCCGTATTTTTTAGCAATATCATGAATGTTCACTTCTTTACCGGTAATGCCGGCTTCTTTCTGTGCTTCCATTAATAAGGTGGAGTAAATTGCAGATTCCGGTTTATTTTCCGGTTCTACTTCCCCACGGGTTGCACGGATAAAGTGATCCAGCTGAGCACGGTATACATCTTCAAATACACGGGTGCCGTCAATCACTTCAGTTTTGCCGTCAATGGTTCCGAAAATGATTTCAGCGGTATCAAAGTTACCTTTTACATAACCTTTGTCACCAACGATTTCAATAGCATGTACCTGAGGATGCTGCACATAGTCAAAGTGGCAGTTTGCAGCCATGCTACCGTCTTCCCAACGATACAAAGTGTCAATAGAGTTCTGAGGAGAACTTAACTGCATATCACCGATTTTAGCTGCATTGGTAAATGCATAATCCGGAACAGAACCGGTGAAATAATGTAATAAATCACTGTCGTGAATACAGTCCATCGCCAACGAATACGGAGTATGTTCCTGATGCTTGGTTACAGAGCAAAGCAAAATGTTGTATGAAGAAAATCTGCTGGTAAAATGAACAATTTTACCTAATTTTCCGGCATCAACTAAGTCCTTCATTTTACGGATAAAGGGGTCAAAATGGAACATAAAGCCAACGGAAAATACTTTGTCACTTTCTTTCGCACGGTTAAGCATTTTCACGCAGTCTTCCATGGTATCACTCATGGGTTTTTCACAAAACACATGTAAACCGGCATCCAAAGCTTCAATTGCCATATTAGAATGCATCTGATGAGGAGTGGCAATTAAAGCAGCATCCGGTTTTTCCGCAGCGATTGCGTCCTGCATAGAAGAATAAAGTTTTAATTCCGGATAATTTTCTGCCATAAATTCTTTACTTGCCGGACTGGGATCAACCACGCTTAATAATACGTCATCTCTTTCGTTTAACAGTCTTAAATGACGTCTTCCGATACTACCGATTCCTACTACACAAATTTTAGTCTTATTCATGATTATTTTCTCCTTACCACTGAGTTAAGCCGCCGTCTACCACGATGTTGGTTCCGGTCATATAAGAAGATGCATCGGAACAAAGCAGTAAGATACCGCCCTGCAGTTCTTCCGGTTTACCGGTACGCTTTAACATCGCTTTTGCACTTAATCTACCAATGAAGTCCATATCAGTTTTCGGTCCGATATTGGGGAACGCGCCAGGAGTTAAGCTGTTTACTCTGATGTTGTGACGAGCCAGTGCGGATGCGCAGTAACGTGTATACTGCAGAATGCCTGCTTTACCGGTGCTGTATGCGGGATGGTTCCAATCAACAGTGTCGCCGTAAATATCAAAATCAGGAGCAACAATACCGTACATAGAGCCAATATTAACAATATTGCCACCGCCGTTTGCTTTAAAGTGCGGCAGAATTTCTCTGGTTGCACGGAATACAGAATGAACAATACCGTCTATCATACCTTCCCAGATCGCATCGGGAGTAGAATCTAATCTGTATTCAATTTTACCATCAATAGGCTTGGGAGGATATACTGCACAGTTTACCAGTACATCTACTCTTTTTAAAACTTCAATCCCTCTTGCAATAGCTTTGGTAACAGCTTCAGAGGAGCTTAAGTCAAAAGATTCAAAAATCAGTTGCTTGTTCTGTTTGTATTCGTCAAAGGATTCGTCATAACGATCGGTTCTGGCGGGTACAAATACGGTTGCACCATTTTCCAAGAGTGCTTTCACCATTGCGCTACCCAAAAAACCGGTACCACCTGTGAAAATGACATTTTTACCTTCCATTGAAAAAATGTTTCTAGCCATAAAATTCATTCACCTTTCTGAAATTGATATTGCTATTGATATTACAAAAAAATTATAGCACATTGTTACGATTTTAACAAGATGAAATACAGGAACAATTTCGCATTTTGATGTCCTAATTTTTCCCGGGATATACACCGAAGAATTTTTTATATGCAGCTCTGAATGATGCTACCGATGTATATCCAACCGATTCAGCAACTTCCTTAATGGGTTTATCCTCATAGGTCAGCATTGCTAAAGCCATATTCATCCTGGATTCCGTTAAAATTGCAGAAAAAGTGCTGTTATAAGTTTCTTTTAAAATACGGGTAAGCTGACGTTCACACACTCCGATTTTATCAGCCAACTGACGCTTGTTGCAATCCGGATAACGCATCTCAATATTGAAAAATTCTTCCAGCAATGCAATTCTCTGAATATCCAAGTTCTGTATGTTTTCATGTTCGCTTTTTCTTTCCGTGTGAAAAATCTGCGCCAATTTCACAAAAAACAGACGAAATTCCGCCATCAAGTGCTCTTTCATCCCAAATTTCTTTTGCACAACAGCTTCGTTAATTTCCAGTAGTCTTGCCATTCCGTTGAAGGTATCCTGAATTGCTATAATTCGATCCACAGAACGAATGATCTGACAAATATCTTCCTCTGCATTCTCCGTAAAAGTAAATAAAAATGAACATACTCTTCCATCGGCAGCACTTTTAGCAAAATGCTCTGTAAGCGGTGGAATCAAATTAAAAAAAGTGACGCCCTTCTCTTTGGTGCAAACAATTTCAAAACAGGGATGAGAATGCATTCTTGGTGGCCTATCATCAACGCCACTGAAAAAATAAGTTGTAAGATAGATTTCCATACCAGGGAGTGAAACACAAATTGGTTTTTGAAAAAAAGAATTCATTGTACACTGTTGCAATATACCACAACGGCATGATCGCTCTCCTTTTGATGTCATTTTTAGCGGTTTATGAAAAATAATTAATGATTCCTATCACAAAAATGATTAAAATAATCACAGGTAACACATAGGTGATATAGCCTTTCATCCAATTTGGAATTTTCAGGCCTTTTCCCTGATTTGCTTCTGCCAAAAGTTTATGCCATCCAAAACTTCTTTTATTGACTGCAAAAATAATATAAATGACTGCCCCCAAAGGAAGAAGCAGATTGGATACCAAAAAGTCTTCTAAATCCATCAAATTGGAATTTGCTCCAAAAGGGGTTATCCAGTTGAGTAAATTAAACCCAAAAATACACGGGAGCGCCAAAACAAACATCAGGATTCCGTTTACAAGGCAAGCTTTTTTACGGCTTAATTTCGTTAAATCCATCGTACAGGAAATAATATTTTCAAATACTGCAAACACAGTAGATAATGCAGCAAAGCTCATAAACATAAAGAAAAAGCTACCCCAGATTCTGCCCCCTGCCATGTGATTAAAAATATTTGGCAACGTAACAAAGATTAAAGGAGGTCCACTCGCAACACTTACGTCGTATGCAAAGCAAGCCGGGAAAATAATCAAACCGGAAGCGATGGCAACAAACGTATCTAATAAAGCGATGTTGACCGATTCTCCCATCAGAGAACGTTCTTTTCCGATATAACTTCCAAATATTGCCATAGAACCCATGCCAATACTTAACGTAAAAAATGCCTGATTCATTGCAGCAACAATAACGTTAATCAGCCCGTGCTCCTGAATTTTAGATGCATCGGGTAACAAATAGAACGCCAAACCTTCCTGACCACCCGGCAGAAAAATACTGTTGACTGCCAAAATCACCATAATTCCTAAAAGTGTCAGCATCATCCATTTTGTAACTTTTTCTAGTCCGTTTTGCACACCGATGGAACAAACAAAAAAACCAAGCGCAATTACAATTCCTGTGTAAATCATCAAGGATACGGGATCCGCACATACGCTGTCAAAAATACCTCCAATGGCTTTCGCGTCTAAGCCGGAAAATGCACCTTGAGCAGTTAATACAAAATACTGAAGCATCCAACCTGCTACAACGGTATAGAACATCATTAAAAGATAATTTCCCGCCATTGCAAAATAACCGTGCCAATGCCATTTTTGCCCCGGTTTTTCCAAGGCATCATACATTTTAACGGGACTGCGCTGTGCAGCACGTCCCAAAGCAAATTCAACCGTTAAAGCCGGCACTCCCATCAACAATAGAAACACAAGATAAATGAGCACAAATAAGCCGCCACCGTACTGACCGGCAATATAAGGAAATTTCCATACATTACCAATTCCAATGGCACATCCTGCGCTTAACAGAATAAACCCTAAACGGGAGCCAAATTTTTCTCGTTGCATATTTTAATCCTCATTTTTAATGATAATTTTTTCAAGATTTGCACGCTTTGCTTTCAGTACACCGTCAACGTAAATCTGCAATCCTGCTCCTTTGTTGTAGCGGTTTCCGGTCTTATCCCATAGAACCGTTAGATACTGATTGTGGTATAAAATTCCGTCTGCGCAAAAATAGTCCAGATCGTTTTCCGAAAACAAGGGATTAATTTCAATCTGTTCGTCATCTCTTGCTCTGACTCCGGCAAGACCGCTTAACACCAGATCACAAAAGCTTGAATGGTTATAGTGTCTGCCTCTTGTCTGATTAAATTCATCCCACCCTAAATTTCTGATATTTTTTCTGGTCAGCCATTCTCCGGTAAAGGGATCTAAATTCTCATCCACATAGGGAATTTTTTCACCGTTTTCCAAGGTATCATACTGCGAATTTGCATAAAGCTTGAGCCAATTAAAATAATCGGATTTATTCATCACGTCTTGATGGTAATTATTTAAGAAATTTCCAAGTGCAGTTAAAGTCTGAGAAGTAGCAAACGGCCAGGACGGACCGTTCCATAAACATACATGGGGATACTCTCTCATAAATTCAGAATAATTACGTTCCACGGTTGTAGGTCCGTAGGGCGCATAAAAATACTCCTGATCATTTAAAAATTTCCAAGCTTCGTTTTTATCTTCATCCGGCATATTAAAATACCAAGGTAAATATCCAATCAATTCACGAATATCGCAAAGCCAATAACCGTTTTTACGGTTTTTATAGAAGGATGCTTCAGGATCCCAAAGCAACATATCCATTAGTTCTTTTAAATGACGTGCTTCATTTTCGTAGTATTCTTTATCCTCTGTTTTGCCAAGTTTTTCGGCAATTTTAGCTAATGCAACCGCATCTCCGTAATGATAAGAATTAATGGTGGGACGGCAACCGCTTCCGCTGGCAGAAAATTCCATACCATCCATATCGTCAACTTGAAATAAAAGATTGCCACTCTCACCGAAGCTGTGTTTCTCTGTCCATTTTCGGTAGTTAGCTTTTAAATCTTCATACAAAGATTCCGCCAATGAAAAATCACCGGTAACCTGGCAAATTGCATATACAGAATCCGAAAGCCAGGTGCTGTACGTCATCGGATTAGCACCTTCCTGAAACCAAAAACGAGCGTAGTCACTCAAATATTTTTGATGATGCAGCCATCTTCCTTCGTACATATGATGTCCGATCGGGCATGCAATACTTCCATAAATACCACCCCAGAACACTTCCGGAGTAAACTCGGTGATAATATATCCTAAAGGCGTGTTTTTGATATGGCTGCAAAAACTATGCCAACGATAATAATACACTTCTTCAATATTTTTATCAGAACAGTCAACTAACGGGATTCCCACATCAAAAGGTGAAATCTCGCTGATATTATACTGATTTTTCTCTGCTATTTCAGATGGATTCAGAACCGTATATTTCATAGTCTGCATCATATTAACCTCAAATGTGATATTTGTTGAAAAAAGGCAAAGTGCCATCTAGGAAAATTATATCATGCGTACTATCATTTGTCAAATAAAAAAGCTTTGCCAATTAGGACATTGACAAAGCTTTTTTGACCTGTTTTTAGAATAAAATAACCAGAAACTGTGAAACTAATACAACAGCAATTAATGCAATGGGATAGGTTGCCGCATAAGCTGCTGCCACATCTTCAGTACCTGCAGTGCCAATTAAAGTACCAAGTGCCGGAGTACTGGTCATACCGCCGGTTAATGCACCTAAGTTATTTAATAAGCTCAGTTTTAACACATATTTTGCGAAGATGTATCCAATAATCATCGGAATAATTGTCATAATGATACCGTATACAAAATACATAATATCAAAAGTGGCAACAAATTCTGCACCACCGGGAATACCTGCACCAACTAAGAACAGTACCAGTCCCAGTTCACGGAAAAGTTTTAAGGTATGCTGATCAGGCATAATGCTTAGTCTACCAATTCTGCCAAAGTGACCGAATACCAAGGAAGCCAACAAGCAACCGCCGGTAGTGGTCAGAGAAAAGCAAGTACCGTCAAACCCTGCAGAGGACAGCGGAATCTTAATTTTCCCTAAGAAAGTACCAACTACAGCAGCTAATGCAAACACTGCAAATCCGTGCCCATCCAAATGGAATAATTTTTTCTGAAAACTTTTTTTGTTTTCTTCTCCCGTAGCTTGCAAGAGTTTTGCGCGTTCTTCTTCCATGTTTGCTTTGGTCAGTTTCGGAATCAACTGCACAAATAATACCACACCGATAACACCGAAAATATAGGCAATCCCATGACCAACAGACACTAATCCGGTGTACTGTTCTGCCACAGTAGCTTTCGCTGCAGAAAATGCAGGAGTAGAGGTTAAAGAACCGGACAGCAGTCCAACAATCATTGCAACAAAACCGTCTTGGTCGGCAATGGTACCACCATAGCCGAAAACTTCACCCATATAAATACATCCTGCTGCTGCCAAACCACCTGCCAAAATAATCACAAGGCCCAACAACACATAAGATTTAAAGTTTTTCTTCATATTTCCGAAAAACTTGGGACCTGCGATAAATCCAACAGAGGTCACAAATAAAATCAATCCAAGATTTTCAACAATAGTGAGTGCTTGTGATGCATAATTTGCTTCACCAAGCTTTAGTTGAGCCTCTAACGGACCGTAAAACAATGCACCAAATACCAATGCAATGATAAATACACCGGCATCACCTAAAGAAACTCCTTTAATGGTAATTCTACCTAATGCATATCCGCCAAACAGAATTGCAAATACACAAAACATTAAAAATGAAATTCCGGTAATGGGAATTACGCCGCCAAAAAGTTCCATTTATACCTCTTCCTTTCTTCGCTTATCTTTCGTGACGTGCATATTGAGGTAACAGCATAGGAGATACGCCGTCACTTGCAATTCCTGCCTGTTCCAGTTCTTTTGCGTACGCCTGGATGTGATCTAAGTTCATTGCACCAAGTTCTACTTCTTTTGCTTTTCTTGCTGCAGCTTTTCCGGCGTTACGTCCGAATACGATGATATCTAACAGAGAGTTTCCCATCAGACGGTTTCTGCCGTGGATACCACCCACAGCTTCCCCTGCAACCAAAAGATTGGGAATTGCTTTGGTGTAACCTTCGCCGCCGATTTCCAAGCCACCATTCTGATAGTGGAGAGTGGGATATACTAAAATCGGCTGTTTTCTCATATCAATGCCATAATTTAAATACATTCTGAGCATTGCGGGGATTCGTTTTTCAATGGTGCCTTCCCCTCCTAAGATTTCAATCATGGGAGTATCCAGCCATACACCGCTTCCTAAAGGAGTATCAACGCCTTTTCCGTTTGCACATTCACGAATAATTGCGGATGCGGAAACGTCACGGGTTTCTAAGGGATGAGCATAAGCTTCCCCGTCTTTATTGACCAGCATCGCACCTAAAGAACGCACTTTTTCAGTTACTAATGCGCCGAAAATCTGAGAAGGATATGCAACACCGGTAGGATGATACTGGATAGTATCCTGATACAGAAGCGGAGCACCTGCACGGTAACCTAAAATCAAACCGTCTGCAGTTGCGCCGTAGTGATTGGAGGTGGGGAAATTTTGATAGTGAAGTCTTCCTGCACCACCGGTTGCGATGATTACGGTTTTTGCTTTTGCAATCAGGTAATCGTCTGTTTCCATATTTAAAAGAACTGCACCTGCAACCTGACCTTTGTTATCTTTAATCAGTTCCACTGCAGAAGTAAATTCTACCACCGGGATTTTACGGTTGATCACTTCATCTCGGAGCGTTCTCATGATTTCCGCACCGGAATAGTCCTTACAAGCGTGCATTCTTTTACGGGAAGTACCGCCACCGTGTGTGGTCACCATTCTGCCGTCAGGATCTTTATCAAACATAACGCCTAAATCGTTTAACCAACGAATTGCGTCAGGTGCTTCCATAACCAGACGTTTTAACAGTTCGGGACGGGCTGCAAAATGGCCGCCACCGAACGCATCCAGATAATGCTGCACAGGAGAATCATTTTCTTTGTCTGCTGCCTGAATACCGCCTTCTGCCATCATAGTGTTGGCATCGCCGATACGAAGTTTGGTCACAATCATAACATTTGCGCCTGCTTCATGTGCTTCAATGGCTGCAGAAGAACCTGCACCGCCACCGCCGATTACCAATACGTCAACATCATAGTCAACTTTGGATAAATCAATGTTTTCATTTAACAAACGGCTGTTGGAATGAATTAAATCAGTCAGTTCGGAAGGAGCTTTTTCCCCTTTGTTGGGACCGATTTTAATTTCTTTAAACCCTTCCTTACGATAGTCGGGATGATACTGTTCAAGGAGAGCCTGTTTTTCATCCGCAGTCATTCTTCTGGGTTCCGTTTTCATACGTTCTTCTCTGGTTGCTTCTACTTTTTTAATAGATTCCAGCATAGATTCTGTAAACATATTCTCTCCTCCTTACTTCTCAATTTCTCTGGTGTTGTAGAGTTCTTTCATCTCAGCGATAGGCTTTTGCATAATCTGTTCAATCAAATCATCAAATTCGCCGTGATTAATTTCTTCTACACGGTTTTTTAAATGCTCAGTTTCAGGAGCAATATATTTTCCGGTTAAACGGCGAGCCAACACCCCAACCATAGGATGAGAAATGCCTGCCGGGCATCTTACGGAACAACATCCGCAACCTACACAGTCGAAGGATAATTCCGCACATTTTTCAAATTCGCCTCTCTGAGCGTGAGCAATATACTGCATTACATCCAAGTCCTGAGTACAAGCCTTGGTGCAGGCATTACAGCCAATACAGCTGTAAATTTCGGGATATAATTCCATCATCACCTGCTGATTGGGTTTGATATCATTAATACTATAGGTTCTTTTATCGGTGGGAAAGAACGGAATGCTTGCCACATACATTCCTTCCTGCACCTGAGTCTGACAAGCCAGACAGGTTTTTAATTCGTTTTGTCCTTTGATACGGTAAATGGTAGCACATGCACCACAAAAACCGTGACGGCAACCGCAACCTCTTTTTAAGGTGTAGCCCGCATATTCCATAGCGGTCATAATGGTTAAATCTGCAGGAACCTGATACTGTTTCCCGAAGAAATACACATTTACTTTATTTTCCATCCTAGCATCCATCCTTTCTTAATATTCGTCAGGCAATTCGTCAATTTCATCACAACGGAATACCGGTCCGTCTTTGCATACGTATTTGGAGCCAATATTACATCTGCCACATTTACCAACGCCACATTTCATGCGAAGTTCCAAAGTGGTATATACCTGCTCTTTGGAGAAGCCCATTTCTTCTAATGCCTGCAATACGAATTTAATCATAATGGGTGGTCCGCAAACCAATGCAGTTTTGTTATTTTCAAAACCAAGCTCTTTTAAGAAGGAGGGTACAAATCCCACGTGACCATTCCATCCTTCCTGCTCACGGTCAATGGTAAGGTGAACATTAATTCCCTCTTCTTTTGCCCAGACTTCTTGAATTTCTTTTAGACCAACCAAATCATCCATACTTCTGGAACCGTACAAAATATCCACGGTGCCGTAGTTTTGGCGGTTGTCAATTACATAATTAATGACGGAGCGAAGCGGAGCTAACCCAATACCTCCGGCAATGAACAGAAGATTCTTTCCTTTCAGCTCAGTTTCAACGGGGAAATTGTTACCGTAGGGACCTCTGACGGTTAATTCTTCGCCCACTTCCATGGTATGAAGATAATCAGTCAACACACCGCATTTTTTAATGCTAAATTCCTGATAGTCTTTATTGGTGGGAGAAGACGTAATGGAAAACATTGCTTCCCCGACACCAGGTACGGAAATCATAGCACACTGTCCGGGCAGATGTTCAAACACTTTTCCTCCTTCAGGAGCATTCACACGGAAGGTTTTTACATCGGGAGTCTGCTGTGTGATTTCGGTAATCACGCCGATTTTGGGAATTAAAGTGTCTAAATTATAATTTTCGTGACAGTTACAATCGCACATTATTTGTCTCCCCCTTCCTTAGAAAATGCTTTGATCACTTTTACAATATTTAATGCAGACGGACATTTTTCCACACATCTGCCACAACCTACACAGGAGTACATTCCGTCATTATTAGCTGGAAAATACACCAGCTTATGCATAAATCTCTGACGGAATCGCTGCATCTGAGAGGTACGGTTATTGCCGTGAGCCATCATGGTAAAATCGGAATACATGCAAGAATCCCAGCAACGGTAACGCTGCACACCATTTCCGGTATTGTAATCTTTAATATCATAGCACTGGCAGGTGGGACACACAAAGGTGCAGGTACCGCAAGCCAGACAAGGTTTATACAATTCTTCCCATAAAGGAGATTCAAATTTTTCGGTTAAAACGTCCCCGTTCCAACCTTCCAACGAAAGGTTCATATACGGCAGTTTTTCTACAATTTTTTTAGTTGTTTCCTGCTGATCATTCACCTTGGAATCGTCGGTTTCTTCCAGTAACTCTTTCACTGCATCAGTCAGAAGATTACCTTTTTCGGTTAGGGGATTCCAGTAAAGTTCATCACCAACCAACCAAGTAGCAACATCTGCTTTGGGATCGGTGCAATCAATACCAAAAGCCTTACAGAAACAACTTTCTTCCGGTTCGTTACAAGCCAATGCCACTAAAATACCATGGTCACGGCGAGCTTTGTAAAAGGTGTCAACAGGTTCTGCTAAGAACACTTGATCCAACACTTCAATGCCTTTCACATCGCAAGCTTTGATACCAAAGACAACAAATTCCTGACTTTGCAGTTCTTCGGGAGTAATAGCCCATTTGTTTTCTTCTTTATTGCAGGTATATAAGGTTTCGCTCTGCGGGAAAAATGCATCTTTGGGAGATTTTACGGTTTTTAAAACATCTAAATTAACCTCTGCATCCTCATGGTACACACCAAAATTTACCTGATCTGCCACACAAATCGGAAGATACAATTCTCTTTGTTCTTTGATTTTCTGGAATAATGCGGGTAACTTATTTTTTGAAATCTTTAACATACATTATCCCCTTTCTTCGTTTGGCTCTCTGTCGGAAAACTCAAAGTGAGTTAAAGGAGCCTCGTTATTGATATCTTCCCCTGCGGTATAATCACCGTAAAAATCATTAATATCTTTAATAAATTTACGGTTAAACAAATGAAGCGGAATGCCCTGAGGACAAACACGGCTACATTCGCCGCAATCGGTACATCTGCCGGCTACATGGAATGCCCGGATAATATGGAACATATTTTCCTGGAAGGTGTCCACGTTAGCTTTTTGGGCACTGTCAAATTTGTCGCTGTCAAATACGCATTTTCTGCAACTGCAGGCAGGGCAAATATTTCTGCAGGCATTGCAACGGATACATTTGGACAGTTCTTTGCGGAAAAATTCAAATTTTTCTTCGGGAGACATTTTTTCAATCGCTTCCACTTCGGAAAATCTGTCAATGGTTGCGGTATCACGGGATTCGCCAATTTGTTCGTCAAAAATCACGTGTTCTTTTCCTTTGCAGGAATGGCAACGGGACAGCATTGCATCATCATAAGAGCAAGTTTTGTCACCATACACAGTGGAAATTGCCAAGGTATCGCAGGCATCTGTCATTTCAATGCCTTTGATGGCTTCAATCCCCTTGATTCCCTGCTTTCTGATATTTTCAATATCTAACTTTCCCTTGCAACCAACACCGATGATATACGCTTTGTCACGGTCTACACGATGTTCCTTTAACAGTTGGTTAAAGCTATAGGAATCGCAAGGTTTTAAAAATACTAAGGTCTTGCCGTCCAGTTTGGAGGCTTCAATCATATATTTACTTAAGTTTGCACCGCAAAAAGCATTATAAATAAAATCTTTTAATGCTTTTTCGGTTTCAAAAAATGCAGGTTCCGGATTATAGGGAAGATCGCCGATTTTCCAACCAAGCACACGGGTAACGGTGCCGTCTTTTAAAAGTTCGGCTGCGCGTTTTACTAATTCTTGCATCGTAAATCCCCCAATCTCACATTTTTACCCAGAGAACGGATGGTTTCCACAAATTCATTCATCGTCTGGGAGAATTTCACGCCTTCTGCTGCAGATACCCATTCCACACGGGTTCTGCCTTTTTCAATGCCCAGATAATCTAGCATGGAAAACAGCAAAGTCATACGGCGGCGTGCATAGTAGTTCCCGGTGGAATAGTGGCAGTCTCCGGGATGGCATCCGCAAATGATAACTCCGTCTGCCCCTTTTTCAAAGGCACGCAGAATGAACATAGGATTCACACGGCAGGAACATGGCACTTTAATAATTTTTACATCTGCAGGATAAGAGAGACGGCTGCTACCTGCCAAGTCTGCACCGGCATAGCTACACCAGTTACAGCAAAATGCAACAATTTTCGGTCTGAATTCGGTTTCATTTAACGGCATATCGCATCCACCTCCGCAATAATTTGTCTGTTGGAGAAGCCCTGCAAGTCCATAGCACCGGACGGACAGGTAACGGTACAAGCACCGCATCCCTGACAGAGTGCGTTATTCACCTGAGCCACTCTTCTTACTTCACGGATTCCGTGATCGTTTACTTCTTTATCCAAGTAAGTGATTGCACCGTAGGGACAAACATTTGCACACTGGGAGCAACCGTTACAAAGAAGTTCATCTGCTTTGGCTGTGCAAGGGTTAGTTGTCAGTTTATCTTTTGCTAAAAGACCAATGGCTTTCACCGCTGCCGCACCTGCCTGGGCAACTGTTTCAGGAATATCCTTGGGACCCTGGCATACACCAGACAGGAACACCCCTGCAGTGGGAGATTCCACCGGACGAAGCTTAGGATGAGCTTCGGTTAAGAAATTATTAGTATCAATACTTGCAGTCAGCATGGTTGCAATCTGACGAACAGATGCTTCCGGTTCGATGGCAGTTGCCAACACAACCATATCTGCTTCTTTTAAAATCTGTTTGTTATCTAACAAGTCAGAACCCTGCACCAGCAGTTTTCCATTGGGAAGCGGTGCAACTTTACCTACCTGACCTTTGACATAATTTACACCGTATTCTTCCACAGCACGTCTGTAAAACTCGTCGAAGTTTTTACCGGGAGTACGAACGTCGATATAGAACACAGTCACGTTCACATCCGGATATTTATCACGGATGAGCATTGCATGTTTTGCAGTATACATACAACAAATTTTGGAGCAATAGCTTTTGCCTCTGTTATCGGAACAACGGCTACCCACACATTGAATGAACACCATTTCCTTAGGTGCTTTTCCGTCAGATAAGCGTTCCAAATGGCCTTTGGTAGGACCTGCTGCATTCATAATACGTTCCAGTTCTAAGGATGTGATAACATCTTTGCTCTGGTTGTAAGCATATTCATCATAGTTATCCAATTTAATAGTATCAAAACCGGTAGCCACTACAATCGCACCGTATTTTTCAGTAATGATTTCATCTTTCTGATTGTAGTCAATAGCGCCAGCCTGACAAACTTTTTCACAAACACCGCATTTTCCGGTTTTAAATTTGATACATGCATCACGGTCAATCACCGGAACATTGGGAATTGCTTGCGCAAAGGGAGTATAGATAGCGCTTCTGGTATTTAATCCACGGTTAAATTCATTTAAGGATTTTTTAGACGGACATTTTTCCTGACAAACACCGCAACCGGTACATTTGTTACTGTCAACACTTCTTGCTTTTTTGCGGATATCAACGGTAAAATCCCCGACAAAGCCGGTAACTTTATCCACTTCGGAATAAGTGTAAATATTGATTTTATCGTGAGCAGCCGCTTCCACCATTTTGGGAGTTAAGATACAAGCGGAACAGTCCAGTGTGGGGAAGGTTTTATCAAGCTGAGACATTCTGCCGCCGATGGAGGGAGTTTTTTCTACGATATCTACTTCGTAACCTGCATCAGCGATATCCAGTGCTGTCTGAATACCTGCAATACCGCCACCAATGACCAGTGCACGCTTGGTAACACGGCTTTCCCCTGCTTGCAGAGGAGTATTCAGATTCACCTTTGCAACTGCTGCTCTGGCTAAAATTACAGCCTTTTCAGTTGCTTCTTCCATATCTTTATGAATCCAGGAACAATGCTCACGAATGTTGGCAATTTCCACCATATAGGGGTTTAGGCCTGCACGTTCTGCTGCCTTACGGAAAGTAGCTTCATGCATACGGGGAGAACAGGAACAAACTGCTATCCCAGTTAGTTTCTTTTCCTTTACAGCTTCTAAGATTTTCATCTGACCTGCTTCGGAACACATATACGGATAATCCTCAGCGTGACAAACGCCGGGTTCTTTTTTGATAATTTCTACAACTTTTTCAACGTTTACCGTTGCGGCAATATTAGAACCGCAATGACAAACAAAAACACCAATTCTCTGCATACTACTCACCTACCTCTTATATCTTCTGAAGGCACTTACCAACAGCTGTTGGGGAAGCTCTTCATCTAATAATGCGGGAATTTCATCTGCGGACAAATAATCTCCGCCACGTTCCCGTACCACAATTTGACGGGCTGCATCAATCAGCTTGCCAGGTTTTACATCTCTGGGGCAACGTTCCACACAGGCAAAACAAGATAAACATTTCCATAAAGATTTGGAATTTGCCAGTGCTTCAATTTTACCATTCTGCACATAGGTTACAAACTGATGGGGTTTGATGTCCATTTCATGATATGACGGGCAAGTTGCTGAGCATTTGCCGCATTTCATGCATTTATACGGATTCACCCCGCTGATTTCTTTGATTTTCTCAGCATAGTTTCTGTGGCTCATTTCTCACTCGCCTCCTCTTTTACACCCAAAGCTTCTGCTAAAAGCTCTGTGAAATAATAAACCGGCAATTCTTCGGTTGATTTATTTAAATTATACATACAAAGCGGACAGGCAGTAATCAAGCAATCTGCACCAAAACCTTTTGCACTTTCGGAAATTTTATCGCACATGGATTTAGCCATTTCTTTTTCTTTTAGAGAAATATATCCGCCACAGCATTCATTACGGTAAGGATAAACAACAGGCTCAGCACCAATTGCACGAATAAAATCTTCCATAATTCTTGGGTTTTCCGGATTGTCAAACGCCATAATTTTTCCGGGGCGAAGCAACAAACATCCATAGTAAGCTCCGATTTTTCTGCCGGTTAAAGGATTGGTCACTTTTTCCTTTAATTTGTCAAAACCGATTCTGTCACGAAGAACTTCCAGATAATGAAGAACAGTTGTTTCGCCAGAATAGGGTTCAGACAGATTCATATAGTTGTTGGCACGGGTTCTGATATCTTCCACGGTTGCCATATCATCATTCACACGTTTTAACACGTGATGACATGCTGAACAAACGGTTACCAGTTCTTGCCCTTTTTCTTTAGCATCATTTAATGCACGGACAGAAGACAACTTGGTAGCAATTTCATCACTACCTAACGGATAAACACCGCCACAACATTGCCAGTCTTTGATTTCTTCTAAAGTAAAGCCAAGCACTTCGGCACATTTTCTGGCATAATCATCCAAAACTTTGGCTTTATTTTTTAAGGTACATCCGGGATAGTAACTGTACTTCATACTGAGGGTTTCCTTTCCTTTTTGTAATGCTGTTTTCTTACGATCATACGAAATTATCCTACTTGAGATTCGTTCCAACTTCGTTAAAAAAATAACAAAATAATTTAAAAATAACCAATATATCAAATAATAACGATTCTATTATAACATAAACCTGTTCAATGCACAAGTTTTTTTTTCGTATTTTTTCGAGTTTTTTTGATTTTCCATATTTTGCACAATTTTCTAAAAAACAGTTAGCTTGTAATGTGGTAATTTGAATAGTTTCCAAAAATATAACAGGACAAAAAAAGCACTTCCCTGTCCGAGGACAAGAAAGTGCATTCGTTTACTTATTAAATTTTTAAAATTTTAAGTGCTTCCAGCACTGAAAAAACTAAAATCAATACGATAAAAACAGGAGCAATGTATTTAATCATTACCGAGAACAGTTTTTTTCGTTTAAACTTACCGCCAGCTTCTACCTCTTCAACCACTGCTTTGGGTTTTAACACATAACCGATGAAGATACATGTTAGCAATGCTACAATGGGCATTAAAACACTGTTGCTGATGAAATCAAAGAAATCTAAGAATTCCATACCGATAATTTTCACAGAACTCCATAAGTTACTTCCAAGCGCCGAAGGAATACCCAGTAACAAGGATACTCCAAACACTACGAAGCATGCAGGGATTCTCTTGAACTTCAACTTGTCGCAAACAATGGAAACCACGGTTTCCATCAAAGAGATGGAGGAAGTTAAAGCGGCAAACAACACCATCACAAAGAATGCTGTGCCGATAACATCTCCAAATGGCATAGTCTGAAATACCTGAGGCAAGGTGATAAACATTAAGCCGGCCCCTTTATTCATGGCAGCCAGATCTCCGTTGGAAAATGCAAAAACAGCAGGAACAATCATCATACCTGCAATGAATGCAATCCCGGTATCAAAAAATTCAATCTGTGAAACGGAGGATTCAATACTAACTTCTTTTTTCATATAAGAACCGTAAGTAATCATAATCCCCATTGCAAGAGACATGGAATAAAACAACTGCCCCATAGCAGCCAACACGGTAGTTACCGAAAAATTAGAAAAATTAGGAGTAATATAATACAACAAACCACCGATTGCACCAGGCATGCATAAAGAATAAACCGCAATCACAATGGAAAGAAGAATCAAAATCGGCATCATGATCTTGCTGACTTTTTCAATGCCTTTATTAACGCCACACATAACAATCAGTACAGTTGCAGCAATAAACAGGAAAAACCAGCCAATTGATTCAATGGAGCCTCCTATAAAATTAGTAAAGAAACTACCGTCTGCAGCCTGAGTCATTCCGCCTGTAAGAAAAGTGTATAAATACTTGGTTACCCATCCACCAATTACAGAATAGTACGGCAGAATAATCATCGGAACAATTGCAGCAAGATAACCTACAAATGTATACCGTTTATCTAATTTACGAAAAGCTCCGATTGCACTCAGTCCGGTTTTTCTACCTAATGCGATTTCCGCAGTCATCAAGGTAAAGCCAAAGGTAACTGCCAGAATTAAATAAACCAACAGAAAAATGCCGCCGCCGTATTTTGCGGCAAGATAAGGAAATCTCCAGATATTACCCAGTCCTACTGCCGAACCTGCAGCAGCCATTACAAATCCAAGCTTGCCGGTAAAACTGCTTCGTTTTTCATTTGCCATAAGATAAATCCTCCTGACAACTATTTTCTAAAATTTAACTATAGTATTATATACTATCTGTCGTTTTTTGTCAACCTTTTTTCTTAGTGGTGACACAATTAAAAAAATAAAAATGGCTCTCCAAAAAAATGTATAAAAATTAATTTTTTTAATGTTTTTTGTTGTATTTTGTGTTTTTTTATGGTATAATGTTCACAGAAACTTCATAAATTATTTTAGAGGTAC
>JAZQKB010000011.1:0-19774 GCA_045541975.1 Clostridia bacterium | reverse complement strand
GATACTAAAAAAGGCGAAGCCTTGGATACTAAAAAAGGCGAAGCCTTGGATACTAAAAAAGGCGAAGCCTTGGATACTAAAAGGATTAAAAAAATATTTTTATAGAAAGATGCCCGAATCGGGCAAAGAGGAGAAAAAAATGGCAGTAAAAATCAGATTAAAAAGACTTGGCGCAAAAAGAGCACCCTTCTACAGAGTTGTAGTTGCTGATTCCAGATACCCCAGAGACGGTAGATTTATCGAAGAAATCGGTACCTACAATCCTATGACTGACCCCAACACCATTGACATTGATGCTGATCTGGCTAAAAAATGGTTAGCAAACGGCGCTCAGCCTACCGATACCGTAAAAGTATTACTGAAAAAAATCGACGTAATTAAATAATAGCGGATTGGGAAGGATCAGAACATGAAAGATTTATTAACCTTTCTGGTAAAATCTATCGTAGAAAACGAAGATGCAGTTGTAATTGAAGAACACGAAGGAGAAAACGCTTTTATCTATAAAATCAGCGTTGCTCCCGAAGATATGGGCAGAGTAATCGGCAAACAGGGCAGAATTGCTCAGTCCATCAGAAGTATTGCCAAAGCGGCAACTCCCAGAGATCGCAAAAAAACTATCGTGGATATTGTGTAATTTGGGCAATGAATGTAGGATGGCAAGTGTTCCCGAGGGGATGCTTGCCATTTTCCAAACAGATAAGAGGTGAAAATAATGGGCACTTTGATGGAGCTTGGATATGTGAATAACGTGAGAGGATTACGGGGAGAGATCAAAGTAATCCATTATTGCGACTACAAAGAATTTTTTGAAGAGTTAGATTCGGTTTTCATTCAAAATACCGAATATGAAATTGAAAGCATTAAATACTATAAAGACCAGGTAATTTTGAAGCTTTCCGGTATTGATACCGTGGAGCAGGCAGAAACCTTAAAAAATCAGACGGTTTATGCCGAAAAAGATGCGTTACCACCCTTGCCTGAAGGTGTGTTCTACATTGCCGATTTAATCGGCGTGAAGGCATATTTAGAGGATGGTAGCTATGTTGGGGAAGTAACAGATGTGCTCCAGAACGGCCCCACCGATATTTTAGAATTAAAACAAGAAGACGGAAGTCAACTGCTGATTCCCCGTGTCAAGGAATTTGTGCCGTATATTTCCGTTACCGACAAGAAAATGACCATTACGCCCATTGAAGGGCTGTTATAGAGGTTGGGGTATTCGATATGAAATTGAGTATTTTAACCATCTTTCCTGAAATGATTGAAAACTTTTTGGGAGAAAGTATTATTAAACGTGCCAGAGATAAAGGGATTATCGAAGTGCAGGCGGTGAATATCCGGGATTTTTCCGAAGATAAGCATAACCGTGTGGACGATTATCCCTTTGGCGGCGACTTGGGAATGCTGTTTAAACACGAGCCGGTAATCCGTGCTTATGATAGCTTGACCGAAGACGGCGGCGAAAAACCGTTCTGCATCATGATGTCACCCAAAGGCGTTCCCTTTACCCAAAAAATTGCCAACGAGCTGGCAAAAAAAGAAAATATCTGTATTGTTTGCGGACATTACGAAGGTATTGACGAGCGGGTAAACGAAACCATCTGCGATTTGGAATTGTCCCTGGGAGACTTTGTGTTAACCGGTGGAGAATTAGCGGCAGCGGTGATGTCAGACGCCATTTTGCGGCTAGTACCCGGCGTGCTGGCAGAAGACGATTCGTCCCTTATGGAAACCCATCAGGGAGACCTTTTGGAGTATCCTCAGTATACCCGTCCTGCCGAAACCAAATATGGCAAAGTGCCTGAGGTGTTGCTGTCCGGTCACCATAAAAACATTCAGAAATACCGTAGAGAACAAAGCCTGATGGCAACCTTAGCCAAACGGGAAGATTTATTTTTGCAAACAGAATTTAGTAAAGACGATATTACGTATTTAACCCATATCAAAATGATTTTAGAAGAAGGAATCAAACAGTATGATTACAACCAAACAAAGAGCGAAGTTAAGAAGTCTGGCAAATGATTTGCCCGCACTTTATCAGATTGGAAAAAACGGAATCACCGCAGATTTTTTAGCACAAATGGAAGAAGCTTTGGAAGCAAAAGAGCTGATTAAAGTTTCCGTTTTGAAAAATTCTTTTTATACCACCAAAGAAGCAATGGCTGAATTATGCGAAGAATTAGGCTGTGAAGCCGTTTCCGCCGTAGGCTCTAAAGTGGTAATTTATCGCCGTTCCTCCAATCCGGACAAAGTGAAAATTGAATTGAAATAAGCGAGTGATAATATGAAAATCGGGGTATTCGGCGGAACCTTTGACCCTGTTCATCAGGGCCATGTTGCGCTTTGTGAAACCGCTTTAAAAGAACTCGGGTTAGACCTTCTTTATATAATGCCGAACGGAAATCCGCCTCATAAAGAAGATAGAACCGATGCCATCCACCGTCTGGAAATGGTGAAAATTGCCTTTCGGAATATGGAAAAAGTACGGGTTTCCGATTACGAAATCAAAAAAGAAACGCATTCTTATACCTATGAAACTCTGCAGGACTTTCAAGCTCTGCATCCGGAGGATGAGATTTATTTCTTAATGGGGATGGACAATTTAGACTATTTCCCTAAGTGGCGTCATCCGGAAATTATTTGCAAGCTTGCCCATCTGGTATTTTTCGGACGGGTTGGCTATGAAAAACAGGAAGAAGCTACCAAAACTATTCTCGAAGAATTTGGCGTAACACCTGTTTTTCTTCCTCTTAGTTGGGATGTTTCGTCTACCGATATCCGGAAAGAACTGGCGCAGGGGACATATCTGTTTTCCAAACTTCCGTTTTTGGTGTATCAATATATCATCCGAAAAGGGTTATACCAATGCATGGCAGTAGGGGAATGCGATTCCTATGAAGAAGAGTTAAAAAACTATATCGAAGAAAAACGGTTCCTACACAGTATCGGCGTCGCCGTAACGGCATACCGTATGGCAATTCGATATCAAGAAGATCCAAAACAAGCCTATTTTGCAGGGTTACTTCATGACATTGCAAAACGGATGCCGCTTGAGAAACAGTTGGAACTATGCAAGAAAATTGACCTTCATCCCGATGAGGTCGCTTATCCTAAAATGCTCCACGCACCTGCAGGAGCCGGATTTTTGAAAAAGAAATACAATATTAAGGATAAAAAAATACTATCTGCCATTCGATACCACACCATGGGGCATCGGGATATGACCACTTTTGACAAGTTAATTTATATGGCGGATTATATTGAACCCTGCCGTGATTTTTCGGGCGTAGAAGAGCTTCGGGAGGCAACCTACCGAGACCTTGATGAAGCCATTATCAAAGGAATTGATACCACCATTTTATCCTTGGTGGAAGACCATTTAAAAATATCTCCGGTACTACTTGAGGTCAGAAATGATCTGATAGACCGTGAGCAGAAAGGATGCTAGTTATGGAAGCATTGGAAAAAGCAATTTTTTTGGCGAAAATTTTAGACGATAAAAAAGCAGAGGATGTTACCGTGTTAAAGGTGGCAGAAAGCTCCTCTGTGTGGGAGTATTTTGTAATTGCATCAGGTACTTCCAACACCCACATCAAGGCGTTGGCCGGTGAAGTGGAAGAAAAAATGAAACCCATTGAAGCACCCCTTCATATTGAAGGTTATGTGTCTGCAGAATGGGTACTGATGGATTACAATGATGTGAACGTAAACATCTTCCAGAAAGATTCCAGAATGTTTTATAGCTTAGAACGTCTGTGGCAGGATGCCGAACAGATTACTTGGAAAGAGGAGGCGTAAACCATGTACAATTTTACCAAAATCGAACAAAAGTGGCAAAAAATCTGGGACGATAACCAGACCTTCAAAGCAACCGACGATTTTACCAAACCCAAATTTATGGCATTGGTAGAATTTCCTTATCCTTCCGGTCAGGGACTTCATGTGGGACATCCCCGTTCCTACACCGCATTGGATATTGTTGCCCGTAAGAAAAGACTGGATGGCTACAATGTGCTCTATCCCATGGGTTGGGACGCATTCGGTTTGCCCACCGAAAACTTTGCCATCAAGAATAAAATTCATCCGAAAACCGTTACCAAAAACAATATCGCAAACTTCAAACGCCAGTTAAAATCCTTAGGTTTCTCCTTTGACTGGTCCCGTGAAATCGACACCACCGACCCCAACTACTACAAATGGACTCAGTGGATTTTCCTCCAGCTGTTTAAAAAAGGATTGGCATACAAAAAAGAAATGGCTGTAAACTGGTGTACTTCCTGTAAGGTGGTATTGGCAAACGAAGAAGTAGTTCAGGGCGCTTGTGAACGTTGCGGCAGTGAAGTGGTACGAAAAGTAAAATCTCAGTGGATGTTAAAAATCACCGAATATGCTCAGAGATTAATTGACGACTTAGACGAAGTGGATTACATCGACCGTGTAAAAGCACAGCAGAAAAACTGGATTGGTCGTTCCACCGGTGCAGAAGTAGATTTCACCACCACCTCCGGCGAAAAATTAAGAGTGTATACCACCCGTCCCGACACTTTATTCGGTGCTACTTATATGGTAATTTCTCCCGAACATCCCTACATCGAAAAATGGGCAGACAAGCTGACCAACTTAGATGAAGTGAAAGCATATCAGGTGGAAGCTACCAAAAAATCTGATTTTGAAAGAACAGAACTTGCAAAAGATAAAACCGGGGTAGAATTAAAAGGGATTCGTGCGATTAACCCCGTAAACCAGAAAGAAATCCCGATTTTCGTGTCCGATTATGTGCTGATGTCTTACGGCACCGGTGCCATTATGGCGGTGCCTGCACACGACGAACGTGACTGGGATTTTGCAAAAGCATTCAACCTGCCCATTATCCAGGTGGTTGCAGGCGGTGATGTGGAAAATGCAGCTTACACCGACGTGGAAGAAGGTATTCTGGAAAACTCCGGCTTCTTAAACGGCTTAAGCGTTGCCGAAGCCAAAAAAGCAATTATCGAATTTTTAGAAAAAGAAAAATTAGGCGAAGCAAAAGTAAACTACAAGCTTCGTGACTGGGTATTCTCCCGTCAGCGTTACTGGGGTGAACCTATCCCGATTGTTCACTGTGAAAAATGCGGTGCGGTGGCGTTGCCCGAAAGTGAACTGCCTCTGCTGTTGCCTGAAGTAGACAGCTACGAACCCACCGATAACGGCGAAAGCCCCTTAGCAAATATGACAGACTGGGTAAACACCACCTGTCCCTGCTGTGGCGGTCCTGCAAAAAGAGAAACCGATACCATGCCTCAGTGGGCAGGTTCTTCCTGGTATTTCCTGCGTTATATGGATCCCCACAACAACGATGCCTTAGCCTCCAAAGAAGCTTTGGATTACTGGGGTCCCGTAGACTGGTACAACGGCGGTATGGAACATACCACTTTGCACTTACTCTATTCCCGTTTCTGGCACAAGTTCTTATATGATATCGGCGTAGTACCCACCAAAGAACCCTATGCAAAACGTACCTCCCACGGTATGATTTTAGGGGAAAACGGCGAAAAAATGTCCAAATCCAGAGGCAATGTGGTAAATCCCGATGATATTGTAAGAGATTACGGTGCGGACACCATGCGTCTTTACGAAATGTTCATTGGCGACTTTGAAAAAGCGGCTCCCTGGTCTCAGACCGGTATTAAGGGTTGTGTGAGATTCTTAGAACGTGTTCATGCATTGCTCACCATGGTTCAGGAAACCTCCACCGGTAAACTGGAAAAAGAAATTCATAAAACCATTAAAAAGGTGTCTAACGATATTGAATCCCTGAAGTTTAATACCGGTATTGCAAGTTTAATGAGCCTGTTAAATGCCATCTATGATAACCGCGGTTTAACCAAAGAGGAATTAAAAATCTTCATCACCTTGTTAAATCCCTTTGCGCCTCACTTAACGGAAGAAATGTGGGAAATCTTAGGCTTTGAAGGAATGCTCAACCAGACCGCTTGGCCTAAATACGATGAAGCAAAAACCGTGGATAATGAATGCGAAATCGTAATTCAGTTAAACGGTAAAATCAAAGACAAATTAGTCATTGCAGCAAATCTTTCCAAAGACGACATTGAAAAAGCCGTGATGGAAACTGATGCGGTAAAAGCTCTGATTGACGGCAAAACTGTGGTAAAAACCATTGTTGTTCCCGGAAAGCTTGTCAACATCGTTGTAAGATAGGCTACGGCTTGAAAAATGGCGCATAATCCGTAAACCTCATCATTCGGCGTACACTCGGTACGCCTTCGGATGACCCCTGCGGGTTCGGTTTTCGAGTTCTGCATTCATTTTTCTGCACCTGACATAACAAAATTAAAAAAGACGAAATTCAAATTTTTTAATCCTTTGAATTTCGTCTTTTAATTTATAGTTGATTGCATTACTGCTTTTATGAACAGGACAGTTTTTTTCGGAGTCCCTCAATAATTTTCTTTTCAATTCTGGAAACCTGCACTTGCGAGATATTTAAATGTTTTGCCACCTCATTTTGCGTTTTATCCTGAAAATAACGCAGCCGGATGACCGTTTGTTCCCGTTCGGGCAATTTCTTTAATAGCTCGTGCAATGCCATATATTCCACGATTTTTTCTTCCTGATGCTCTTCTCCCGGGATTCTATCCATTAGCATCACCGAGCCGTCATCCCCCATAGGCGTATAGAGGGATTCACAAGTGGGAGAGTAGGAGAGCGCTGTAACCACATCTTCTTCCGCAATGCCGGTTGCTTCGGATATTTCGGTAATTTTGGGTTCTTTGAAGAATCTGTTTTGATAGTCTTCCAGATAACGGTTAATTTTGTAGGCATTTTCTTTGATATAGCGGGATACCTTCACAGCTCCGTCATCCCGTAAAAATCGTTTGATTTCTCCCATAATCATGGGCACTGCATAGGTGGAAAATTGCACATCGTAGGAAAAATCAAACTTTTCGATGGCTTTTTGCAACCCGATACAGCCAATCTGAATCGCATCGTCCGGCTCGATTCCACGGTTTAAAAAACGGAGTGCAATTTTTTTCACCAATCCCATATTCAGAGAAAAAAGTTGCTCCATCGCATCGGCATCACCGGTTTTTGCCAGTTTTATCAGTTCGTTGTTTTGATCAAACAACTTATACACCTCGTTTTCTTAAAAGGGTTATGTATGAGTGGGGTGGAGTCGTTTTCTCATAAAGATTTTGGTACCTTTTCCCGGCTCTGATTCCACTTCCAGAGCATCCATAAAAGATTCCATCACGGTAAATCCCATGCCGGAGCGTTCTTCCTCGGTTTTGGTGGTGTATAAAGGTTCTCTTGCTTTCTCGATATCGAGGATTCCTTTACCGGAATCAGTTACGGTAACCTCCACGGTGTAATCAGAGAAAATGCGCATTTCCAAGGTGATTACCCCAACTGTTTTGTCGTAGCCGTGAATCACAGCATTGGAAACTGCTTCCGATACCGCAGTTTTTACCTCCACAAGCTCCGAAACGGTTGGATCCAACGGTGAAATAAAGGCGGATGCCGTTACACGGGCGAAGCTTTCATTTTCTGATTTGGATAGAAACATCAGTCGCATTTCATTTAGAATTTCCATAGTTTACAAAGCTCCTTTCCGTGGGGAAGAATGGTGCAAAGTTCACGCATATTTGCCATATTAAGTATCCTTAAATACCGTTGATTGGTGGTATAGACATAAATTTCTGTGCCGAATACCGATGCCAGCTTATAGCCGTTGGCAATGAAGCTGATACCGGAGCTGTCCATAAAGGTAAGCCCTTCCAGATTAAATATCAACCGGCGGTAGTTTTTTTGAGAAAGCTTTAAAGTGAGTTTTTCTCTTCCGGCTAAACTGTTATGGTGGTCTAATTCACCTCGCAGGAGAATCATTAAAGTATCGTTTTGTTCTTCAAAGAGAATTTCCATAATTATTCCTCATTTATATATTTGGTTTTTCTTATTGTAGCATAGGGACGAAAAAAAGTCCGTTGAAATTTGTCGTGGCATCAAAAAATCGTTCGACAAAAAGAACGTTTTTTTGAAAAATCAGTTGATTTTTCGGAAAAATGTGTTATAATAGATAAAGCGTTACAACATCTATTGTAAGAAAGGAAAAATCCCGATGAAACAAAGAGGTTTTGAAGTAGCGAAGGATTTTTTAGATCAGGATATTAAACTTCCTGAGCGTTCCACCAAAAATAGTGCAGGATACGATTTTTTTGCCATTGAGGACACGGTGGTTCCGTCGTACTACGGTTTGCTTTTGGAAAAAGTAGTATCGAAAGAACCTGTGAAACCCACTATGGTAAAAACCGGTATCAAAGCATACATGGGAGAGGATGAAGTGTTATCCATTTATAACCGTTCCTCCAATCCCGGAAAAAAAGGTCTGATTTTAGCAAATTCCGTTGGCATTATTGATAGCGATTATTATTCCAATCCGGATAATGACGGTCACATTATGTTTGCTTTTTATAATTTTATGCCCTTTGCCATCACTATCAAAAAAGGCGATAAAATCGGGCAAGGCATTTTCACAAAATTCTTAAAAGCAGATAATGATAATGCTCAAGGTGACCGTACCGGCGGTTTTGGAAGCACCGGCAAATAAGTAATAAATTGAACAAATAAAGGAGCAAAAACTTTGAAAAAACTTTGTCTTTTACTGTTGGCTCTGATGCTTGTGTTAACAGGCTGTTCCAACAATCAAACCACAACTCATTTTACCTCATCGGATGAGCCACCCATTGCAACCGAGGTTCCTCAGGACATTCCCGATGAGCCTGCGAAACCCACCGAAGAACCTATTACCACCAACCCGGAAGGAGAAATTGATCCCATGAAAGCAATTGTAACCATGAAAACTGTTACTGTAGATAAAACTGATGCATTAAAACCCATCGTGACCATTGAAATGGCATCCGGTGGCATTATCCGTGCAGAATTATATCCCGAAATCGCACCCATCACCGTGGAAAACTTTGTATCCTTAATTGAAAAAGGCTTCTACAATGGCTTAACCTTCCACAGAAACATTCCCGGTTTTGTGATTCAGGGTGGTTGCCCGCTGGGTACCGGTACCGGTGGCCCCGGCTACAGCATCAAAGGTGAATTTGCATCCAACGGTGTGAAAAATGACTTAAGCCATGAAAGAGGTATTCTTTCTATGGCAAGAGCAAGTGACCCCAACTCTGCAGGAAGCCAGTTTTTCATTATGCATGCTGATGCTCTCTATCTGGACGGTGACTATGCTGCATTCGGTAAAGTGCTGGAAGGTATGGACGTGGTAGATTCTATTGCAAACTCCGGCATGTAATCTATCAGCTTGAAAAAGAACATAGACCGCAAAAGGCATGGGATTTCCTATGCTTTTTGTTTTTTTAAGGTGAAAATTTGTTAGCATAAATTTTGATTGATAATGCCTTTTGCTATCAATCAATCCAGCCTCTCGGCGTACCTGTGTACGCCTTCGGGTAACCCCTGCGGGCTGGATTGGTTGATTCTATGTCCTTTTTCTGCACTGAAATGAAAAGGAGATGGACCACAAAAGGAATAGGATTCTCTGTGCTTTTTGTTTTTTAAGGTGAAAATTTGTTAGCATAAATTTTTAGGAAATAAATTGGAAAAAAACTTGTCGTTTCCTGAAAGAAAAAACGAAAAAATTCTTAAAATCTCTTGACAAATCAATTAGTTTGTGGTATATTATTACAAGTCAGCTTATGTGTTTATGCGCCGGTGTGGCGGAATGGCAGACGCGCGCGACTCAAAATCGTGAGGGAAACCGTGGGGGTTCAAGTCCCTTCACCGGCACCATCATTATAAAATCGTGTAAAAAATGGCTGATATATATATTATATCTAATTTGTTTGGAGGTGCAATCGACTATGGCAAAATGTGAAATTTGCAACAAAGCTACCACTTTTGGTATTCAGGTATCTCACTCTCACAGAAGATCCAACAGAACCTGGAAACCCAACATCAAAAAAGTTAGAGCAATTGTTGACGGTGCTCCGAAAAGAATTACCGTTTGCTCCAAATGCTTAAAATCCGGTAGAGTTATCCGTGCTATCTAATTGAAAAGCAAAAAAGAAAAAGACCGTTTTTTTAAACGGTCTTTTTTGTATGCTTTTTTACTTATGATAGCTTTCGTTGTTTAGAATTTTAAAGCCTCGGTAAATCTGCTCGGTTAAAAACAGGCGGGCAAGATTGTGGGGGAATGTCATTTTAGACATGGAAATCTTCATTTGGCAGGCGTTTATCACATCGGGATGAAGCCCGTGAGAGCTTCCAATGATAAAGCACATTCCGCCTTGGGTTGCCTTTTGTTCAATTAAAGAAGCAAATTCCTCGGAGGAGTACTGTTTGCCGTTGATTGCCATTGCCACAGATATCATATTTTTTGGAATGCTTTTTAGAATCTGTGCACCCTCTTTTTTTAAGACTCCTTCAATTTCTTTTTCACCCGGACGGTCGCTTAAGGGTAAATCCGGCACTTCAATGTGGGTAAAATCGGTATATTTTTTGAGTCTCTTTTCATATTCTGAAATGAGAAGACGGGTTGATTCTTCTTTGATTTTTCCTACAGTGATGATTGCGGTTTTTATCATAACAGCACCACCTCGCCTAAGCATCCCCGATGGGATACAGAAAGTGCCACGTCGCAATCGACTTTGATTTGATTCTGCATAAGCACATCCTTGACCGTTTGGTAGGCTAATTCAGAGGTGTTTGCCTCACCGCTTAGGTGCCCCAGGATAATCTTTTTGGTGCCGGAATTTACCAAGTGAGTGGCAAATTTTCCGGCGTTTTCGTTGGATAAATGCCCCTCATCACCACGGATTCTTTGCTTTAGATGAAACGGGTAGGAGCAGTTTTCCAAAGCATTCAAATCGTGATTAGACTCCAAGAAGACCAACTCTTTTCCTTTCACATCGCTATATAAATTCTCTGCCAGGTGGCCGACATCCGTCATAATGGTGACGGCTTTTTCGCCGGCAAACACATTGTATCCTACGGTGTGGCAGGCATCATGAGGGACCGGAAAGGATTCAATCCGTAAATCCAATACGCCTACACTTTGGTGTCGGTCAATCTGAAAAATACGGTCAGAGTAATCGCAGATTTTGGGATACACTTCAATCAGTGTTCCCTTGGTGCCGCATACTTTCACATTCAGATGCTTCATGAGCATGGGAAGAGCGGAAGTGTGGTCGGTATGGCTGTGAGTTAAAAAAACCGCATCCAGGGAATTAATGTCTTCTCCAATGGATTCCAGGCTTTCCCGAATGCGCTTAAAACTGCACCCGCAGTCCATTAGGACGCGGGTGCCTTTATACGAGATGAAAATAGAATTTCCGTTGCTTCCTGAGAATAACGGACAAAACTTTAATTGATTCATGCTTTTTGATATTGGGCTTAGTCTTCGATGGTAACTTTTTCGATCAGACCGCCTATTCCTTTGATTTTTTCAACAATATTTTCATAACCACGTTCAACGTGGAAAATATCGTAAATTTCGGTAGTGCCACGCGCCATCAGACCTGCAATTACCATTGCAGCACCTGCACGAAGGTCAGTTGCTTTTAAGGGGGCAGGAGAAAGCTCGTCCACACCGGTAATCATCGCCATATTACCGCTGACTTTAATATCAGCACCCATTTTCTTTAATTCCTCAGTATATTTAAAACGGGAATCCCAAATAGTTTCGGTTATGGTGCTGGTTCCCTCCGACACACACAGCAAGGTGGCAATCAGAGGTTGCATATCTGTGGGGAATCCGGGGTAAGGCAACGTTTTAACCATGGTCTTTTTGGGACGTTTTTTGTAGAACACTCTGATGCAGTCGTCTCCTTCTTCCACACCAATGCCAATTTCATTCAGCTTTGCTGTTAAACATTCCATATGGCGGGGGATGACATTTTTAATCAGAACATCGCCCTTTGTGGCAGCTGCCATCACCATATATGTACCAGCTTCAATCTGGTCAGGAATGATGGAGTAGGTGGACCCTTTTAACTCTTTTACGCCCACAATTTTAATGGTGTCGGTACCTGCGCCTTTGATTTTGGCACCCATAGAGTTTAAAAAGTTTGCCACGTCTACAATATGAGGTTCTTTTGCCACGTTTTCAATGGTGGTGGTGCCTTTTGCCTTGCAGGCACAAAGCATCACGTTGATGGTGGCACCCACAGAAACCTGGTCAAAGAATACCGGAGCACCGGTTAAAGCAACAGAACTTGCCACGATAGCACCGGCTTTTACTTCGGTTTGAACGCCTAAAGCTTCAAAACCTTTTAAGTGCTGGTCAATGGGGCGGTTCCCCAGATGACATCCACCGGGGAGGGCCACTTCTGCCTGATTATATTTTCCTAACAGCGCACCTAAGAAATAGTAGGAGGCACGCATTTTGGTTGCCAGCTCATAAGGCACTTTGGTGGTATCCATTTTGGAGGAGTCAATATAAAGAACACCAGGTTCTTTGTAATAAACTTCCACGTTCATTTTCTTTAAAATATTAATCATAATACGAACGTCGGAAATATCTGGCACATTTTCCAAAACACAGGGAGTATCAGACAAAAGTGCTGCCGGAATCATTGCCACTGCAACATTTTTGGCACCGCTGATCACTACTTCACCTGTTAAAGATTTTCCACCGCTGATTTTATATTTTTCCAAGGAGTTGTCACACCTTTCAGCTATCAAAATCCCGAATGGTTACGGGTTAGAATATTCTTAGTTTATTATAGCATACCCTTGCAAAAAAATAAAGTCTTTTTTTCAGTTTTTTTCATTTTTATACTCTTTTTGTGAAAAAAACACCAATTCCTCAAAAACTTATGAAAAATTTGGTTAATTCTGTTGCAAATGACAGGGATTTATGCTATACTATACAATAACGAATTGTGTAAAAAAATAAATAGATGGAGAATGAACGTGAAACGATTACTTAGTTTGATTCTATGTTTTTTATTAACTTGCTCTGCAGTATATGCCACAAACCCGTTGCCAAGCTTTGAGATTATGTCTCAGTGTGCGGTGGTAATTGAGGCGGAAACGGGGCAGGTGCTCTATAACCGTGGAATGAATGACAAAAATTATCCTGCCAGTATCACCAAGGTGATGACGGCGTTAGTTGCATTAGAACACGGTGATTTAAACGATGTGATTACCGTGAGTGACTATGCGGTGACTTCTGTGCAGGGAACCAGTCACATTGCATTGGCACCGGGTGAAGTGCTGACTCTGGAGGAAGCACTCTATGGCATGATGCTGGCATCTGCCAATGACTGTTCTGTTGCCATTGCGGAAAACGTTGGTGGCAGTGAAGAGGCTTTCGTGAAGCTGATGAACGAAAAAGCACAGGAAATCGGTGCTAAAAATACCAATTTTGTGAATCCTCACGGTCTTCATGATCTGAATCATTACACCACATCCTACGATATGGCATTAATTACCAGAGAAGCAATGAAAAACCCTGATTTTGTGCGGATTGCAGGTGCTAAAATGTATACCATGTCTGCAACCAATAAGCAGGGAGAAGAACGGTTACATTCCAATCAGAATTTAATGCTTCATCCCGGTCAGTATTATTATGAATATGCCAGATTCGGAAAAAACGGTTTTACCACTCCGGCGCAGAATACCATGGTTGTGGAAGCAAAACGGGGTAGTTTGGAGCTGATTTGCGTGGTGATGCACTGTGCAGACGGCTACCAGAAATACAAAGATGCGGCACAGCTTCTGGATTTCTGCTATGATAATTTTTACAAAACTAAAATTGATGACGGCTTGCTCAATCCTCCGGTTGCCAAATTAAAGGGAACATTTGGCACTGTTGGGCAGGTGGATTTCAAACTGGAGGGCGATGTTGCAGTCATGCTGCCCAACGGTGTGGGAACCGATAGTCTGGATTTTACATATGATGTGTATTCCGGCTACAAACGTGCCGCAGAATACAAGGCTCATGTGACGGTATCTTCCGAAGGAGAAGAACTGTTTCAGATTCCGTTAACAGGAACTGCCAGAGAGACCATCACCTTCTACAACATTTTAAAAACGATTTTCTGGATTATCCTGGCGGCAGTACTGTTTTTGGCATCTGTTGTGGTTTATTTCATTGTGGATGCTGAACGTAAGAAAAAACAGCGCCGTAAAGCAAAATTCCGCAGAACCTTAGGCGTGAAAAAGGATATCTGACATTGATTTGACAAAAAATAAAATAATATACATTGCATCCGAGTGATCGGAGCAGTAGTGAAAGGAACAAAAGCAATGATTTTAGCGATTGATGTGGGAAACTCCAACATTGTGATTGGTGCAATCCACGAAAACGAAGTGCGTTTTGTATCCAGGATGGCAACCGAGGGGTGCCGTACCGAGGATCAGTATGCAATCTACTTTCGCGAAATTTTACGGCTCTATCAAATGGAGGAAACCTCCTTTGAAGGCGGTATTATTTCCAGCGTAGTACCTCCAGTTACCAATGTGATAGCGAAAGCAGTTTCCAGACTCATTGGAAAAGACCCTCTGATTGTGGGACCCGGCATTAAAACGGGGCTCAACATTGTCATTGACAACCCTTCTCAGTTAGGTTCTGACATTGTGGTGGATAATGTGGCAGCACGGCATCTTTATAAAACTGCCGTGATTGTGATTGATTTAGGCACTGCTACCACCATTTCCGTTACCGACGAAAAGGGGAATATCCGTGGCGGCGCCATTGCACCCGGGGTTGGTATTTCTTTAAATGCTTTATCGCAGAATACCGCTCAGCTGCAAGGCATCAATTTGGATAACCCGAAAAAAGTAATCGGTACCAACACTGTGGATTCCATGAAAGCAGGGATGGTGTTCGGTTGGGCATCTATGCTTGACGGTATGATCGAACGGATTTTGGAAGAACTGGGAACACCTGCCACCGTGGTTGCCACAGGCGGACATGCCAAAACAATCATCCCTTACTGCAAGCGGGAAATTGTGTATCGGGAAAACCTGCTGATGACTGGTTTAAATCTGGTGTATCAGATGAATGTGAAATGATAATTGGAGGAACAATAAAATGAAACGTGAAAGAATTAATACATCTGTTATTTTAGCATTATTTGTTGCAATTGAAGCAATTTTTGCATTTACTGCATTGGGATCAATTCCCTTAGGACCCGGCATTGTTGCCACGTTAGCACACATTCCGCCTCTGGTTGCTGCACTGATTTTAGGCTATCGGGAAGGACTGATTATGGGCGGTGTAATGGGCGTGTTTTCTCTGGTGGTGTTTTCCACTTCGTTGTTGGGAAGCCCCTCTGCATTCGCCTTTACTCCTATGGCGCCTAACGGAAACTTCTGGAGCCTTGTGATTTGTGTGTTACCCAGAGTTTTGTTTCCTGCCATTGGCATTTTTTGTTACCGTTTGTGCAAAAAGAAACTGAATGCGGCAATTTCTGCAGGCATTGCAGGAGGCGTGGCAAGCTTGATGCATTCTCTGATGGTATTGTCTTTAATTTATGTTTGCTTCCACGGACACGCTGCTGTTGGGAATGACTATGTAACTCTGCTGGTTCTGTGGGGTGGATTAAATGCAGTTATCGAAATTCTGATTGCTGCTGTTGTATGTGCAGGTATTATTCCCGTGGTGGAAAAGGTGCGCAACAAAACAGCAGACTAACCAAGAAAGAGGGCTTTATTTGAAAAACAATCGTAGAAAAAAATTCCGTTGGATTGCCCTCTGGGCGATTCTGGTGCCGGTGATTATTGTACTGTTTTACTGGCTGACGAAACTGCTTACCGGTTTAACTCCCGATGATATTTTTCAGTTTGCAGGCGGAAATCCCATTGCGGAGGTACTGCTTGTATTGCTGATTTATGCGGTAAAATCGGTGTTGTTCTTTATTCCTGTTGTGTTCTTATATATTCTCACGGGGAACTTATTTCCACCGATTTACAGTATTTTTATCAATATTTTAGGGCTTTCGGTAACAATGTCGCTTACCTTTTTTCTCGGAAAAAAACTGGGAAAACCTTTTGTGAAAAAAATGGTCAAAAAATCTCCGAAAGTGCAACGTTTTATGGAAAACGGAGACCGCAATAAAGTGACCTTATTTGCCCTACGGGCATCCAATATTTTTCCGGTGGAATTAATTTCATTGGTTTGCGGATGTACCGGATACCGTTACTGGAGTTTTCTGGGATTATCCTTACTGGCAATGGTGCCCAGTTTGATTCCCTTTACTCTGATGGGGGATTCTCTTAGAGATCCCTTGTCACCCGGATTTTTAATTCCGTTTGCAGTGGCATTGGTAATGATGGCAGGTTCTTTGATTGTGTATAAAATAAAGCATAAAGACGAATAAAAAAAGCTGTGCAGATTTGCACAGCTTTTTTTATCAGAATGGAGCAGGAAGCTCAATATTGCAGTAGCGAAGTATTCCGTTTTCAATTTCAATTACGCCATAAGATTTGGCTCCTGTTCTCGGTCGGGAAATACTACCCGGATTAGCCAAGATTTTGCCGTTAAAATGTTCTGTTTCGGCAACATGGGTATGTCCAAACAGAATAAGATCCGCCGTCTCTGTGGCAGGAATTGTTTTTAAGGGAGTGCTGTCCCAATTGGAAAGGTAGTAATGCCCATGGGTGATAAAGATTTTTTTGTCGTCTATTTGAAGCATTTTTTCGTTGGGATAAGCACCGGAATAATCGTTATTTCCTTGCACACCGTAGATGGGAAAATCAAAGAAAGTATCTTCTAAATGTTGAATATCGCGGTTTAAGTCTCCTAAATGAATCACAGCAGTCACGCCAGGCATATTTTCAATTATTTTTTTCATTTCCGCTACTTCTCCGTGAGAATCGGAAAATACTAAAATTCTGGTCATGAAAATCTCCTTAAATGGTTTGGTAAAAACCAAGATGCACCTCGTGATTCACAACCTCTAACGATAAATCGTGAAGCAGGGAACGAATCTTTTTTAATGCAGGATTTTCAGTTTCAAAGTGACCGGCGGTAATCAGGCAAAGGTCCAAACTTTCTGCCAGCTGATATTCGTGGTATTTGGCTTCTCCTGTGAGGTAGACATCGCAATCTTTCATCATAGAAACCATACTTCCGCCGCTTCCACCTACCACAGCAACTGTTTTTACCGTGCGGTTTGGGTTTCCGGTGTAGTTTACATAGGAAACGTGAAGAGCATCTTTCACCCGGGTGATAAAATCCCGTAGACGCATAGGCTCTTCCAGTGTTCCTTTTCGATAGATTGCCGGCTCGTCTGTGTGGTAATCCGACAGCCCAAGCAGCTCGCACAGACAGTCATTGACACCGCCCTGGCAACTGTCAAAATTAGTGTGCATGGAGTACACGGCAATGTTGTTTGATAAAAGTTTTGCAATCTGGCGACCTTTTTCCTCTTCTAAATTGATAGAGCAAATGCCTCCCATAAGAAAAGGATGGTGGGACACAATCAAGTTGCAGTTGTTTTGAATGGCACAGTCAATCACCTGATCCGTAACATCCAGTGCCACGTAGCACTTTTGGATATCCCAATCAGGATGGCCTAACATTAGGCCCACATTGTCCCATTCTTCTTTTAAATGAGGTGATGCAAATTGTTCCAGTTTATTGATAATGGCTTTTAATTTCATTTAATTCACTTCCTTTTTGAAGCTTTTCTTCATTATATCCCAAAAAAGAAGGCTTGTCAATTCTTTTTCACAAGAACAGGTAATTGCACAACGAGGGAAGCAACAAAATCTTTACGGCGGTTCCCACGGAAATCAGAAGGATGGCAACAAGTGTTGTCACAGCTAAACCGGATAGTTCCCCAAAAACGGTGGTGTTGCGGACAGGGTGCCCGCTTACAGATGCGAGAAAGAAACAGTTTGTTTTGATGCTTTTTACGCTGATAACTAAGATTGCAGGAAGAAAAATAAATAAATTCATCAAAAGGAAAAAACCTCCCAGAAAAAAACCTTTGGTAGAAAAATACCGCACCAAAAAAGTCATAAAAAAACCGGCAGAATATCCCCATTTAAATATCAAAAATAAAATCGGAATCAATCCAGGTAAAAACAGGGAAAATGCTGCGATAAAAAGGGCAGGAGAAAGCTCTTCCGAAATCATCAGATGAAAGCTTAATTCGTTTTCTTTTGCTTGTCTGATAAATTCTTCAGCCCGAACGCCTGCATCTGTGAAATCGGTATCGGAAATCAGGTTGGAATAAAAACAACCTGCCAAAAAACCAAGCAAACAGATGGCAAGTATTCCCAGGTAGGAATATTTTTGTGTTTTGATATAATCAGATAATTTACCCCATAGAAGCAAGGTCTCGTCCTCCCTTAGAAAATGCTTTGATTCAATGTATGACAAGCCATTCAAAAAAAGAATAAACTTTCTTTAAAAAACCAAAAAACAATTGACAAAACCTAAAAAATTTGGTAAACTGTAAACAGTAGAATATAATGGGTAAAAGTTTTAATTTTACCACGACTTCACAAGGGAAAAGAGGTTTATCTTATGAGTACATCTAAGAAAAAAATTACAGTTATCGGTGCCGGTTTTGTAGGAGCATCCATTGCTTATACCATCGCTGCCAGAAACCTTGCACATGAAATGGTTTTAATTGATTTAAATACACAAAAAGCATATGGAGAAGCATTGGATATTTCCCATGCCTGTCCTGTATTCGGTTCTATGAAAATTTCCTCTGGGGATTATCCTGATGTGAAAGATAGCGATGTGATTATTATTACCGCAGGGGTAAACAGAAAACCCGGTGAAACCAGAATGGACCTGGCAAGCAAAAATGTTGGCATTATGAAAAGCATTGTGGAAGATGTGATGAAATACTACAATGGCGGTATTTTTGTGATTGTGTCCAACCCTGTTGACGTATTAACTACCATGGTTCAGAAATGGACCGGACTTCCTGCAGGTAAAGTAATCGGTTCCGGTACCTATTTAGATACCATTCGTCTGCAGCAGCAGTTATATTCCTTATTTGATATGAATGTGAAAAATATTCATGCCATGATGATTGGTGAACATGGCGAAACCCAGTTCCCCTATTGGAGCCATGCAACCATTGCAGGAGAACCGTTGCTCAATTTAAACACGATTCACGGTCATCCCTTAACCGAAGAAGAAAAAACACAGATTAAGGAAAATGTCAAAACCGGCGGTGCTGAAATCATCAAAAATAAAGGTGCTACCTATTTTGGTGTTGCAAGTGCAGTCAGCGATATTACCGATGCTATCTTAAACGGTAAAGACAGAGTTCTCCCCGTAAGTATCTGCAAAGAAGAATTCTACGGCTTCAAAAATGTATCTGTAAGTATGCCAAGAATCGTTAGCAGTGAAGGGGTGGAAATGGACGTTCCTGTTACTCTTTCTCCCGAAGAAGAGGAACTGATGAAGAAGTCTGTGGAAAATGTATATAGTATCACCAAAGAATTTTTAAATTAGTTCTGTTACGGCTCGATAAAATTGTTTCAAATGGATGAACCTCACCACTTGTCGTACAGCTTGTACGACTTCGGGCTTGTCAAGGCTTTGCCTTGATTCGGTTTCTCCATTTTAATTCAATTTTCTCATCGCCTTGGTACAATTTGAAATAAAAAAGCTGAATCATTCGATTCAGCTTTTTTTGTTGTATAACGAAAACCACCAGCAATGCTGGTGGAATAAAAAAGCTTTAGCTATGCATAGAAAAAAGAATCCTCCTTTGATATAATAAAGGCAGGTCTAGCCAACCGCCTAATCAATCAAAGGAGGAATCAAGTGATGAAA
>JAZQKB010000010.1:0-20171 GCA_045541975.1 Clostridia bacterium | reverse complement strand
ATTAAGGAAAACCTGCGTTGGGGTAACGAATCTGCCACAGATGAAGAAATGATTCACGCCTGTCAGCTTGCTCAAGCAGACGGATTTATCCGTGAATTTCCCGACGGTTATGACACCTATATCGAGCAGGGTGGCGCCAATGTGTCCGGCGGACAGAAACAGCGTTTGTGTATTGCCAGAGCATTACTCAAAAAACCGAAAATTTTAATTTTGGACGACTCCACCAGTGCGGTGGACACTCACACCGATGCATTAATCAGAAAAGCATTTTTGGAAGAAATTCCCCATACCACCAAAATTATTATTGCACAGCGAGTTTCCTCCATTATGGAAGCAGACAAAATCATCGTAATGGATGACGGAAAAATTGCAGGCATCGGCACTCACGAAGAGCTGTTAACCTCCAACGAAATTTACCGTGACGTGTATGAATCCCAAACGAAAGGAGGAATTTCTGATGGCACAAAATAATCAAAATAGCCAAAACAACCAAACCAGAGTACCTCCCAAATTCGATCCGAATCGGTTTGCACCGCAGAAAAAGCCGGATAAGAAAACCATTAAACGTCTTCTTTCGTATATCTTTAAAGATTACAAGTTTTACTTCTTTTTGGTAATTGTTTTAATTATTTTAAGCACAATTGCCAATGTGTCCAGCGCTATGTTTTTGGGAGTATTAATTGACGATTATATTGTCCCGTTAACCCAGATGGAAAATCCCGTATTTACAGGACTGATTCAGGCAATCGGCGTGATGGTGGTAATTTATCTGGTAGGCATTTTCTCCACCTTAATTTATAACCGTATTATGGCAAAGGTTTCTCAGGGAGTGCTTCGTGATATCCGAAATGAAATGTTCTCCCACATGCAGAAGCTTCCTATCAAATATTTTGATACCCACCCTCACGGGGATGTGATGAGTTACTACACCAACGATACCGACACACTCCGCCAGATGATTTCTCAGAGCTTACCGCAAATGTTTTCGTCCTTTGTGACCATTGTTTCGGTGGTATGCGCTATGTTAATCACCAGCTTCTATCTGACGTTGTTTACCTTGGTATTTGTGGCGCTGATTTTAAAAGTAACCGGCGCAGTTACCAAAAGCAGCGGAAAATATTTTGGGAAACAGCAGCAGGCACTAGGGAATGTGAACGGTTATGTGGAAGAAATGATTCACGGGCAGAAGGTAATCAAAGTATTCTGCCATGAAGATAAAACCAAAGAAGAATTTGACCAAAGAAATGACGAGCTTTGCGAAAATGCAACCAACGCAAACAAATTTGCCAACATTTTAGGACCGATTAACAATAACTTAGGTCACCTGCAATATGCCCTGTTAGCAATTTTGGGTGGCGGTATGGCAATTTTAGGTGTTGGCGGTCTTACTTTAGGAAATATTGCAACCTTCCTGCAGCTCTCCAAAAGCTTCAATATGCCTATCTCCCAGATTTCCCAGCAGATTAATATGGTGGTAATGGCACTTGCCGGTGCAAAACGTATTTTTGAACTGCTTGACGAACAGGTAGAAGAAGATCAGGGCTATGTTACCTTAGTAAATGCCAAATACGAAAATGGCGTATTAACCGAAGCAGACAACCGTACCGGTTTGTGGGCGTGGAAGCATCCTCATTCCGACGGCACCATCACCTACACCGAATTAAAAGGCGAAGTGGTGTTTGACGATGTGGACTTTGGCTACACCGAAGAAAAAATTGTGCTTCATAATGTATCTTTATATGCAAATCCCGGACAGAAAATCGCCTTTGTTGGTGCAACAGGTGCGGGAAAAACCACCATTACCAACTTAATCAATCGGTTCTACGATTTAGCCGACGGGAAAGTCCGTTACGACGGCATCAACATCAATAAAATTAAGAAAAATGACCTGCGCCGTTCCTTGGGAATGGTACTTCAGGATACCAATCTTTTTACCGGCACCGTCAAAGAAAATATCCGCTACGGCAAACCCGACGCCACCGATGAAGAAATTGTTGCAGCAGCAAAGCTTGCCAATGCTCACGGCTTTATCTCCCGCTTACCTTTGGGTTATGACACTCCCTTAACCAACAACGGAGAAAGTCTCTCTCAGGGGCAGCGTCAGTTAATTGCCATTGCAAGAGCTGCGGTTTTGGATCCGCCGGTTATGATTTTGGATGAAGCAACTTCCTCCATTGATACCCGTACCGAATCTATCGTGCAAAAGGGAATGGACAGCTTAATGCATGGCAGAACCGTGTTTGTCATTGCGCACCGTCTTTCCACCATTCAAAATTCTGATGTGATTATGGTATTAGATCACGGCAGAATTATTGAACGGGGCAGTCACGAAAAGTTATTAGAAGAAAAAGGAAAATACTATCAGCTTTATACCGGCTCGATAGAATTGGATTAAAGAAATGGAAAACGAATTACAAAAGTATTTTTTGGGGCAGGATGCGTCCCCCTCCTTTGAGCAACTGGATGAAATCTTTCAGAATGCGCAGAAGTTTTCTCACATGCTGATGATGTACCAATGTGCTATTCGGGAAATCCGCACCAAATTTGAAATTTTAAACGATGATTTATCGTTTCGCAATAACAGAAACCCCATTGAAATGATTAAATCCAGAGTGAAAAAACCGCAGAGTATTTTGGAAAAAATTCAGCGAAGAAACTTGGAAAAATCAGTTTCCTCCGTGATTGAAAATCTAAATGATGTGGCAGGGGTTCGGGTCATCTGTTCCTTTGTGGACGATATTTATAAGGTGGCGGAAATGTTTACCCGCCAGGATGATGTGACCGTGTTGGAAATTAAGGACTACATTAAAAATCCTAAACCAAACGGCTACCGCAGTTATCATATGATTGTGGAAATTCCCGTCTTCTTTGCAGACAGAAAACAACCTGTGAAGGTGGAAGTGCAGTTTCGCACCATCGCCATGGACTTTTGGGCAAGTCTGGAACACGGCATGAAATATAAAAAAGATATGCCCCAGGCTGACGAGTTGATTGCCGAATTAAAAGACTGCGCCGATATTATTGCAAAAACAGACCTTCGGATGCAGGATATTAACGAACGGCTGCAAAAGATGAATCCCACAGAAGAATAATCATTAAAAAAAGCGATTGCAAAAATTTGCAATCGCTTTTCTTTTTAGATCACATTTATTTGGTAACCAAATCTTCGGGGCGTTGGGTCATTCTGCCAAAGTGATATAAAATCGCATCCACGCTTCGTTTGGAAGCTAATCCATCACCGTACGGATTTACGGCATGTGCCATTTTATCGTACTCGTTGGAATCAGTCAGCAGTGTTTTCCCCATTGCATAAATGTCTTCCTCGTGAACACCTGCAATTTTAACGGTACCTGCTGCCACCGCTTCCGGACGTTCGGTTTCGTTACGAAGCACCAGTACAGGTTTTCCAAGAGAAGGTGCTTCTTCCTGCAATCCGCCGGAGTCCGTCATAATCATGTAAGCACGGTCCATTAAGTTATGAAGTTCGCAAACATCTACGGGATCAATCAAATGCACGTTATCCAGTTCTCCCAGCACTGAGAAAGCAACTTCTCTGACTGCGGGATTTAAATGCACCGGATATACCACCTGCACCTCATCTTTAAATTCTTCTGCCAGACGTTTGATCGCACGGCAGATATTTTGCAGAGGTTCGCCTAAGTTTTCTCTTCTATGAGCAGTCACAACAATGATTTTTTTAGAAAAATCGAGGTTTTTTAAGGTTTCGTCAGCAAATTCATAGTCTTTTCTGACGGTGGTTTTTAATGCATCAATTACGGTATTACCGGTGATGAAAATCTTAGATGCATCCTTACCTTCTTTTAACAGATTTTCACGATTCTGCACTGTGGGTGAAAAATGAAGTTCACATAAAGAACCGGTCAGCACACGGTTCATTTCTTCCGGGAAAGGTGAATATTTATCGTAAGTACGAAGGCCTGCTTCAATATGCCCCACCGCAGTTTGCTGATAGAATGCCGCTAAAGCACCTGCAAAGGTAGTGGTGGTGTCTCCGTGAACCAAAACGATATCTGGTTTGGCTTCGCCAATTACTTCATACAGACCTTTTAACACGTTGGAGGTGATATCCACCAAGGTCTGACGCTCTTTCATAATATCCAGGTCATAATCGGGCTTGATGTCAAAAATTTGAAGCACTTGGTCCAGCATCTGCCGATGCTGAGCGGTAACTGCCACGATGGACTGAATTTCTTCTCTTTGCTCCAGTTCTTTTACCAAAGGAGCCATTTTGATTGCTTCCGGACGGGTTCCAAACACCGTCATAACTTTGAGCTTGTCCATAAAATTACCTTCTTTACTTTTCGGAATTACCGTCTCTGGTTTCTTCAATCGGAGCAGGTGCTCCTTCTTCCATAGACAGTTCCTTTAAAAACTTTTTCTCATAATTTCTGTTTTTTGCATAGAAGATGAATCCAAACAGATACACTAACGATACTGCAATCATGAAAAGCGCACGTTCGATTCCTGCAGTAATCATCACAACGGCTGTTAAGGAAAGCAAACCGCTGACAATACACAAAATCCCAACAGCCTGACGCTGGGAAAAACCTGCATCAATTAAACGGTGATGCAAATGGCTTCTATCCGGCTTCATGATGGGTTCTCTTTTTAAAATACGGCGGAAAATGGCAAAGCTGGTGTCAAACAAAGGAAGCCCCATTACCACCAACGGAATGATAAAGGTCACGGCAGCGTAGCTTTTAAAGAAGCCGTCTACCGACAGCGTTGCCAGCATATATCCTAAAAACAGAGCACCGGTATCTCCCATAAAGATTCTGGCAGGATTGAGGTTATAAGGCAAAAAGCCTAAGGTTGCACCCGCAATAGCTGCCATTGCAACCGCACATTCAATCCGCCCGAATACAAAGGAAACCAGCATCAAAGAAAATGCCGAAATGGTGGTAATACCGCCTGCTAAACCGTCCAGACCGTCAATTAAGTTTAACGCATTGGTTAACCCAACAATCCAGATGACAGTAACAGGAATTGCCAAAACACCCAGCACATAGTTGGTTTGATTGGAAAACAAATTGATTTTGGAAATAAACTCAATCCGAAGTCCCATCATCACCGGAATCAGTGCTGCAATAATCTGCACTGCTAATTTCACAATGGCACGAATGGGTTTTCTGTCATCTAAAATGCCAAGTACCACCAGAATGGTTGCACCGATTAAAATGCCAAGAGTCTCTTTTTCCACGGTGCCAACAAAGCACATATATGCCACCAAAAAACCAAGATAAATGGCAAGACCGCCCATTCGGGGAATGGGTTTGGTGTGCATACGACGGTTATCTCTGGGAACGTCCACCGCTTTGATTTTAAATGCGAGAACACGCACCAGCGGAACCGCTGCAAAGGAAAACAGGAAAGCAACCGCCAGAGTAAATAGCATAAAAATTCCGTTATCCATATAATTCTTTCACTCCAATTTAAAACCGAGAAGACAGTTTTTTATTCAACTTATTCTTCTTCCAATGCTTCTGCCAGCCAGTATTCCGCAATGTCCAACGCTTTGAACATTCCTTCACGTTCCACTTTTTTGATGATTTTTTCCTTACCGCCGGTATTGGTCTGTAACGATACGGTCACTTTAGAGGTGATGTCGTATCCACCAACGGGATTGGATTCGGTAATATTCATCATAATCACATAGTTATCTTCGGGGTTTCCGTAGTAAATAATATTATCTTTTCTGGCAATCATTTTGCCCTTGTATAACAAAGGTTCGCTCATAACCTATTCACCGTTGCTTTCTCCGTTTTTTGGAAAAAAGCCCTTTCTTTTTTCTGTGCCTTTTCAGTTGAAATGCCTAACGAAGCATCTTCGTTAGGCAATTTTTTCACTTTTTCTTTGATTTTACAGAAGCTTATTTGTTCTGGCTGTTCGCTTTGATTTCCAAGAAATTATTCATTTTTTCAATCAGAGCATCACAATCAGTGTTATGCACCATGCAAGCTTCTTCAACGGTTTCACCTGCTGCGGAAGGGCATCCTAAGCAATGCATACCGATTGCGAAAAAGAAGGGTGCTAATTCGGTATCTACTTTTAATACATCTGTAATAATCATATCTTTGGTAATTTTCTGCATAATTTTGTTCTCCTTTTATTCATAAAATTCATATCTTTTCAATTTCTTATATTATACCATATTTTTCTGAAAAATCAAGTCATAATTCTATTTTTTCCAAAATATATTTGAACAAAATACCAAACTGGAACGAAAGGATATTTTATGCGGTCAAAACGGTTAAAATTGGCCTTCACCGTGGCAGGAACCATGATTGGCGCCGGGTTTGCCACGGGAAAGGAACTTCTGCTGTTTTTCGGGAACACACCACTCTCACTGTTATCCCTTTTTCTTGCCCTCTTACTGATTGGTGCGGTTTCTCTGCTCTATTTCAGTGAACAAAAAAGAATCTCGGTAAGCTTTGGTAGTCCCCCCCTCATTCATTTACTGTTTCTACTGTTTTCGGGAGCATCCTGCACAGTCATGTTTGCCTGCGGTGGGGAAGCTCTGTGGGAAGCAACAGGACTCCCCTTTCCCTTGGGAACTGTTCTCACAGGAGCTATCACGGTAGGAACCGTGTTCTTCGGAGTATCCAATGTGTATCGGTTCAATATGATTGCAACGCCTATCTTACTCGTTTGTATGACAGGGATTTCGCTCGCCGGACTTTTGTCGCCTGCAGGACTGTTTGGTGCAAGCTCCTCCCAACCTGTGAACCTCCTGCTCTACAGTGGCTATAATCTGCTGTCTGTACTGCCGGTATTGGGCGCAATTGCGAATACAACGGAAGAAAAAGACGGATACGCCGGGATTCTGACAGGGTTTTCGCTGGTGCTTTTAGTGGGACTGCTGATGAAGGGAGTTCTGATACGGTTTGCACCCCTTACCCAAAACAGTGCAATTCCGGTGTTGACAATTGTTTCCTACCTGCAAAGTCACCTTAGTTTTTTCTATACGGTAATGCTTTATATAGCTGTTCTGACCACTGCTGTCAACAGTTTGTATGCCGTTACCAAAGGAAAAAATCCTGTGGCTGCCGGTCTGTTCCTGTTAGGATGCAGTTTTTTTGGATTTTCGGCACTGATTGAATCGTTGTATCCCTTTTTTGGATATTTGGGAATCGGCGTAACATTTTTGATAATCTTTTATGGATTTCGTCACATGAAACAGAAAGGATGTAACAAATGGCAAACGAAAAAAATGTGATTCAGAATATTATTTTAGAAAACAGAGAAAAGCTCTCTGTATCAGGTGTGCTTGATATTCTCACCTTTGATGAAGAAGAAATCACCCTGGAAACACATTTAGGAATGCTCACCGTGAAAGGGAGTGATCTGAAGGTGGAAAAGCTATCATTGGACACCGGTGAAATTGTGGCAAAAGGCAACTTTGACCATCTTTCCTACCAACGGGATGCTGCACCGAAACGGGAAAGCTTTTTGAAAAGTATTTTTCGCTAAGGAGCAAGGTTTGTGAGTTTACTGTTTGATGTGTTATGCGGGCTTTTGTTGGGGTTTTGCTATGATATTTTAAAATCCCTACGGCATCGGCTTAAAAAACCTGCGCTGACTTTATTGTTTGACTTGTTTTTCTGGGCCTTTGCACTTGGTCTCTGCATTTTTTTATTCCTGTTGACGGGAGATCAGAAATTTCGTTTCTACGAGCTGTTTGGAGTGAGCACAGGAGTTCTCTGCTATTTATGGTCTCTTTCCAAGTATTTTGTCGGAATTTCCGGAAAAATCGCATATTTTTTCCTGTTTTTTTTCAAATTACTCTTTACAAGTGTGAAATTCTTTGCTATAATGATAAAAACTGGTGTAGTATTTATTGGAAAGCCTTTTTGCCGTTTGATACGGTTTGGCAAAAAATGGAGTAATGAAAAACTCCAGACATACAAAAAGCACCGGAAACTGATGAAAAGGATTTGAGACTGTGAAGTTTTTCAAACGGAAAAATCTGTGGATTTTCGGATTGGTAGCCATGGTTGCATACTTCTCCTTCCTGCATTTCACAACCTACCAGGATTTTGAAGCACTCCGTCAGGAAGAAATCGTTTACCAGCAGAAAATTGAATATGAACTGGCAAAGCAGGAAGAACTGAACCGTTTGGACGAAAAAGCCAGCAGTCAGAAGACCATTGAGTCTATCGCCAGAGGTAATTTAAACTACTTAAAAGAAGGCGAAATCCTGTTTGTGGATGGAGAACATCAGTAAGCTTTTATGAAAATAAAAATGCAGTAACTTTCGTTACTGCATTTTTTATGTTCTATTTTAACCCTAAAAGATTTTCTGCGTTGCCATGGAAAATCTTTTCTTTTTCATCATCGGATAAGGGTAATTTTTCAATATTTTCGATTTCCTTTTTAATATGCCACATGGGATAATCTGTGCCAAATAAAATCTTATCCATATCGTGTTTCTTTATAATTTTCATTGCAAGCTCGGGAGAAATAAATTCCAAGGTGGAGGAGGTATCAAAATAGATATTTTCTCCACAGAGAACATCCATGGAATCCTCCCAGGTAGAATACCCGCCCAAGTGAGCACCGATGACCGTCAGATTTGGAAAGTCCTGAAGAATCTTTTTAATCTTTGTCGGATGGGAATAGTCATAACGGTAGTCACCCACGTGAAACATTATGGCAAGACGGCCCGACATCATTTCGTAGATATGATACATTTCGGGGGATAAAATATCAATTTTTCCAAAATCGGGATGAAATTTAATGCCTTTGACTCCGTTTGCAATCAGTTTTTCGATTTCTCCTTCGTTGTCTTCATACTGAGGATGCAAAGTTCCAAAACCGATAAAATCGTTATTTTTGGAAAGCTCTCCCAATAAAAATTGATTAATATGGGAAACCTGGTCGGGACGGGTTGCGGTGGAATGAATCAGCATTTTGTCCACACCGTACTGCTTCCATTCCGATAAAAGGTCCTGGCAAGTTCCTCCACAACGCATGGGAATATCGTAAAAGTCACCGATGGCTTTTACGGCTTTTTCAGCAATTTTCTGAGGATAGATATGACAGTGACAGTCAATGATTTTCATGGTATGCGCCTTTCTTTGCTATGGGAATTAAAAGATTAGTTTTTCTAAAATCGGATCAACCGAAAATGCTTTTTTAATTTTTTTGGTGGATTCTTTGTTCTTCGTTGTACTGTTTGTTTTTTCTGCTAAAATAAGCAGATTTTTGGGAGTTTCCAGCGGGGATACAAACTCGGTTGCGGTAACAGAATAGCCCTGTTCCTCCAAAGTTTTTACCCGATAAATATCGGTTAAAAGGTCTGAAAACCGCTTTTTAAAAATTCCGTTTTCAAACAGATAGGAAAACTCGTCGTTGGCTATGGTAGGTAAAAATTCTTTGTGGCAGCATGGGGCAATGGCACAAATTTGCGCTCCGTTATTCACTGCTGCTGCAATGGCGAAATCAGTTGCCACGTCGCAAGCATGCAGAGAAATTGCCACATCCATTCTTGTGGGTGGTGTAAATTCTAAAATATCCGCACAGTAAAAATCCATATTGTAGTATTTTAGTTCATCACGGATTTTTTTGGATGCTTCTACCACGTCTTCTCTGATATCCACCCCAATGATACGGCATCTTCTTTTTAACACATCACAAAGATAAAAATTTAAGAAAAAAGACAGATAGGATTTTCCGCAAGCCAAATCGTACACCGTGATTTCACGGTCAGTTGGTAACTTTTCAAAATACGGCACCAACAATTCAATAAAATGCTCCGCCTGGGTGAACTTTCTCACATGAGTGTTTTTTAGTTTCCCCTGTTCAGTAACAAAATCTAAAACGGTTAACAGTTTGTTTGCCGCTTTGGGGGAAATGAGATGCTTTTCTTCATTTTTTGCCACCTCTAGGACCTTATTATCACTTTTGGTGGTCACATTTTTTCCGTCTGCACGAAGAATCAACCGACCGGTACGGTCTGCATAGGTAAGCTCCAGCTCATCATAAAGATTTGCCTGCTCCAAAAGAGAATGGAACAGTTTGGAAAACTCACCTCTGGCAGTTTCTTTCTGGAAGGTTAAATGATAAATGTCTCCATCATATCCCAAAACAAACGGATAGGTGAGAGCACCGGATTTATAAGTCCCACTCACTTCTAGAAACAATGCCTTGTTTTCTTCCCAACGGGAGAGCATGCCGCTACCGAATAATTTTAATTTTTGGATTGTTTGTTTATTCAAGAAAACCGCCTCTTAATTGTACTTTTTAATACCAATATCTTTGCGATAATGAGCATCGGTAAAGGAAATTTTTGCAACTGCATTGTAGGCTTCCAAAATGGCATCATCCAAGTTTTTGCCTGTTGCAGTCACACCGATGACACGGCCGCCGGCAGTTAAGAATTTGCCGTCTTCCTTCTTGGTGCCAGCATGATAAATAAAGATGTTTTCTTTTTCTTCTGCTTGTTGCATGCCGGTAATTTCATAGCCGGTCTGATACTTTTTGGGATAACCGCCGGATGCCATAATCACGCAAACACAAGCGTTATCGTACCATTCGATATTGATTTGGTCTAATTTTTCATCAATAATAGCATCAAAAATGGCTAAAAGGTTGGTTTTTAATCTGGGCAGTACCACCTGAGTTTCCGGGTCACCGAATCGGGCATTGTATTCGATTACTTTTACCCCGTTTTTGGTTGCCATTAACCCAAAATAAATGACGCCTTTAAACGGTCTTCCTTCCGCACGAAGTCCGTTAATGGTGGGCAGGAAGATATTTTTCATACATTCTTCTTCTAAGTCTTTATTGTACACACGGCTGGGAGAAAAGGTACCCATACCGCCGGTGTTTAAGCCTTCATCGTTATCGTAGGCACGTTTGTGGTCCTGAGCCGATACCATGGGCACCACGGTTTTGCCGTCGGTAAAGGCTAACACAGAAATTTCGGGACCGGTTAAAAATTCTTCAATGACCACGGTAGTGCCGGAAGCACCGAACACCTGATCCACCATCATTTCGTTGATAGCAGTCACCGCTTCTTCTTCGTTCTGGGCAATGATCACACCTTTTCCAAGAGCCAAGCCGTCTGCTTTAATCACTGCAGGATAGGTATTTTCTGCTTTTAAATATGCGATGGCAGAATCTGCATCGGTAAAGGTTTCGTATTTTGCGGTGGGGATGTTATATTTTTTCATCAACTCTTTGGAAAAGGCTTTGCTACCTTCCACAATTGCTGCGTTTTTGCGGGGACCGAATGCACGGATTCCCGCTTTTTCCAATTCATCCACCAATCCCAATACCAACGGATCATCGGGAGCAACCATAACCATATCAAACTGTTCTTCTTTAGCATATGCCACTAATTTTTCAATTTCGGTTGCCTTGATGGGAACCAACGTTGCAAGCTCACCGATACCACCGTTTCCGGGTGCACAGTAAATAGCCAGGTCGGGATTATCCCGTTTTAAGCATTTGATAATGGCGTGTTCTCTGCCACCGCCGCCAACAACTAAGATTTTTCTATTTGTTTTGCTCATTTGATTATATTCTCCTGTCAGATTTCTAAAAGCAAATAGGGAATTTATAAAAATCCCCTATCGTTTGCATATTTTAATGATGGAATAAACGGCTACCGGTAAATACCATCGCAATACCGTATTTGTTGCAGGTATCAATAACATGGTCATCACGGATGGAACCGCCGGGCTGAGCGATAAATTCAACACCGCTTTTTCTGGCACGTTCAATATTATCACCGAAGGGGAAGAAAGCATCGGAACCAACAGACACGCCGGACTGGGTTTTCAGCCATTCCTGCTTTTCTTCACGGGTTAACACTTCCGGCTTTTCGGTGAAGAACTGTTCCCACACACCATCTGCCAAAACGTCCATATATTCATCGGAAATATACACGTCAATGGTGTTGTCTCTATCCGGACGGCGGATATCGGGTTTGAATTTTAAGTTCAGTACTTTTTCGTGCTGTCTTAGGTACCAGGTATCTGCCTTGTTACCTGCCAGACGGGTACAGTGAATACGGGACTGTTGACCAGCACCCACACCGATTACCTGTCCACCTTTTGCATAGCAAACGGAATTGGACTGGGTATATTTTAAGGTGATTAACGCAATAATTAAGTCAATTTTTGCAGAATCAGGGAACGTTTTCACATCGGTAACGAAATTGGTTAACATGGTTTCGTCAATTTTTAATTCATTTCTTCCCTGCTCAAAGGTAATCCCAAACACATCGCGACGTTCTACCGGCTTGGGGGTGAAATTTTTGTCGATTTTGATAACGGTGTAGCCGCCTTTTCTTTTGGTTTTTAAAATTTCTAACGCTTCGGGAGTGTAATCAGGTGCAATAATACCGTCAGACACTTCTTTAGCAATAATGGCTGCGGTTTCTTTGTCGCAAGTGTCCGATAATGCAATAAAATCACCGTAGGAAGACATTCTGTCGGCACCTCTTGCTCTTGCATAAGCGCAAGCCATAGGAGACAATTCAAATTCTTCCACAAAATTGATTTTCTTTTCTAAATCGGAAAGAGGTAACCCAACTGCTGCACCTGCAGGACTAACGTGTTTAAAAGATGCTGCCGCAGGAAGGCCGGTTGCTTCCTTTAATTCTTTCACCAGCTGCCAGCTGTTGAAGGCATCTAAAAAGTTGATATAACCCGGTCTGCCGTTTAAAATAGTGATGGGCAGATCATATTCCTCGGTAAAAATTCTGGAGGGTTTCTGGTTGGGATTACAACCGTATTTTAATTCTAATTCTTTCATGATGACTGGTTCCTTTCCGTTGTTCTACTGGTTTTTATTCACAATTCTGGTTTCATAAGAGCCATCTTCTAAAGAAATGTATCTTACAAACAGAGAAACCTTGTTCGCTTCATTTAAATTGGTCCAAAGGGTGTTGGTGAAGGAATCAATATCCTCACAAAGTTCCACAAGCTCAGGTTCGCCATAGAAAGAAGGAATGGGATTTCCGTCACATTGATAAGTGTGAATGAAATGACCTTCTCCCGCTACGGGCTGATTGTATTCATAGAAGAATCTCTGGCAGGATTCGCCATTGCCCATGGCACTTTTTAGGATGGACATTTTGTAGGAGAAATCCTTGTCCACAGTCAATTCTGCAGAAATACGGGGAGTAAAATTCGGAGCATCCGGTTCAAATTCACGGGTACGCAGTGCTTCCTCAAAGGTTTTGCCGTCTTTTAAGTAATCATACACGGTGTCAGTCTGGTCGCCGTTGGTTACCACAGTTTTGTTCTCCAGCACACGAACAGGCGCATAAATAATAAGCGAGGGATCGCTTAATTTGGAAGGGTCAAACGCTTCGGTGCGAATGCCTTCTCCCTCGGTCACAAACACACGGTTACGGCTATTTTCGCTTCTTCCCATAATGAAGTATGCAGTGATGGCAAATTTTTCATCTTTGGATTTTCCAACGATAATACCTCTGCCCGGATAAGAATTTGTATTCAGTAATTCTGCAATCTGATTCATGCTGTGTAGTTCCTTTCTTACGCTTTGTTTTGAAGTACCAATTCGCAGGCACAAGGAAGAATTTTCCATTCTGCCTGCTCCATTACCCGACGCTGTAAGGTCTCGGGGGTGTCCCCTTCCTCCACCATCACGGGTTGTTGCAAAATGATTCTGCCGCCATCGGTGATTTCGTTCACAAAGTGCACGGTGGCACCGGTCACCTTTACGCCTTTTGCTAAAGCAGCTTCGTGCACCTTCAGTCCGTAAAATCCGTCTCCGCAGAAGGAGGGAATGAGAGAAGGATGCACATTGATAATTTTATCGGGATATTCTTGAATGATTTCTGCGCCAATGATGGATAAAAAGCCCGCCAACACAATTAAGTCGGGATTCTCCGCTTTTAATTCGGAAAGCAATGCTTTCTGATAGCTTTCGTTATCCGAAAAGCTTTTTCTATCCACCACCACACCGGGGATGCCGGCTTTTTTGGCACGTTCTAACGCATATACACCCGGTTTTGAAGAAATCACCTTGGTGATTTCACCCGACACAATCACATCCTTGGCATCAATTAATGCCTGCAGATTGGTGCCACCGCCGGATACCAATACCACAATCTTTTTCATTAGATCAGTTTCACTCCTGCGTCACCGTTTTCTACGGTACCTAAAATGTATGCTTTTTCTCCTAAAGATTCGATAATTTTTACCACGCCTTCTGCATCGCCTTTATTCACAGCCATGCAAAGACCGATACCCATATTATAGGTGTTGTACATATTTTCTTCCGAAATTCCGCCTTTTGCCTGCAACAGTTTGAAGATGGGTAGTACCGGGAAGGAATCTTTTTTGATCACAGCCTGGGCACCTTTGGGGAGCATTCTCGGAATGTTTTCATAGAAACCGCCACCGGTGATATGAGAAATAGCTTTCACCTTATACTGAGATAATACCGCCAGCACGGTTTTTACATAAATTTTGGTGGGGATGATTAAGGCTTCGCCCAAGGTCATACCCAGTTCATCATAATATACACTTAAGTTTTTCTTTGCTTCTTCTTCGGGACCGTTTAATTCAAATACTTTTCTGACCAGAGAATAGCCGTTGGAATGAATGCCGGAGGATGCCACGCCGATTAACACATCCCCTTCTGCCACGGTAGAACCGTCGATAATTTTGTCTTTGTCCACAACCCCAACAGAGAAACCTGCCAAATCGTATTCATTGATGGGATAGAAACCAGGCATTTCTGCAGTTTCACCGCCAACTAAGGCACATTCACCTAAGATACAGCCGTCGCTAACACCTTTTACGATTTCTGCAATCCGTTCGGGAACGTTTTTGCCAACCGCTAAGTAATCTAAGAAGAATAAGGGTTTTGCGCCGGAGCAAACAATATCGTTTACACACATTGCAACGCAATCCTGACCAACAGTATCGTGCTTGTCAGTTAAAAATGCAATTTTTAATTTGGTGCCAACACCGTCGGTGCCGGATACCAGTACGGGATTTACATAGTTACCGGTCTGGAACAGTTCAAACAAACCGCCAAAACCGCCGATTTCTGTCATAACACCTTTGGTAAAGGTTTTCTTTACGCTATCTTTAATCAATTCCACAGAACGGTATCCTGCGTGGATATCAACGCCTGCCTGTTTATATGCTTCATTCATAGTTTTTAATCTCCTTTTTATAAGCTTGCGATTTCATCCTGAAGTTTTTTGTCTTTCTGGCGAACTTCGTTTGCCATGTTTTCTTTCATAGCTTCTAATTTTGTTTCAATATCTTTATATTTTAAGGAAAGAATCTGCAGTGCCAAAATGGCTGCATTGTCACCACCGTCAATCGCTACAGTTGCCACGGGAATGCCTTTTGGCATCTGCACGATGGAAAGCAGTGCATCAAGGCCGTCCAACGTGGATGCCTTAATGGGAATACCGATAACAGGCAAGGTGGTAAACGCTGCTAACACACCACCCAGATGTGCTGCTTTGCCTGCCGCTGCAATCAGCACTTCAAAACCGTTTGCCTTGGCATTTTTGGAAAACTGAGCCGCATCTTCGGGAGTTCTGTGAGCAGACATCACTTTTACCTCAACATCTACTCCGTAATCCTTTAATGTTTTAATACATCCTTTTAACTGGGGAAAATCAGAATCGCTTCCCATAATGACTGCAACTTTTGGCATCTTTTTGCTCTTCCTTTCCGATACATTTTACTTTTTCTAAGAGTCATGGATAAAAAAGAATATCCTATCTTAACATATCAAATTTATTATAACACAGACAATCAAAAAATGCAAGACAATCCGACCATTTTTTCTTTTTTTACCCCTCAATTTCTCCCATTTTTTATGACATAAAAACAAAGATAAGCGCATATAGTGAAATGAAAATAAAAAAGAGCCTGCTCTAAAAAAGATTACAAAGGAGATCCTTCTATGATGGAAGCAAACATAACAAAAACTGTTTGGACAAAAACCGTCACACAACCCATTGAATGGGATTTAAACGTGTCTGATTCCAAACGTGACATTCTAAAAATTTTATCCCAGAAACTTACGGGCTATGTGTCAGAATATACCGTTCGGAACAACTTGTTTTCCGCAAAAGTTCCGCTTTGCGCCAATCTTCTGTATTTACCGGTAGGAGATGAGGGGATCGGTATTTCTTCCATTTCTCATACGGATACCATACTGATCAAAGAGGAAATTCCAGCCTCCCTATCCTGGGATTTTTCAGAGGTAACCTGTTTGATTTCACAAAACAATCCTGTTTTCATCAATTCCCGAAAAGCCGGCATCCGTGGAAAACTCCATATTACCCTGACTTTAAAGGAAAATGTTTCATTACCTTCACCATCTTTAGACAAGGATTTAGAATGTCTTCGTGAAACCGTTTCTTCATACACCGTTATGCAATGTGCTGAAGAAGAGTTCCCGCTTTCTTTAAGCTTCCCCCTGCCCCAAGGAAAACCGCCGGTGGCAGAAATTCTGGGCACCTCACTGCAAGTCAGAAACCAGGATTTAAAACCTATTTCCAACAAAGTAGTAGTCAAGGGTGACTACCTTGTGAAAATGCTTTATGCGTCTACCATGTCCACCTTGGAAACCATTGAATTTTCGTCACCGTTTACAGAAATCATCGACCTGGAAGCCGGCGAAGACAGTTGTTTTATCCACGACATTGCTTCAGAAATTTCAGACATTAAAATTGCAGAAAATGAAGAAAACGAACCAAAAACCGTTCATATAACCGGCGTGATGCAATTAAAAATGCAAAGCATGAAACAACAGGAAATTTCTTTAATAACTGATGCTTACAGCCCAAAATTCCCGGTGAAACTTCTGCGACGGATTACTCCTTTTGAACAGCTTGAAATTCTCCCTCCGGAAACTGCCTCCTTAAAAGAAGTAATGGCACTTCCCGATGTGCAATTGGAGAGTATACTGGATGTGTCCTGTGTACCAAAACTGACTGCTACCCGCCGGGAAGACGACAAAATTGTGATGTCCGGTGATTTAGACACTACCGTGTTATATCAGACTCCATCGGGATTCAATTCTATTTCACGGCAGATTCCCTTTGAACTGGTGCAGATTCTTACTCATCCCTCATCCTGTGAATCAGCCAGTGCTAAACTGTGCTCCAATCATTTTTCCTATAACATTTTAAATCAAAATGCTTTGGAACTTCGGCTTGGTGTAACCGCACAGATTCAGCTTCATCAAACAGTCAATAAGGAATATGTGGAAGGAATCCTACCCGACCGGGATAACCCTTTAAAAATCGACCGTGCACCCATCGTTGCCTATATTATTAAACCTGGTGACACCCTCTTTTCGATTGCAAAAAAATATGCCACTACCGTGGACCGTTTAAAAGCCGTCAACAATATTGACGACGATCGCAATTTAAAAGTTGGCAGTTATTTAATTATCGAATAGGCTAAATCATAAAAAAGCTGTATTACCAAGCGGTAATACAGCTTTTTATGTATATCGGTTATTGCTGGGGAAGTTGCTCTGCCACAGTTTCGATTTCATTCTGATCATTCAAAGCGGAAATTTCCTTAAGACCAACATCAATCAGAACCAGAGCAATAATCCAGGCACAAACTGTCATGGCAATCTGCACCAGATAATGTTCAATCTGAATCGGCATATCCCAGATGGCATGCATCGCGACACACATGATATAGAATGCAACAAACTTTTTGTTGGATAACTGAGACATTTCAAAAGGCTTTCTGCCTTTTGCCAGCACCAGTGCGCCACCTAAAATTGCACCCCAAATCACATGTCCGCCGGGCGCCAGCAGTGCTCTTACAATCAGCACTTCCATCATAATATCGTTGCCGCCGGACAAGCCGTAGTTTAAAATATAGCCCGCCGTTTCAAAAGTTGCAAATCCTGCACCAACTGCAGCACCGATCAACAGTCCGTTTAACACGTAGTTCACATTTTTAGTCTTCTTCACATAGTAAGCAATAATCGTGAGTTTTCCGGTTTCTTCCACAAGTCCCACTAAAATTGCTCCCATATAACCGTCATCAATGGTAACAAAAGAGAACAAAAGAAGCGTGATGACCAAAGACATTGCTCCACCTACTAAGAAAATGGTCAGGGTAGTGAAGAAGCTGATATTTCTTGGAGCATTGGTTTCCATAAAGAAGACAATTAAAGAAAAGGGAACTGCAATGGCACCCATAAAAATCATACCGGGTAACACATTGGAATTTGCAAAATAGTCCCAACAGAAATAAAGTGCAAAATATGTAATGAATAAAACCGCAAAAACTCTTGCAAACAGCCAGGGTTTTGGCCAGGTAGAGCTGATTTCACTTTCCGGCGGTGTGGTTTTTTCTGTACCACTGATAAAAATTGCTTCTGATTCACTGTTGGTATGTTTTTTAAAAACCTCAGAAAACAGACTCTTTAAATTCAACTTCACGGCACCTTTTCCGCCGGCAAGTTCATTGATTTTTTTCGTTGCTTTATCAAGAATATCTTCCGCAACGTTTGGCGTATCCTGCTTAGGAGCAGTATTCGTCTGCCCTGTAGTACTGTTGCTTTGCCCTGCAGTTGCTCCGGCTGATGCAGATTTCTTTTCCGCTTGAGGCTGTTCAGGTTCAGGTTCAGGTTGTACCGGTTCGGGTGTCGTTTGTACCGGTTCAGGTGTCGACTGCACCGGTTCGGGTATCGGTTGCGGTGTAACGGGTTCAGTTTTCACTGTCACATTTTCGGCTTCGGAGGACACATAACCGCAGTTTGGACATGTAATGCCATCTGCCAGTTTTGTCCCACACTGTGTGCAAAAATTTGGCATGCGTGTTCTCCCTTCCAATGATTTCAATTAAATTTCCTTGTCGCTAAATATTGTCGGGAAATATCCCGACTCCAATTGATTTCATTGTAGCATTATTTTTCTGTATTGTCAAGAATTATGTCGCATGAGAAAAAACTATGACTATAGAATCCATCACAACGATAACTATTCTATCAAATCAACTGCCTCCATCGTTGACGATATCTATTATGAAAAAGGCCTGAACAGCTTATTTGTTCAGACCTTCTTTACAAAACTTCACAGTTTAAAAGTATTATTTAATGCACGTTTATTAAAAAAATTCCTATCAAAATATTGATTGGAATTAGAACCTTGGTAACAAACATTTTGCCATTGCCTTCTGATTTGCCTTTTCCAAAAACGAGGACCAAAATTGTGGAAATGATCAAGAGCAAAGCCATTATAGCCTGTATACCACTGGATATATGAGTCGTGGTATGACTTTTCCAGCTACCACCTACTCCGGCCGGTACATGCTCTTCCGTTTGAGCTAACATACGAATAATAAATAACACCGGAGAAGTTGCAACTGCAATCCAAAATGCATACATTTTTTTGTTTTTTTCATCTTTAACAGTAATACTTACGCTCGATTGATTCTCTATTTGATTTTTACCGCAAATCGGACAAAATCTTTCCCCGTTCACTAATTCTTTTCCGCACTGTGTACAATACATCCTAATTCTCCTTGAAATTTTTATTTTATAATATCACAATTTGAGATAAATGTCAATATCTCATTATGAGATTCAATATAATAAATACAAAGGAGTGTGAGAATATGAGAATCCGAGATTTAAGAGAAGATAACGACTTAACGCAAAAGGAACTTGCCGAACATCTTCATATTAAGCAAAACACCTATTCTCAATATGAAAACGGACAACGACAGCTGCCCATTGACATTCTGATTGCCCTATCCAAGTATTATAAAGTTTCCACAGATTATATATTGGGTTTAACAAATTATAAATAATAAAAGTAAAAAAATGGCTTACAGAACATTCTGTAAGCCATTTTCTTATTTTTATAAACCGAATTTCTTTTTGAATTTTTCTACACGTCCGCCGGTATCTACCAGTTTCTGTTTGCCGGTATAGAACGGATGGCATTTTGCACAAATTTCCACGTGCAAGTTTTCCTTGCTGGAGCCGGTTTCATATACCGCACCACAAGCACAGGTGATAGTGGTTTTTTTGTAATCCGGATGGATTCCCTGTTTCATTGTGAATACCTCCTTATACTAATTCGATCACAGACATTAAAGATGCATCGCCACGGCGTTCAAAAGTTTTGATGATTCTGGTGTAACCACCGTTTCTTTCAGAAGTCG
>JAZQKB010000009.1:0-9281 GCA_045541975.1 Clostridia bacterium | reverse complement strand
CGTTCATCCTGAGCCAGGATCAAACTCTCTCGTATATTTCACTTAAAAATAAACAATTGAAGTTCGCTAGCTTTTCGCTTCGCTCTTTTAATCTTTTCCTCGATTTACTTGATTTCGTTCGTAGTTTCTTAATCAAAAACTCTAGAATTTTCAAGGTCCATTATGTTATTCAGTTTTCAAGGTTCATTCCCTGTCTCTCACAGACAGCTTTGTCATTTTATCACAGGTTTTTCCATTTGTCAATAGTTTTTTTAAATTTTTTTAAAAATTTTTCAACAATGTTTTTCCCATGTGATTTTTGCTCTTTTTTGTGAGAGCTTTCCCATTATACCAAAGGATTTTTCATTTGTCAACTATTTTTCTAAATTTTTTTCAAATTTTTTTATTTTTTTTAAAAGGGGAAAAAATTAGTTTCTTTTCACTATACTATATATATTATAAAGGGCAAACGCAAAACGGTTGCATCTGCCCTTTTTTCTAGAGTCCGAAGCTGACAAACAAAGCATCATTCACCGAGTTCATCAGCGTTTCGTCTATATGACCGATTTTTTCTTTCAGTCTACGTTTATCAATGGTACGGATTTGCTCGGTAAGAATTACAGAATCTTTGGGCAACCCGTACTTCATAGCATCAATTGCGATATGCGTAGGCAATTTTGACTTATTGAGCTGACTGGTTACCGCCGCTGCAATCACTGTGGGACTGTATTTGTTTCCCACATCGTTTTGCACAATCAGAACAGGTCTCACTCCGCCCTGCTCCGAACCGACCACCGGGCTTAGGTCAGCATAATAAATATCGCCTCGTTTCACTTGCACACTGATTCACTCTCCATATATCTGATTTCAATATCAGTTTTTCCCGATCGTGTGCGGAACATACATCAATCTGTTATTTTTATAAAATCAGAAGTTCTTTTTTGGATTGTGACTCAAATTACTGCAACAACCAAATGAATTTTTTAAATTTTATCCATATAGTTGACGGTTTTTACCAAAGTTTCCCCGTCAAAATACGCTTTAACAATTCGTTTTCCCGTGTCGCACATCATTTCGTAGTTAATGCTGCCGGAATGACTCGCCATTTCGGAGAAAGAAATGGAGTTACCGCCTGCAGAACCTACCAAAATCACCTCAGTACCGTATGACACGTCTGGAATATCGGTAACATCCACCACAGTCTGATCCATGCAGATGTTTCCAACCTGAGTGGCAAACTTCCCGTTAATGATTACCTGAATTTTATTGGATAGATTCCGAAAATATCCGTCTGCATAACCGATTCCAATTGCTGCAACCGTTTTTTCGCAGTCGGTAACATAAGTTTTTCCATAGCTGATGCCCTGACCTTGGGGAACTTGTTTCACCTGCCATACTCTTGCTTTTAATTCCATCACCGGTTCCAATTTCAAAGCGGTGCGCTCTTGCACATAGTCAGACGGATACTCGCCGTATAAAATAATACCGGGACGAACCATATCCAGATGCATTTCAGGATACAAACAAGTTGCCGCAGAGTTTGCAGCATGACGGAGGGGAATTTCGAGACCGCCTTGTTTTAGCTTACTGATGATTTCTAAAAAAAGACTGAATTGCTTTTTGGTGACAGCTTCGCTATCCTGACAGTCCGCATTAGAAAAGTGGGTGAAAATGCCTTCCACCTGGATTCCCTCCATTTTGGAAATGGCAAGAATCTGTTCCACAGAAGACTGATAAGAGCTGCCATAATACGGAAAGCCGAGACGTCCCATACCGGTGTCAACTTTGATATGAATTTTTAAAGTCTGATTGTGAGCTTTGGCGTATTCACTGATTGCCTTGGGCAACTTTTCCTCGAACACGGCGGGAATAATGTTGTAGGTGAATAAATCTTCCACACATTCTAACGGCGTTGCTCCCAAAATCAGAATGGGTAGATGGATTCCGTTTCTGCGGATTTGCTTTGCTTCGTCTACACAAGCAACAGCCAGATAGTCTGCTCCCTGCTCTACTGCAGCGGTGGATATTTCATTCACACCACAACCGTATGCATCGGCTTTGATAACTGCCATCACTTTCGTGGATTCACCCACATAATTTTTGATGGCGATCAGGTTATGGCGGAACCGATCCAAATGAATCTCTGCCCAAGCTCTTGATAATTTATAACTGTTCATACAAAAATGCCTTCCCTATATACTCTGAAATTTTGGTGGCGGTAAGTGCGTACTCGGAGGTTTCTTTTGCTGCTAAATCTCCTGCAAGACCATGTAGATACACTCCCAAAATAGCACCGTGAAAGGGAGATGCTCCCATTGCTAACATAGCACCGATTATACCGGAAAGCACATCACCGCTACCTGCGGTTGCCATGCCGGAATTGCCGGTGGTGTTGATACAGATTTCGCCGTTTGGCGATGCAATAACCGTTCTTGCACCCTTTAGCACCACCACAACATTATGCTCTTTCGCATATTTTCCAGACAGATAAATACGGTTTTTATTCACCTCTTCAGTGGATAAGCCAATCAATTTGGCAAATTCACCGGGATGTGGTGTAATAACCATCGGACAGACCTGTTTGGTTGCAGTCAGGTAATTTAAGCCCTCGGCGTCTACCACGGCAGGTTTACTGCCACAGTTCGCCAGTTTCATTATATGCGAAATGCCGGAATTTGACAAATAGCCGGGGCCAATGACCAAAGCATCTGCCAACTCGTACATTTTTTTGTACTCTTTATCGCTTTTTACAATCACTTCGGTTAGTTTCTGCTCAGCCAACGAGAATATCTCGTCAGGTACAACGGCATAGCTATATCCCGCACCGGTGTGAAGTGCCGCAGTGGATGCCATGACCACAGAGCCTGCCATTCCTTTGCTGCCACCAAAAACAGCTACTCTACCGAAAGTGCCTTTATGAGAATTGGGGTGCCGTTTCGGCATCAAGCGGTGAATCAATTTGGAACTCACCAGTTGAATTTTGGAGTCCAGTGCTGCATAAGACTTTTCTGAAAGTCCGATGGGAAGCAGTTCAATTTCTCCGGCATATTCAGTGCCGGGATAAATCCAAAGGCCCACTTTATGTGCCGCTAAGGTATAAGTTTTTTGAGCCTTTACGCAAACACCGACAGGTTTTCCGTTATCACAGTTTAATCCACTGGGAACATCCACAGAAAGCACACGGTATTTTTCCATCAACTGCACGGCTTTCAGATATTTACCCGACAGCTCCCCTTTTACACCGGTACCAAGCAAAGCGTCAATGCAAACATCAGCACCCACAAAATCTTCCAACGGAATCATGGATACCTGCTTATGTTTGGCATAAACAATCGCCTGATCGGTTAACGGATGGATATTGTCTGATTCGTCAAAACAAACAACCACCGAAACCCGATAGCCTTCTGATGCCAGATTGGCTGCCAGTAAAAAACCGTCACCACCGTTTTTTCCACGACCGCAGAACACGGCAATCCGGCTGGATTTGTCCACATCCCGCATCACGGCTTCTGCTAATGCTTTGGCGGCGTTTTTCATCAATTGTTCTCCGGATAATTGGTCAATTGTTTCGCCCAGCTGATCCAGTTTGTTCGCCTGGGCACTGTTTAATAACATCATAGAAAAATCCTTAGCCTTTCTTTCGTTTGCACCATCCAAACAGCCATCCGAAAAATCCTCGCTTTTTCGGAGTTTTGGTTTGGGCAGATACCACAGCTTCTGCTACGGCCTGCTCCATAAAATACTTTTGGGCATGGAAACCATGGACGGTTGGTTTGCGTATGTATCTGCCATCGGATTGCAAAATTCTTACCTTCACATCATCTGCCAGTAAAGAATCCAAATGCTCCTTTAATTTTTGTTGAATGTGAGGTGCATACACAGGTGCTGCAATTTCCAAACGACGTTCTAAATTTCTGGTCATTAAATCGGCAGAGGAAATGAAGAATTTTTCGTCGCCGTGATGATGAAAGTAATAAATTCGGGAATGTTCCAGATACCGTCCTACAATGCTAGTAACGGTAATATTGTCAGTTTCTCCCTCGATCCCGGGAATCAGACAACAGATGCCACGGATCACAAGATCTATCCGCACGCCTGCTTTTCCTGCCTCAACCAATTTATCAATCATGGTTTTAGAGGTTAAGGAATTGAACTTCATCATGATACGACCGTCACCAAATTCACGGTGATAGGCGATTTCTTCATCAATTAAGTCACATAACCCCCGGCTGATGCCATAAGGGGATACCAGAAGATGCTTATATTTTCCGTTTACGTTGGAGGTGGTAATATTGTTGAAAAATTCTGCCGCATCCTCACCAATTCCGGTATGGGTGGTAAGCAGATTCATATCGGTGTAAAGCTGGGCGGTTTTTTCGTTGTAATTTCCCGTTCCTAAATGAACGATATGAGAAATACCACGGTCGGTTTTCTTAGTAATCAGTAAAATTTTAGAATGAATTTTATATAAACTCAAGCCGTACAGCAGACGGACGCCTGCCTGCTCCAACTGTTCGGAATAGTTAATGTTGTTGGCTTCATCAAAACGGGCACGAAGTTCCATCACAACCAATACTTCTTTTCCTTGCTCTGCCGCTTTTTCCAACAGGGAAATAATCCGGGAATTGGAGCTTAAGCGGTATAAGGTAACCTTAATGGAAATCACATTGGGGTCTTCCACAGCTTCTTCCAACAACTGAAAGAAAGGCTTGGTACTTTCGTAAGGGTAGGATAAAAACAGGTCTTCTTTTTGCAATCGGTCCATCAATTTTTCACTGGGACGGTACCAAGCGGGTAATTGCGGAGTCATCGGAGAAAAGGTGAGTGCTTCTTTCAGTTCTTTGGGAAGCCGTTTTTCCGCTTCCGAAAAGAACGCATAGGATAAGGGCACCCGATTCACCAACACAATAGATTCGGGCGACTTATGACAAATCAACTTTTTAAATTCTTTGGAAATAGGATTGGAAACTTCAATTCGGACCGGTGCTAAACGAACACGTTTTTTCAAAATGTCCTTCATCATATCACGGTAGTCCACGTCCTGATCGTACCAGGCTTCCAGCATTTCCAAATCCGCATTACGAGTCACTTTTACCAAACAGGTTTCTAAAACTTCGTAACCGGGAAAGAGTTTCTTTGCGAAGAAATGAATCACTTCGTCAATTAACACAAACTCTAATCCCCGGCTTCCGGGCAGTTCAATGATTTCCGGCACAGAGGTGCTCTTTAATACAAAGGCAACCGAAGTTTTTTCTTTCTTCTTAAGATGCAGTGCAGTATAAACAGCACGGTTTTCCAGATGGGGAAAGGGTTGACGGGCATCCACTACCTGAGGTGACAGAAGGGGTTCCACAGCGTGTTGATAAAAATCTTTTACAAAGGAAAGCTGTTCCTTCGTTAGTTCGGCAGGTGTGAGCAGTTTTACGCCGTGAGCCGACAACTCCCGCAACACATCCTGATAAACGCTTTCCTGACGGACATAGAATTTCTGGGTGCGTTTTAAAATTTTCTGCACCTGCTCCGCTTCTGTCATTCCGCTTTTATCGTCTTTGGTTTGTTTGCCAAACTGCACATGGTCGGTTAAGCTACCCACGCGCACCATATAAAACTCGTCTAAGTTGCTGGTAGCAATGGAAAGAAACCGCAACTTTTCAAGTGGCGGCGTTAAAGAATCGGTTGCTTCATCCAGCACCCGTTCGTTAAATTTTAACCAGCTGAGTTCTCTGTTTTCGTAAATTTGAACCATGGCAAAACACTCCAAGGACATTCTAATAATATACCATTTTTATTATACTAAAAAAGCCCTCCGATTGCAAGGGTTTTTCTAAAAAAACTAATCTCTTGACAAAAACTTTAAAAAGCAATATACTATAAAAGTACCCTATTTTTGCAAAAGAGGTGTTTTTTTGAAACATATACGTGATTTTCTTTCTTATTACAAGCCTCATAAAAAGCTGTTTTTCCAGGATATGTTCTGTGCTTTTTTAGTGGCAGTGGCAGATTTGGTATATCCCATGATTGCCAAAAATATGATTAACGACTATGTGCCAAATCAGAATATCCGTCTGTTTGTGGTATGGTCGACAGTATTGCTGGCAATTTACATCATAAAAGCCTTCCTGAACTACTTTATTCAGTACTACGGCCACGTCATGGGAGTACGGATGCAGGCAGAAATGCGACAAAAGCTGTTCCGTCACTTAGAAAAGCTTCCTTTTTCCTATTTTGACGAAAACAAATCCGGCACCATTATGTCCCGTCTGGTGAATGACTTGATGGATATTTCCGAGCTTGCACACCACGGACCAGAAGACTTGTTCTTATCCCTGATTGTAATGGTCGGCTCCTTTGCAATTTTATGCACGGTAAATGTATGGCTCACGCTCATCACCTTTGCCCTGCTCCCCGTAATTGTGCTGATTGTGGTATCCCTCCGATTAAAAATGAGTCACACGTTCAAGAAAACCCGTGTGGAATTAGGGGAAGTCAATGCTAATTTGGAAAACTCCATTTCCGGCATCCGTGTAACCCGAGCATACAACAATACCGAAAGAGAAGAAGAAAAATTCCGTCAGTATAATGACCGCTATCAAACTGCAAGAAACGAATCCTATAAAGTGATGGGGCAATTTCATTCCTCTCTCACCTTCTCCACCGACATTCTCTATCTGGTGGTGCTGGTGGCAGGCGGTATCTTCTTTTTCCAAAAGCAGATTGATGCTGGCGAGTTTACCATGTATTTGCTCTACATTAACTCCTTCTTACAACCTTTGCGGAAGCTCATCAGCTTCTTTGAACAGTATCAGAACGGTATGACCGGCTTTGAAAGAATCCAGGAAGTGTTTGCCGTTTCTCCCGAAGAAGAACCCGAAAACGCTGTTACCTTAGATACCACCAACGGTGACATCACCTTCCAAAATGTTACCTTCTGCTATGAAGAAGCAGAAGAAGACAGAAAACCGGTAATCGAGCATCTGAATCTTCATATTCCCCAGGGCAAAACAGTGGCTTTGGTTGGCCCCTCCGGTGGCGGCAAAACAACTCTTTGCCATCTGATTCCCCGATTCTATGAAATTTCCGAAGGTGAAATTTTATTAGACGATGTGGACATCCGAAAGTTAAGCCGTCAGAGTCTTCGCAGTCATATCGGTATGGTAGCACAGGATGTGTTCCTCTTTACCGGCTCCATCCGGGAAAATATCGGCTACGGCAACTTGGATGCTACCGAAGAAGAAATCATCGAAGCTGCCAAAAAAGCAAATATTCACGATTACATTATGACACTCCCCGATGGCTACGACACCTATGTGGGCGAGCGTGGCGTAAAACTATCCGGCGGACAAAAACAAAGAATTTCCATTGCCAGAGTCTTCTTGAAAAATCCGTCCATTCTGATTTTAGACGAAGCCACCTCCGCCTTAGATAATGCCACCGAAATGCTGATTCAGTCTGCATTGGAAGAGCTATCCAAAGGCAGAACCACCATCGTGGTTGCGCATCGCTTATCCACTATCAAAAACGCCGACGAAATCGTAGTGCTAACCGATGAAGGTATCACCGAACGCGGTACCCACGAAGAACTGCTCCAAAAAGGCGGTTTATACAGCGAATTGTATCAATATCAGTTTAAAACGGAGTAAAAAAAGCATTAGGAAAAAATGCAGAAACACAGCATTGTGTTTCTGCATTTTTTTGTTATTGTCCTAAATATTCAAGATATTTTTTGTACTTCCTGAATATGACATTTTTTACATACTGCTCCATATACTCATAGTCGGGGCTTCCCTCGTCGGTTATCGGTAACATTATCATTTGCTTTTTTAATCGCCCTGTTCCCATTTTATAGCCGTAGTTGTATTTGTCTTTCTGCTGTATGATTTGATTTGTGATGAACAGAGCGACAAACTCATTACGGCATTGTTTGAGCTTCAGCTTTCGGCAATCGTTAGAGTATAATGCTTTATACTTATGATAAAAGGAATAGCCGACGCTTCCGTTACGATTTACGGATATAGCGTTTTCTTCAAGCGTTTCATTGGTATTTGATACATAATACTTTATGCCGTTGTTTGTTGCCGTCGATGTGATGTAGGGAATGTTGCCGTAAAATCTCTCGTTGTCGTATATATCCCGACCCGATTCGATGTAGCATATATCTGATATAAAGAACTCGCCCCACGTCTTTTCTGCAAGTGGTATCGGTGGCGTTACAAGTTCTTCATTGACAATATTAATGTATTTTTGCTTGAGCTTGTCCTCTCGCTCCCTGATGTACTGCTCCATAAAAGCATAGTCCGGACTTCCGTCGTCTGTTGTCGGTAGCATTAGCTGTTCTTTTCGTATTCTTGAATTATTGCGTATGTATCCGTAACTATATCTATCGGCTTGCTTGTTTATTTCGGCAACAATAAACAAGCCGTTATATCTATTCAGCCACGAGCTTCTAATAACACAAACATTGTTTGACGGAATAAAAGCACCTTGCTTATATACAGCATCGCCAACAGATCCTTGACCCGTTTTAATTAAACAAATGCAATTCCCTTTTATTAGGTAGTTGGCGTATTGTTTAGGTAAAAAACCGACATTTCCATTGTTTTTTGATGTTGCACCAACAATATCAAACACACCGTCATTTTCAACTAATGCCGTAGATTTAAATGTTTTAACCTCGTCGATATAAAACATATTACCGTCTATTAGATTGAACGCTTTCCATTCTCTGTCATTCAGATTTAGCATTGTCGCCGTCCTCCTCAAACAGATATTCTCGCCCCTGCATTATCATAGAAAACTCAAATGTCAAATAGTCGCCGATTGTCTTTTCAAAGTCCGCCTCGGTGGGTATCTCGTCATTAAAATAGTAAAAACTATGTAGCCACTCGTCAGCGGCTTCTACTGTGGTATATACACAGAATTTGCTCTCAGCTTCCATTTCTTCATGCCATACAGACAAAAGATGTGCTTTCTTATCCTTTGCTGATTCGGTTTCTATCAAGCCAATATGCGGAGCTACTTTGTAGCCGTCGTTTTCAAAATTGATAAACTTACATATTTTGTCCGTTTCGTGCGGTATGCCTGCCGTAAAGACTGCAATACACGGAACAGTACCCACGCCGTAAAAGGTGTCTTTGCTCAATGAAATAACTCCCTCAAGGGTGTGATGTTTCAAAATGTTTTCTTTGACAGCTTGCTCGTCCTTGCTCTTTCCGGTCATGGCAGACTGCGGAACGATAACAGCACACCTCGCACCGACTGTCAAACTATTCAGCAAATGCTCTGTAAATGCAATCTCGTATAAA
>JAZQKB010000008.1:0-33663 GCA_045541975.1 Clostridia bacterium | reverse complement strand
AGCTGGTGAAAGAGATGCGGTTGGCAGACCTTTCGACGAGCCTATAGGCTCGGCCAGCATATTGCCCTAAGGGGGCAGTGCAAGCCACCGGCACGGCCGGTGGTTATGACTTTCTATTATTTTTGCCGTTCCAAAAATTGTTTGATTTTATCAAAGCTTTCCTGGCTTAAATCATGCTCAATTTTGCAGCTGTCTTCATAGGCAGTTTCTTTTGTGACGCCAAGTAGCATCAGCGTTTGAGCAATCACATGATGCCGTTCATACATTTTATTGGCAATTTGAAGTCCCATTTCGGTTAAGGTGATGCCGCCTGCTTCGTCCACGGTTAAAAAACCCTCCTCTCGCAGGGTTTTCATCGCAATGGATACACTGGGTTTGGTCACATTCAAATGATGTGCCACATCAATACTTCTCACATTGCCGAGTTCTTGTTTTAGGATTAAAATAGCTTCCAAATAGTTTTCGCCGGATTCTTTTAATTTCATCGTAAATGACCTCCATTTAGTTTTAGGAGAAACGCTTATGATATCATAAAAATTTTTAAAAGATGCATTGCACCAAAATCATATAAAACACGGTTCCGCCGCCAACGCTTAAGAGAATATTTTGTTTCCAAAGGTGAATCCCCGTGATGGCAAGTAGCGCAATCGCTTCGGGAAGTCCGTGGGACCAGGTCAAAATGGAAACATCCTTTAGGCAATACACCAAAAGCATTCCAATGGTGGCAAAGGGAAGCACCTTCCCTAAATAGAGAATGAATGCAGGCGTTTTTTTATGCGGGGGAAACAGCAAAAAGGGGAGCGCACGGGTTAAAAAAGTGGCAACTGCAGATACGAAAATAATGAGCAATGCCTGAAGGGGAGGTAATACCATTATAGTTTCGCCTCCAATCTTCTTTTTAAGATGCCTGACATGATTAAAATCAGGCTCATAGCAGGAAGCAGGAAATTTCCTGAGCCAACCAGTAATAAGCACAACACAGATGCCAAAATTCCCACAAACTGAGGAATATGTGTTTTAGACTCCTTCCATTGGTCTAAGAAAATAACCATAAACAGTGCTGTCATCACAAAATCAATGCCTTTGGAGTTGAATGGGATGGTAGAACCGATAATATTTCCTAACACACAGCTTACAATCCAGTACATATGGTCTAAAAAACCGATGGAACAGTAAAACTGATGCTCGTTGACGTCTTTTGGAGCTTTGATACCGCAAAGCAGAGAATAGGTTTCATCCGTTAACGAAAACATCATGTAAAACCGTTTTTTGCCTGCCGCTTTAAACCGTTCCAACAAGGACAATCCGTAAAACAAATGCCGTAAATTCACCATTAGGGAGACAAAAAATGCGTTTGCCAGATCAAAAGGAGATGTTAAAAATCCAATTGCTACAAACTGACCGCTTCCTGCGTACATGGTAATGCTCATGATAAGCGCCCAAAGAGGCCCGTAGCCTTTGCTGCTTAATAAGATGCCAAAGGCAGAGCCTAAAAACAGATAGCCGAGCAGTACGGGTATCGTATAGGGAAATGCTTTTTTTAAGGACGAAAAATTCATATAAACTCCAGGTTTCGCGTTAGATTTCTTTTTGAGACAATTTTTGAACAGCAGTTAGTTTTTCCATATCTAAAGTAGGATAGATGCCATCTTTGTATAGCACTTTTCCGTCTACCATGGTTAGGCAAACATCGGTTCCTACTGCGGAATATACCAAGTTATTGGTTAAGTTATGCACAGGCTTCCAGTAAGGGGTATCCATATCCAGCACAATCACATCAGCACGGTTGCCAATTTTTAAGGTTCCTGAATCTAGGCGCCCCTGTGCAATGGCACCTGCTTTGGTTGCTGCATAAATCGCTTCTTTTGGTGTGATGATGGCAGGATCGTTTGCACGAACTTTTTGAAGTAAGGCAAACAGTTTGATTTCTTCTATCATATTTAATGAGTTGTTACTTGCCACGCTGTCAGTACCGATTCCCACATTAATACCGTGAGAAAACAAGGTTTTTACATCACAAATACCGCTTGCCAATTTTAGATTGGAAGCAGGGCAGCTTGCCACGGATACTCCTTTTTCTTTCATAATGGCAAAATCGTCGCCCGAAAGATGGACGCAGTGAGCCGCCAGTACGGGAGAATCCAACACGCCTAAATGATTGAAATATTCGATAGGCGTCATACCGTTGTGCCGAGCCATACACTCTCTATGTTCCTTCTCAGTTTCAGAAACGTGAATGTGAATGGGTAAGCCTTCGGCCTTGGCATGTTCAGAAATTTCACGAATGGTACGCTCGGTATTGGTGTATTCTCCGTGGATGGAAAAATCAATTTTAATTTGTCCGTTGTTTTTATTATGATAATCTCTTACTAAGATTTTGTTTTCTTGATACGCCGGTAAATCGTGATAACTTGCATCGGAAAAACAGGTAATACCACGGCTTAAATTACATTTTACTCCTACCTCTAAAAAAGCTTTTAGCATATCTTCGCAGAAGTAATACATATCACTGGTAGACACAATTCCAAAGCGGAGCATTTCTGCAATGCCAAGCAGCGTTCCCACATAAATATCTTCGCTTGTCAACTTGTCTTCATAAGGGAAAATCTTTTTATTGAGCCAGTCATCTAAGGAAAGATTCTCACCGTAACCTCTCATAAAGGTCATGGGAGTATGAGAGTGCAGATTGAAAAAGCCACTCATCAACAGCTTGTTTTTGCCGTTGTAACGCTCCTCATCAGTTTCGGGGCAGGTATCTCCTATGTAGGTAATTTTATCTCCCTTTGTTAACACATATTGATGCTCTTTGACTTCTAAATTTTCATCTAAAATGGTAATATCATGAAATAACATAGCGATTTCCTCTTTTTTAAAGACGGTAAAAATTACGGTTGATTTCTTTGGCAGAAACGGTGGCGTTGGTAGTTTCCGTTAAGTCTGCCAAGAAGGTTTGATAACTGTTCTCTTCGATATAGTATTGCATGGTAATCTGGTCAGCGTATTCCACACTGGTTTTTCGGCAATCGTGCTTTTGTAAGATATGCTCCACGGTACCAAACAGATGGTAGGGGCAGTCAATTATAAATTCCACACATTCTGCCATGTTGATGACTTCCGATGCTGTTACCCCTTCGTGGGCAGACTTGGAATACGCACGGATTAAACCGCCTGCACCAAGCAGTGTACCGCCAAAATACCGCACCACAATAGATAAGGTGTCGGTGATATCGCCTTTGGATAACACTTCCAACACGGGAACACCTGCAGTTCCCTGAGGTTCGCCATCATCGGAAAACCGTTGAATCTGATTGTTGCGGATACGGTAGGCAAATACCACATGGGTGGCATCGTAGTATTTTTTTCGTGCTGCCTCCAGATGGGAGAGAGCTTCTTCTTCAGTTGTAACGGGATAGGTCAGCGAAATGAAACGGGATTTTTTTTCGATGATTTCACATTCGCTGGGATGGGAAACGGTTTTATAACTGCTCATACTGGGCAATCAGCTCCTCTTTTCCGTAAACGGTGAGTTCTTGATAGTCGTTTTCATATTTGGTGTCTAAAACCTGCAGTTGGTCATGGATTCTGGAAACCAAATAGGATTTATCGTAGGGAATCCGAAGAATTTTTGTTACTTCGGTGGTTCGGGTTAATTCGGTGATTTTTTGCAGTAGCTCCTCCATGTGGTACCCTGACTTTGCGGATACCAAAATGCTGTCTTTTTCCGAAATAAATTCTTCGGTCAAGCTATCTGCTTTATTATAAACCGAGAGGATGGGTTTTGCTTCCGCTCCCAGTTCTTTTAACAGCTTTTCCACTGTTTCTTTATGGATGGGTAAATTTTCATCAGTAGCATCCATCACGTGGAGCAGTAAATCTGCTTCGGTACACACTTCTAAGGTGGATTTAAACGCCTCTACCAAATGGTGGGGCAGTTTTCTGATAAAGCCAACGGTGTCAGTTAATACGGCTTTTCTGTCATCTGCCAAGGTCAGCTTTTTGGATAAGGGGTCCAAGGTTGCAAATACCATATCCTCCACATATTGCTCCGAACCTGTCAAAGCGTTTAACAGAGAGGATTTTCCTGCATTGGTGTAACCTACCAAGGCAATGTTTACCACTTCGTTTTTTGCACGTTGTTTGCGCTGAGTTTCACGGTTTTTTTCGATTTCACGAAGGTCACGGCGCAAATTGGCAATTCTTTCACGGATGTGGCGCTTGTCGGTTTCTAATTGGGTTTCCCCGGGACCACGGGTACCAATTCCACCGCCCAAACGGGAGAGGGAAGTGCCAATCCCCGAAAGACGGGGCAAATGGTATAAAAGCTGCGCTAATTCCACCTGACATTTCCCTTCACGGGTGGTGGCTCTGAGCGCAAAAATATCTAGAATCAAACGGGACCGGTCAATGACACGGACATTTAATTCCTGCTCAATATTACGGGTATGAGAACCGGAAAGTTCACAGTCAAACACCACTAAATTGGCACCTAATTCTTCAATGGCGTTTTTTAATTCTTCGATTTTTCCTTTTCCTAATACGGTGCGGGTATCGGGAGCTTCACGGTTTTGGGTGATTTCTCCCACAACTTCAGCGCCGGATGCTTCGCAAAGCGCTTTTAATTCTTCTAAGGATTGGGCATCAGAATCATCCAACTTTCCTGTTCCTAAAAACACACCGCATACAATACATTTTTCTGTTTTTTCAATTTGGTCAACAGTTTTTTCCATTTAGATCGTTCCTTTATCCAGCAGTTCAATCACAGCCTTGATGGCATCTTCTTCACAGGTAACGGGAAGCACCACATCTGCAATATTTTTGAGGCCTTGGGATGCGTTTCCAACGGCAATGCCCACACCTGCTACTTGCAGCAGTTCTTTATCATTCATATTATCGCCAATGGCATAGCATTTTTTTGCAGGAATACCGGTCAGCTTCAGTAGTTCAGAAAGTGCGGAGCCTTTGTGTACTCCGTGGGGCAGAAGTTCAAAATAATGGGCTTCGCTTCTTACAAAGCTATATTCAGGGTAGTAGGGCGGAATTTCTTGCTCCAACAGATCCAGTTCGTGAGATTCTGCTGCCATTAAAATTTTGCACCACTCAGAGGTTTCTTCTTCCAAAGAATGCCATTCGATTTTGTTATCGGGAAAGATTTTTTCATCACTGATATGCTTTCTTACATACGGATTATCCACAAAGAATAAGATTTCGTCAGGGGTGAAGCCTTCCATTCCCAACCAGGGATATTTTTTGTGAATCTCTTTTGCCACTTCTTTATAGTGTCCCGAAAGGCACTTTGCATACAATAGCTCGTTGGTAACGGGGTTTTTGATAATACCGCCGTTATGGGAGATCACAGGAAGATCTGGCTTGATTTCGTCAAAATAACTTTCCAAGGACTGATATACTCTTCCGGATGCTACAGTGAATTTTCCGCCGTTTTCGCGAAAATAACGGATGGCATCCAGGTTTTCTTTGGAAATGGTTTTTGCTTCTGTTAAAAGGGTTCCGTCCATATCGGAAATCAGAACGATTCCATCAAATTTCATAAGGTGATTCCTTTCCGAATCGTAAAAATGCATATACACTGTTATTATACACCAATTCTCTCATAAATTCAAGTTTTTTTCTGAAATTACGGGGCATTGTATTTCGTTTTCTGTCACAAAAGAAAGAAAACACAGTTTTTCTCTTTAGTTTCCTTGGTTTTTGTAGAAAAATAGGGGAATTTATGAGTTGATTTTAAAAATACAATGGTGCTATAATAAAACAGAGCCTTTTCCCTAAATCATCAGGAAGGAATTTGGAATTATGATGAAAGCCACAGTTATGAAAAAGACTGTTTGTTATGGCAACAAACAGTTTCAACTGACTTACCGTCTTCTTTTAAAAGACGGATTTCACTATGGAATCCAAGTGGATTGTTGCTACGGTAATATTACGGAATCGGAACGAATCTGGACAGGTCAGAATAGACAAGCCACACTCCGGTTGCTTTATCTGTTTGCCAAAGAAACTGTTTTCCCGGTAGCTCTCAAGGAAACGTTTGAAAATTTATAGGAAAGAACATAAAAAAACAGCCCTCAGTATCGAGGGCTGTTTTGTTGTATTAGTTTAAGCCGGTAATCCAATCGGGAACATCTAAAACGTCTTCTTTCTTTTTGGGAGCTTCTGTAGCAGGAGCTTGCATAAAGGAAGGAGTATCCAAAGTTTCAACTGCCGGTTTTTCAGCTTCTTTTTTGGGAACGTTGAAGTGGGGGATGTTGAAATGGTCACGGAATACTTCGTTGGAAGCAAAACCGGTTGCGATGACAGTAACTTTAATTTCGTCTTTCATGCTTTCATCAACCACAGCACCAAAGATTAAGTTTGCATCCGGGTCCACATGTTCCTGCACTAAGGAAGCCGCCTGGCTTGCTTCGATTAAAGACATATTCGGGCCACCGGTAATATTTACCAGAACGCCTTTTGCACCGTCAATAGAGGTTTCCAGCAGCGGGCTGGAGATTGCAGCACGAGCTGCTTCTTCTGCTTTGTTTTCGCCGCTTGCCATACCGGAACCCATGTGAGCATAGCCGGTATTTTTCATAATGGTTTTAACGTCTGCAAAGTCACAGTTGATTAAGCCGGGAACCACGATAACGTCGGAAATACCCTGCACACCCTGACGCAAAACATCATCTGCAATGCGGAAAGAATCTTTTAAGGTGGTGCTCTTGTCCACCAGGCTTAAGAGCTTATCATTGGGGATTACAATTAAAGCATCCACAAATTCTTTTAAATTTTCAACACCTTTTTTAGCAGCGTTGCTTCTTTTCATACCTTCAAAAGCAAAGGGCTTGGTTACCACGCCAACGGTTAAAATGCCCATTTCTTTTGCAACGGATGCAACCACGGGAGCTGCACCGGTACCGGTTCCGCCGCCCATGCCTGCAGCAACGAATACCATGTCGGCACCTTTGATTACCTGAGCAATTTCTTCTCTGTTTTCTTCAGCGGCTTTTTCACCGATTTCAGGATTTGCACCTGCGCCTAAGCCTTTGGTGATTTTTTCGCCGATTCTTAATTTCGTCTGTGCTTTGGAGTTATGTAGCGCCTGATTATCCGTGTTGATGGCTACAAATTCCACCTTGTCCATATTATGGTCAACCATGGTGTTTACGGCGTTATTACCAGCACCGCCAACCCCGATTACCTTAATTTTTGCAAAGGTGTCTAAGTCGTTTTGGTATGCCATATCAAAAAACCTCCCTGAAAATTCTATCTGAAGTTTACATTTTTCGTGAAAATATGCACAATTCTACATACTATTCTCATATTATAGCATCTTTTTTTTCAAATTGCAAGATAAATTCTGAAAAAATGTAAAAAAACTGTAATTTTTACGAGGGATTTGTTTGATCCAATTCTTCCATGGTGAGTTGTTTTCCTTGATTGGAATACTTTTCCACGTAGAAACGGCGGATGATTCCAAAGTTTTGGAACATTCTGGTGCCAAACACCACAACAATGGCAACATATAAATCCAGACCAAGCTTTTCACCAAGATAAATGATGAAGGCAGCCAGTGCGGCATTTCCAAATAAGCCGGACAGGAAAATAATCATAGAGAACCGTTTTTTTAAGTTGGCAGAGATTCCCCCTAACACGGAGTCTAAGGCAGCCAGAATGGCAATTGCCACATAGACGGAATAGGAAGGGTTGATGCTCCAGGGAACATAAATTCCAACAAGACATCCAACAATCAGTGCGATCAAGGGAAATAACATATCAAAGTCCGCCTTTCATTATTTTTTTGCTGCAGTGGGAACAGCATACTTGAAGTTGATGGCACCCTTGTATGCAGGAACCACAATTTTATCTGAGGTTTTTACATCCACTTCGCAGTATGCGGCAATGTCTGCCACAACCCCGCCTTTAAAGAGCAGAGCCGATTCCAATGTTTTGGGATCGCCAATGGCATTGATGATAAAGGGGGCACCGGTACGCACGTTGTTGACGCTTAACACAGAGCCTACACATCTTACTTCCGAAACAGAGGTTAAGCGTTCACCGTTGATGGAAATCGCTTCCGCACCGGCATCCTTTAATTCGTTGATGACTAACAGAAGGTCGGAATCGTGGAGCCAGTACAGACTTTCCGGTTCACCGGGAAGGGGAGTTTTGGTACCGTCATTCATTTTGACCACAACGCCGGGACCTTCAACCTCTTTCATTCCTGCCAGAATTTCTGCATTGTCCAGCTGTTCTTTTAATAAACTGGTGGTGGCGTTGGTATCTGCAATGGCTTCTTTGTATTGGTCCAAATCGTTTTTAATTCGTTCATAATCCAGATAAAGAGCTTCGTTTTTCTCTTTTTCTTTCATATACATGTTTTGAATTTCGGCACCGCGAAGACTGCTGATAGTTCCGGCACCGTTGTTTTTTTGCACGCTACGAAGCTGAATAGTAATGGCAAATCCCAGCACCACACAGACTAAGCCTAATGCAAGTTGCGCTTTCCATTTATTGTTCATATTCTTTAAACACCGCCTTATATTCATCTATAAATTCTATTGTTCCTGTTTTGCCTGCGGGAATTTCTCCCAACACCTCTTTTAAAAATTTGGTTTTATATGCATAGTTGGAGCCGTTTCCAATGTCTGCCGTGATTTGGTTATGAAATTTCAGGAAAATGTCTCCTTGTGACAGGAAGAGCTTGTCCACCTGACTTTCCATTTGATTGGCAAAGAGTTCCACTGAAATGGTGAGCAAAAGTTCCACATCCTCCGGTTGCGTGGTTTTTACAATATCGCCCACATGAAATTCCTCAACCTGAATCCCTTCAATGGCAGGCACCTGATACTTCGTTCGTTCACTGGTGGTATCTAAAATTTTACCGGTTTCATCCACAATGATGTAGAGAGATTCACCGCAAAGAATCTGTGCCGTAGGTTTGCACTCGGAAATTACAATGGAAACCTTGTTGGGAAAAATTCGGGCAACAGAAGCTTCTTTTACAAAGGATAGCGTTGATATTTGCTCTGTTACGGTATCGGAGCGGAACGTGAAAATATTGGTTCCCACCGTAAGACCGGAGGCATCCAGCACTTTTTCGGGGGTCAGCAGACTGGTACCTGTTACGGTGATTTCACGGATATAAAAAGCAGGCGTTAAAAATCCGATGGCAACCGTCAGCGCAATAAGTAAAAGCGTGACCAGCAGCGTGGTTTTAAACACCTTGTTTTTTCGATTCTTTTTTTTCGTGAAACGTGGTTGGGCAGAGTTGCCCAACCCCATTGCATCTTTCATAAGTATCCCCGTTTTCATGTATTTTACTCTGTATAAAAGTACAGCGTGAGTTTGCAAATGTTATGTGTTTTGCTATTTTGGACGGCATCCTATCGGATTTGTTCCGTTTTTGCTATGATTTCTGCTTTAGCACCCAGCATGCGAAGTTTCATAATGATATTTTCATAGCCTCGCTCAATGTGATGCACATCGTCTATCACAGTTTTTCCGTCGGCAGATAATGCAGCAATCATTAATGCAGCACCGGCCCGCAAATCTTTGGCGCAAACATGAGCACCGTGCAATTTCTTTACTCCGTGGATTTTTGCAGTGTTTCCCGAAACGGTAATATCTGCACCCATTTTGCATAGCTCTGCCACATGGTTATAGCGGTTTTCAAAAATATTTTCCACAATCATGCTGGTTCCCTTTGCCCGAAGCAGAGCTGCCATTAAAATGGCCTGCGCATCCGTGGGAAATCCGGGATGAGGCATGGTTGCAATCATGTTAACCGGTTTTAACTGACAGGGAGCAGTTACCGTTAGCTCCGTTTTGGAATGGGGCAACACGTAAACGCCCATTTCTTCTAAGGTGGTAACGGTTCTTTGAAGATCTGCCACAGGCGCATTGCTTAAGTGTATGGTACTGCCTGTTGCCGCTGCCATAGAAAGATAGGTCGCAGCTTCAATACGGTCAGAAGACACCCGATATTCGCAGTCACAAAATTCGGTTGCAGGAAGAATCCGAAGAGTGTCGGTTCCTGCACCGGAAATATTGGCTCCGGCACAGTTTAAAAAGTTCTGCAGATCCACAATTTCTGGCTCTCTTGCAGGATTTTTAATCACTACGGGACCGTCTGCAATCAGCGCAGCAATCATCACGTTTTCAGTGGCACCCACACTGGGAAAGCCAAGATGGTATTCACCGCTCTTCACATACGGCGCCTTACAGGAGATTCCTTCGGAATCCTCCTGAATCTGCACTCCCATTTGGGATAACACAGACAGATGGATGTCGATGGGGCGTTTTCCCAATTCACAGCCACCGGGATAGGAAATTTTAGCATAGCCAAACCGATTGATAAAAGCTCCCAGAAAAATAATGGAGGAGCGTAGCTTTCCCATCAGCTCTGAGGGAACCTGGGGTCTGGCATCAAATCCGGAATCCACGGTGATGGTACCGTTTTCCATCATCACATGATACCCCAGATACTTTAAAATGTCAACGGTGCATCGAACATCCGAGATATTGGGGCAATTATGTAACACGGTTTTCTTTCCTGTAATAATCGTTGCCGCCAGAATGGGCAACACGGCATTTTTAGAACCGGAAATAGGGACGGTGCCCGTAAGCTTTCGTCCGCCTTCAATCAGGTATCTCATAGTTTCACACCTTTCTTACAGTTTCATTATATGAAAGGTGCGCCCGATTGTTACGTAGGAGAAACGATTTTATAAACAAGTTCGCCGATTCTTTTATCAGCATCCGTGATGGACAGGGGCGTTAAAGCTTCTGACATGGTATGCAGTCGTTTTGAATCGGTTACCAGAGAATGAACAGCTTTGTATAACGCGTCTCCCGTAAGAGCAGTTTCCGGAATTTTCACGGCTCCGCCTAAGGTTACCAAAGCATGCGCATTTTTATCCTGATGATTTGCCGTCACGTTGGGAGAGGGAATCAGAATGGACGGCTTTTTCATTGCACAAAGCTCTGATACCGTCATAGCACCTGCTCTGGTAATGGCAATATCACATGCCGAAAGAACCGTGGGCATATCATCTATATACTGTGTAATTCTGATTTGATTGTGATCAAAAGTGTAGTTTTTAATTTGCTCCAAAAACTCTTTGTGGTAACGGCTTCCTGTTCCGATAAACAGGGTGATGCCGTCTTTTTGCGCTTTGGGAATCATTTGGGCAAACGCTTCATTCAGCTTTAAAGCTCCTAAACTTCCGCCAAAGCAGAGTACCACAGGAGCATCGTTTCTAAGATTCAGTTGTTGTCTTGCCAGGTGTTTTTCTTGGGATAAAAAGTCCTGGCGAATAGGATTTCCCGTCAATACTGAGCGTTCGGGATGTTTTAAAAACGGTTTTGCTTCCGAAAAAGCAAGTGCATAGTATTTTGCCCATTTGGAGAGCATTTTGGTGGTTAGGCCGGGATAAGCATTCTGCTCGTGCACCAAAAAAGGGATGTTTTTCTGCTTTAAGGCAAACATTGCCAGGGCGCTGATATAGCCACCGGTGGAAACCCCCACGTCCGGCTGAAATTCTTCCACCACTTTTTTAATGTTTTGATATGCCTTAAAATCCGTTGCCAAAATTTTAAAGTTACGGAAGAGATGCTTTCTGTCCAGTCCTTTGGAGGGAAACCGGTAAAACTTGCATCCGGTTTGGGAGTAAAGCTTTTCTTCCAAAGCTCCGTCGGAGCCAATGTATAACACTTCGGCACCTTGATTTTTCAGATAGGTGCCGATTGCAATTGCAGGATTAATGTGACCGGCAGTTCCGCCGCCGGAAATCAGTACTTTCACAAAAACGCCTCCTGTTTTTAGGAATCAGGACTGTCAGATATGAGGTTCTGCTTCTTTTCTTGATTGGGTGGAGATGTTCAAAATCATTCCCATAGAAATCATCTGGAACACAAAGGAGGTTCCGCCGGCAGAGAAGAAGGGAAGCGGTATCCCTGTGGGAGGAACGGAAGAGGTTGCAACGCCGATATTTAAAAGCACTTGTACGATGGTTAAGGAAATGAGTCCAAAAACCAACAACATGGCGTAGCGGTCGGGTGCTTTTAAAGCGATTCTGATGGCACGGTACAGCAGAAGTGCAAACAGAGCCAGTACGGCGATTGCGCCTAAGAATCCAAGTTCTTCACAGATGATGGAGAAAATGAAGTCGTTTTGAGGTTCGGGAATATATAAGAATTTCTGACGGCTTCTGCCGAGTCCCAGTCCGGAAAATCCGCCACTTCCGATGGCGTATAAAGACTGCACAACCTGCCAGCCGTCACCCGCTTTATCTTTAAAGGGGTCCGTAAAAGAAATCAGACGTTGCATACGGTAGGGTTCGATAATGGCAAACACGGTGCCAAGCACCGCCACGGCACCAGCCAAAACGGAAAAGATTCGCATGGGGATTCCTGCAGCGATCATCATAATGCCGAGCGCCAACAGAATAATCAGAATTGCGGAGAAATGGGGCTGTAACAACAGCATAATGCCTGCAAATCCCACAAGCAATCCGCAAAGAATCAGATGAGGAAGAGATTCTTTTACATCAATGGTTTTCACTTTAGATAATACCCAGGCACAAGCCATAATAATTGCAATTTTGGCAAATTCTGAGGGCTGAATGGTGGAAATTCCAAGGTCCAGCCAACGCTTTGCACCGTTGATGCGTTGCCCAACCAGCAAAACAGCAATGAGCAGTAGCATGGCAAAGCCATAGATGGGAAAAACCCATTTTTTAATGAATTTATAATCAATCATGGACACAAAAAGCATTACTGCAAATCCAACCACCGCCCAAAGAAGCTGATTTTTAAAGAAGAACATACTGTCTCCGTGAATATAAAAGGCGCTGGGGGCAGATGCGGAAAACACCATAACCAGACCGTATGCCGTTAAGGCGATTACGGTCAGAAGAAACACGTGGTCGATGTTCCGCCAGTTTAGTTGGAGTTTAGGAGTAAGCTTTTTCATGGTGTTTAAGTCAGTTCCGGGACCGGAACCGTCCTTTCTCTTAAAATTTCCGATTTATACCAGAGATAAGAATGCAATCACGCAACCAAGCAGAGTGATTGCCGAAAACCATAATACAATTTTATTTTCAGAGAAGCCGGACATTTCAAAATGATGGTGAATAGGAGTCATTTTGAAAATTCGTTTTCCCTTGGTCAGTTTGAAGTAGGTGACCTGCATCATCACGGACAGCGCTTCCACCAGATAAATGATTCCCACGATAATAAGAATCAGGGGCATATCGTTTAAAATGGCAAGAGAAGCCACAGCACCGCCTAAGAAGAGAGAACCGGTGTCTCCCATAAACACTTTGGCAGGATGCAGATTGAAAATTAAAAATCCGCATAATGCACCGCAAAGTCCTGCGGAGAACATGGTCATACCTTCGGATAAGAATACCATAGATACCAAGGTGAAAAACAGACTGACCACAAAGGTTACAGAACCTGCCAGACCGTCCACACCGTCGGTTAAGTTGACGGCATTGATGAAGCCAATCATCATAAATACCAAAAGAATGCTGATGTAATAGGATAAATCCAGGTAAATGTGCGTGAAGGGAATCCAGAGGGTGGTCTGAATGATACCAAGCTCCAGACCTGCAATGACAAAGGTGGAGGAAACAGCCAGCATCAAAATGATTTTCCACATTGCGCTGAGACCTAAATTTCTCTTTTTCACGACTTTGATGTAATCATCCACAAAGCCGATTAATCCGCAGGCAATGGCAAATGCTGCCACAAACAGTCCTTTTAAATCCCGCACAAAGATTGCACTTACCACAACCACTGCCAGAATAAAAATTATACCGCCCATGGTGGGGGTTCCTGCTTTGGATTTATGCCAGTTAGGGCCTTCCTCTAAAATTTGCTGACCGAATTTTAGTTTTCTGAGCAGCGGAATCAGGATTGGGCCTGCCAGGGCACTTACTAAAAAACCAATGACTGCACAGATTGCAGCTGAAATCGGAATTGTCATAGTGGATCACTCCTTCGCATTCAGGTATTGTTTGGTAGCTTCAAACAGTTCTTCAAACTGATATTTTCTGGATGCCTTGAATAACACAGCATCTTTGGGGCGGAACAGTTCGGGGATACGAGTCATGAAGTCCTGCCGGTTTTGGAAATAGTGGATGCAATCGGGATTCATTCCGGCACGGATAGCACCCTCTTTTATATATTCGGCATCTTTCTCTACGCAGATTAAGCGGTCAATGCCTTCTTCTTGCACACAGGCACCAACCTGTTGCAAAATGGATTCCAGGTATTCGCCAAGCTCTCCGATAGGGCCTAACACTGCCACCTTTCGGTCACTCTTCTTTTGGGCGAGAACCCGCAGTGCGGCACGGTCAGAATCCAAGGAAGCGTTATAGCAGTCAGCAATTAAAGTGCAATCGCCAACTTGCTCGGTTTTTTGACGCCAACCTACTGACTGAAAGGCGGAAAGCCCGTTCTGAATTTGTTCGGCGCTCATTCCCAGATGTTTACCCAGCAGGACGGCTGCACTGGCATTCTGAATGTTATGTGCACCGGGAATGGGGATTTGGTAGGTATCGCCGTCCATTTGAAACACGCCGTCTTCGGAAATGATTTTGTAGGGGTATTTGGCGTTGTCTTTTCCAAAATATTCAATGCATTGACGGCATTTAACTTTGGAGAGCAGGTCGTCGTCTCCGTTTAAGAGCAGAAGACCGTCTTCGGGCATACCGTCTAAAATTTCAAGCTTTGCTTTTAAGATATTCTCACGGCTTCCCAAATATTCAATGTGGGAAGTGCCGATTAAAGAAATAATAGCAATCTGCGGATTTGTCAGTTTGGAAAGGTAGGAAATTTCGCCGAAATGATTCATTCCCATTTCCAACACCGCAAATTTTTCGTCTCCCTCCATTTTTAAAAGGGTTAAGGGGAGACCGATATGATTATTGAAGTTGCCGGATGTGGCAATGGTTTTTGCGTATTGGGAAACTACTGCTGCCACAAATTGACGGGTGGTAGTTTTGCCAACACTTCCCGTAATTGCAATTACCTTTGCGCCGGACTCTTTTAACACATAGGCACCAAGCATTCCCAACGCTTTAGTGGTGTCTTTCACCAAAACTGCAAACTGACCGATATGAGGCACAGCTTCCGTTTGTGTTAAAAAACCGATAGCGCCGTTTTGCACGGCGCTTTCAAGATAGGTATGCCCATCGTGGGTTTCGCCCACCAGCGGGATAAAAAGCTCGGTGGTCATTTTGGCACGGCTGTCGGTACTAACATAGCGGAAGGTGGCATCCGGTGAGCCAAACAGCAGAGTTCCGTTTACCGCTTTCAGTAATTGATGCACAGTTAATTGCATAATGACTTCACAACTTCTCTTTCATCAAATTCAATTTCATAATCTTTAAATTTCTGAACCATTTCATGGCCTTTGCCCAACAGCAGAACAATGTCGCCTTCTTTAGCAAGGTCCATTGCCATGCGGATGGCTTCTTTTCGGTCTGTGTGGGAATATACGTTGGTTTTGTCGGGGATTCCCACCATAATATCGTCTATAATTGCCTGCATATCTTCGCTACGGGGGTTATCACTGGTCACAACCACAACATCGGAATACTGTTTTGCAATTGCACCCATTTTCGGACGCTTTCCTTTGTCACGGTCACCGCCGCAACCAAACACGGTGATCACTCTTGCAGGTTTAAATTCGTTGACTGAGGTTAAAATATTTTCCATGCCGTCTGGAGTGTGGGCAAAATCAATCATCACCTGATAGGGTTTGTCGATTTCCACCAGCTCACATCTTCCTTTTACGGTTTTGGATTTTTTCATTGCCATTCTCACAAAGCCGTCCGGTACAGAGAGCGCACCGGATAAGGCACATACTGCCAGGGAATTATACACGGAAAACTTACCGGGAATCGGCAGTTTTATGGTGTAGGGGTCTTTCTCCTGCAACACGGTGTAGGTTACGCCGTCTGCACGGTATTCGATTTCCTTGGCACAAAAATCACAGTGATCCGATAAGCCGTAGGTGATTACGGTTCCTTTTGCCTGAGCTTTCATAATTTCAGCATAGGGACTGTCCTGATTGATGACTGCAATTTCACACTGCCGGAAGAATGCTGCCTTAGCATCAGCGTAGTTTTCCATGGTGATATGGTAATCTAAGTGATCCTGAGTTAAATTGGTAAATACGCCAATTTCAAAAGGAATTGCCGCCACTCTTCCTAAGCTGACAGAGTGGGAGGAAACCTCCATTACGGCAAAATCACAGTTTACGTCTGCCATTTGTTTTAAGTAGCCGAATAATTCGGGCGCTTCGGGAGTGGTTGCATTGGCAGGGTGGGAGGTTTTATCAATCACGATTTCGTTGGTACCAATTAAACCAACCTTGTAGCCACATACTTCCAGCATATTTTTAATCAGATTGGTGACGGTGGTTTTTCCATTGGTACCGGTGACACCAATCATACGAAGCTTTTTCTGAGGATTTTCATTGTATGCTGCTGCCAGATGGGAGAGGGCAACGTTGGTATCCTCCACCACTACATTCACCGCATCTTTCGTCTCCACAGGATACTCGGACACAATGACACTAGCTTTCTTCTCCAATGCCTGAGGAATATAGCCGTGACGGTCGGAACGAATGCCCTTGATGCACACGAATACACTGCCTTTGGACACAGTTCTGGTATCAAAAGAAATATTGGTGATTTCTGTGTTTAAGGCGTTTTTACTCAGTTGATTCAGATATTTGATTTCTGCGTTTTGGAGCAATTCGTGTAATAACATGGCGTTCCTCTGCTTTCTTAAGGTTCTGCGTGGGTGGAAGTTGGATATGTAAATTCCACGGTGATTTGTGAGCCGATGGTAGCATATTCACCCGGTGCAATACTTTGGGTGGAGGCTACCGCATTTTGTGTTGTATTGGCAATTCCAATTGCCTGGAACTGGAATTTTGCATTTTCGATAATAGATTTTGCTTCTTCAAAGCTTTTTCCGATGACATCGGGAACCTCCACACTGTTGGAGGGGCGGGAATCTCCGGTATACACAATTACGGTACCGTTTCTTGCAACGGTCACACCGGGGAGGGGAACCTGGGTGGTTACTGTTTCACCGCTTCCTTCCACCACACAGCGAAGACCGCTCTGAGAGAGGATTTGTCTTGCTTCGGTGAGATTCATTCCGGTAACACGGGGAACCTCCACGTCGCCGGTTGCATCCTGACCTTCTGGAAGTTCAGGTTCCATATCCATATAACGGAGCACATCGTCTAAAATTTTACCGGCTAAGGGGGATGCAATGGTACCGCCCATATGATTTCCAACCGGGGGTTCGTCTAAAATGATTAAAATGGCAATCTGAGGGTCATTAGCGGGTGCGATTCCCACAAAAGATGCCACATATTTTTGATTTCCGCGGGGAACCTTTTCACTGGTTCCGGTTTTTCCGCCAACTCGGAGACCTTCCAAATATGCCTTGTTACCGGTACCTTCGGAAACAACGCTTTCCATTAAGCTACGCATAATCTGAGAGGTCTGTGCGGAAATGACCTGACGAACTTCAACGGGTTCATAGTTTTCTAAAATAGTTCCGTTGGAATCGGTAATCTGTTTTACCAGATGAGGTTTTACTAAAATACCGTCATTGGCAACGGCACTGACTGCAGTAATCATCTGCAAGGGAGTCACAGTGGGGCCCTGACCGAAGGATGCAGTGGCAAGTTCCACTTCATTGAAACTTCCTTCCGGATAGAATAAACCGCTGGTTTCCCCGTAAAGTTCAATACCTGTTTTTTGGGTAAAGCCAAAGCCTTTGTAGTAATTATAGAAAGTTTTCTGACCGATTCTTGCGCCAATCTGCATAAATGCAGGGTTGCAGGAGTTTTCCAGTGCGCCGGTTAAATCCAAAATCCCGTGTCCAACCGTTTTCCAGCAACCGATCCGTTCTTTTGCCACCTGATGGCTACCGGTACAGTTGAAGGTATCTTGCAGGGATACCACATTTTCTTCCAGCGCCATAGCGGAAGTGATGATTTTGAAGGTGGAACCGGGTTCGTAGCTATCTACCACGGCTTTATTTCGCCAGAGCTTGTTGAAATATTCATTGGTGGCTTCGGAGCGTTCTTCATCATCGGTAATGGCATCAATTTTCTTTTTGGCAGAAGTATCGGTAATTTCAAAGGGAGCATTCAGGTCAAAGTCTGGTTTGGTGGACATAGCGAGAATTTCGCCGGTTTTCACATCCATAATAATGCCTGCTGCACCTTGCTTTAGCTGCAAATCGGTTACTGCCTGATCCAGATGTTTTTCTAAAAAGTGCTGAATGGAAACATCAATGGTTAAAGTGATATCTGCTCCATCTTCGGGAGTGTAGTAACGGTCGTATTTATAAGGCATTTCGGTACCGTCTGCATTTCTTGCGGTTACGATTCTGCCGTACTGACCTTTTAATTTGCTGTCGTAAATCTGTTCAATTCCCAATAACCCCTGGTTATCAGCACCGGTAAAACCGATGATGTGGGAAGCAATGTTGTTGTAGGGATAGTAACGTTTGGTGTCAGCATCTAAATAAACGCCGGAAAGATCGGCATCACGGATTGCATCTGCCTGCTCTTTTTCCACCTTTCGCTTAATCAGCACATAGGAGGTGTTCATATCAATTTTTTCTAAGATGGTTTCTTCCTCGATGTCTAAAATTTCGGATAAAGTTTGTGCACAGAGTTCTCGTTCATTGGCTTTGCGGACCGTTACAGGAGAGATACTTACCGTTTCCACATCCGCACTTACAGCCAGCTGTTTACCGTTACGGTCGTAAATGGTGCCGCGCTTTGCATTAATCATACGGTCACGGGTTTGCTGCTCAATGGCTTCTCTGGAAAGCCATTCGCCGTCCACAAACTGAATGATGGAAATTCTCACAACAAAGAAAAGAAAGCATACCAATAGTATGCCGGATAGCCACAAGATTCTCTTTTGGGTTTTTAAAGTGCTGTTTTTCTTCATGGGAGACTCCTTTTTTGGAAAAATCCAAAGGGGAATATATGGAAAATTGAGGAATGATATCATCCCTCAATTCATCATATTAGCTTATTCGCCCAAATATGCTATCATACCGTTTTGAATGCCGAAATGGTCATCTGTTGCTCCATCTTGTGAGGGAGCCTTTGCCATAACGCCGTAGTCCTGGTCGGGCACGTCGATATACACAATCTGCTCGCTTCTGGCACGGTTCATGCCGTAGCTTGCGATTGCCAATTCTTCCACGGTTTTTAAATCCATCTTCTGATTGATTTCAACTTCTTTTTTCTTGTTGGCAGAGTATATTTCTGCATATTGGGTTTTTAGAGCAGCATTTCTCTTGCTTTGCTCTGTGATTTGCGTGTTATGAACAATTAAGGAGATACCGCCGAGGATGAAACAGAAAATGCAGACTGCTACTTTTAATTGTAAACGTTTCTTTTCTTTGTTACGCCGTTTTTCCGCAATGGGGCGAAGATCGTGCACGATTGCAGATTCTTGTGGTTTGCGCTGATACGCCAGATTTTCAAACGTCATGATGCGGTTCCTTTCTATATAATGTAATAGGAAAAAATTCCTTATAATTTTTCTAAAATACGAAGCTTTGCCGATTTGCTTCTGGAGTTTGTTGCCAACTCTTCTTCGGAGGGAAGAATCGGCTTTCTGGTGATAATTTTTGCAAGCGGTTTTTTACCGCACACACACACCGGAAACTCGGGAGGACAGGTGCAAACATTCACCAGACTTTTAAAATATTCTTTCACGATTCTGTCTTCCAGGGAGTGAAAGGTGATGATACACATTCTTCCGCCTGGTTTCAACAGGTTAAAAAAGCTTTCTAACCCCTGCTTTAGAGATTCTAACTCACCGTTTACTTCAATGCGGATTGCCTGAAAGGTTCGTTTGGCAGGATGCTTTTCCCGAAGGCTTTTTGCCGGCATAGACCGACGGATAATTTCAATTAACTCTCCAGTGGTTTCGATTTCTTTTTCTTCTCGTTGTTTGACAATGTTTTTTGCAATGCTTGCGGCAAATTTTTCTTCCCCATAGGCGGAAATGATGTTGGCTAATTGTTGAAACGAATAAGTGTTTACCACAGTTTTCGCACTAAAGGGGGAGGTTTGATCCATTCGCATATCAAGCGGTGCATCTTCCCGATAGGAAAAACCGCGGTCTTTATTATCCAACTGATAGGAGGAAACTCCCAAATCGGCTAAAATACCGTCCACCGGTGTGGAAACATACTCTGCAATATTTTTAAAGTCAGAACGGATGAACTGCTTTTGGCAGTTGGTTTTGGAGAGTCGCTGGGTTGCTACCGAAAAAGCATCTTCGTCACGGTCCACCCCGATAAACATTCCGTTTTCGGAAAGTTTTTCGCAAATTTTCAAGGAGTGACCGGCACCGCCCATAGTGGCATCCACATAGGTTCCGTTTTCGGTAATTGCCAATCCGTCAATGCATTCTTGCAGCAATACACTTACATGCTTAAATTCCATCGTCTTAAATTCCAAAAATTTCTAAAATTTCAGAAAGCTTCTGAGGTTCGTCCTCAGTTTGCTTTTCGTATTTTTCGTATTCCTCAACATCCCAAATTTCAATTCTGGAGGAAGCGCCTGCGATGATGATGTCTTTATCCAGACCGGCAAATTCGCGAAGTCCCGGAGGAACCACAAATCTGCCTTGCTTGTCTGCGGTGACCAATTCTGTGTGGTTGAAGATGTATCGCTGAAGTCTGCCCCCGTTGTTGGAAATGGGAAGTGCTTTGATTTTTGCTTCCAGTTCGTGGTAGTCTTCCTGAGTATATACGAACAGACATTTTTCAAATCCGCGAAGCACGAAAAAACTTTCACCCAAATTCTCTCTGTATTTGGATGGAAGTATGATTCTGCCTTTGGCATCTATGGAATGCTTTGCCTGACCGTAAAACATACCGGAACATATACCCTTTCTGTAAGCTTTTTGGGAAAGTGCCACCGAAAATTCCCGGAAATGGGTTTTTCGACAAGATTTTCACCACTTCATGGGTTTTTGTGCCACTTTCATCCACTTTTATATACATTTTAACATATTTTTGAAAAAAATCAAGTATTTTTATAAAATTTCTTTACTTTTTTTAAAAAAAATTTTAAGCTGTGGGAGAAAGGGTGCAAACTGTGGAAAAATCAATGAATTTTCAGAAAAATAAGCACAAAAAAACAGGCTTTGGCAGAGGAGAGTCTGCCAAAGCCTGTTTGTGCTTATCAGTTTTCTTAGGAAAGAGAAGTGGAAACCGAGTCCTTAGGATCCTGTTTTTTCAGTTTTTTCATGCATTTTGTCTTAATGTTTTCCAAAACCATATACACACAGGGCACAAAAACCAGTGTCAGTATGGTGGAAAAGGTTAAACCGCCAATAAAGGAAACTGCAAGCGGTTGCATCAGTTCTGCACCTTCACCTTTGGAAAGAGCCATGGGGAACAACCCTAAAATCGTGGTAATGGTGGTAATCAGAATGGGACGGATTCTGGTAACACAGGCATTTTTTAAGGCATCCTGCAGAGTCATTCCGTCTGCCCTTAACTGATTTGCATAGTCGATTAATACAATGGCGTTATTGACCACCACACCGCTTAATGCAATGATTCCGATTAAAGCAGGGATAGAAAGGGACATTCCTGCAATCATTAACGCCAGCACAATTCCAATCATCGAAAGGGGAATTGCAAACATAACCGCAAACGGATGCAGCAGCGATTCAAATTGTGCTGCCATTACCATGTAAACCAGCAATACGGAAACCAGCAACATTAAAAACAGAAGGTGAAAGGATTCTGCCATTTCTTTGGCAGAGTCACCGGTGGAGATGGTATAGCCGTTTTCCACGGGAACACTTTTTAAAAATTCTTCAATCTGCGTGTTGATTTCGCCGGGTGTTTTTCCGTAAGCAGTTGCTGAAACGGTAACAATTCTTTCCTTGCCGTTTCGGGAAATGGAAAGGGGAACCGATTCTTTTTTCACGGTTGCCAGTTCCGATAGGGGAATTTGCATGCCCGTGGAGGAGGGAATCATAATGTTTCCCAGATCTTCCTTGGTATTACGGTACTGATCCTGATAACGAACGACGACATCGTATTCGTTACCGTCAATTCGTACCGATCCTGCCTGACTTCCCAAAAATGCAGACTGTACCGTTTGCGCGATGCTTCTTGCAGGGATCCCGTACAGAGCGGTTTTATCACGGTCAATTTCAATATTGTATTCGTAGGAAACTTCGTCCAACGAAGTGGAAACATCACGAACGCCGTCTAAGCCTGTCAGGTAGTTTCTGCATTCGTTTGCCAGACGCTCCAGTTCGTCAAATTCGTCTCCTTTGATATTGATGCCAACATTACTGCCGGAGCCCATCAGAAGGGAGGTCATATCGGAAGCAGATGTTGTGATTTCAACGCCTGCAAAATCCTGCACCGCCTGGCGGATTTCTTCGGCAATATCCTGGGAAGAATAACTGCGGTATTTTCGGTCTTCCAGCATCAGAGTAATGGTTCCGGTGCTGCTGTCGGAAGCTGTGGCAAAACTCATTCCGCCGGAGCCGTAGCTTTCCATACAGTCGGTTACTGTGACTAAGGGGGTTACCCGTGCCATCACAACATCAAGCACTTCCTTACCCACTTTCTTGGTTTCTGAAAGTTCAGTGCCTTTGGGTAGCTGCAAGGTAATCTGCACACTGCCGCTGTCGGTGGCAGGGAACATTTCCATTCCAAGCAGTGCGGTAGCACCTAAACTTAAGACAAAAATAACAACGCCTCCAATGATGACAAACCGCTTGTGGCTAAATGCCAGATCCAGAATATTTTGAAATTTTTGCATCAAACGGTTTTCTTTTTTCGGTTTATCTTTGGCTTTGGTATCCAAAGTCAGAATTTTGGAGCAAAGCACAGGAACCAGGGTCAGAGCAACCAGCAAAGATGCACCAAGAGAGAACATAATGGTCATTGCCACTTCTTTAAACATGGTGATGGCAATGTTATCACTCATAAAGAATAAGGGAATGTATACTGCGATGGAAGTTAATGTGGATGCAACCACCGCCATGGCAACCGTTTTGGTACCTAACATAGCGGCTTCTGTTTTAGAATAGCCTTTTTCTAAGTATCCGTAAATGCTTTCTAACACAACTACCGAGTTGTCTACCAGCATCCCGACGCCAAGCACCAATCCTGAAAGGGACATGGTGTTAAACGACATTTTGTTAAAATACATAAACACAAAGGTTACGATTACCGAAATGGGAATTGCGCAACCGATAACAATGGTGGAGCGGAAGCTTCTTAAAAATACAAACAGTACCAAAATGGCAAGCAATGCACCTAAAAGACCGGATTCCAGCAGAGAATTAATGGAATCCCGGATGCTTTCTGCCTGGTCTAAGATTACAATATAGCGCATTCCGTTGTAATCTTTGCAAATCTGATCCAGTTCCGAAAGCAGGGCATCGCAGACTTTTGTGGTGCTGTGGTTAGGTTGCTTATACATGTAGAAGCTGATGGCACCCTCTCCGTTTACGGAAACGGAGGATTCTGTGTCTTTGGGGGCAATGGTGATATCGGCAAGTTCAGAGAGCTTCACATTGCCATACACCGTTTGTATCACCAAATTCTGAATTTCTTCTAAGGACTTGATTTCTGCTTTGGTTTTAATGGTGAAGGTATTGTGTCCTTCCACTACCTGCCCGCCGGGCAGAGTGGCGCTTTCCATTTGAATCAGACTGGCAAGTTGAGAAAAGCTGATGCCGAATTGATCCATTTTTTCTTTTCTCACATCAATCTGAATCTGATTGTCAAACACCCCGGTTGCTGTTACCGATGCCACACCGGATACCGATTCTAAACGGTCAATTAAAGTGTTCTGTGCCAGGTTAGAAAATTCGGTTAGTCCTGTGGGACTGGTCATCGTGATTGCCAGCGCAGGCATTTGGTTGGTGTCTAATTCCATAATGATGGGGTCGGAAGCACCGCTTGGCAGAAGTGCGTCAATCATACTGATTTGTTCTCTGACCTTCAGCGATGTGAAATTCATATCCGCCTCGGAGGAAACTTCAATCATGACCATAGAACTTCCGTAGGAGGAAGTGGAGGTTACATTGACAAAGTTCGGCACTGTGGAAACGGCATGTTCGATAGGTTCGGTTACCAGCTTTTCCACTTCTTCAGGACCTGCGCCGGAATAAGTGGTCATGACAATGATATTGGGCATGGAAACATCCGGCAAAAGAGACTGCTCCATATTGATGGTGGAGATTCCGCCGAATACCAGCATCATAATGGTGACCATAAGAACCGTGACAGGTCGTTTCATCAGGGTTTTAAAAAATCTCATTCGGGAGTCAAACCTCCTTTATGTTCTTTCACAACCCGAACTTTCACACCGTCAGACACGGTATGCTGTCCGCGGGATACCACACGGTCTCCTTCCAAAACACCTTCCAGAACTTCTGCAGTTTCGCTGTCTTTCATTCCCAAGGTGACGGGAGTTTTGGTAACGATGCCGTCTTTTTCTATGTAAACAAAGGTGTTTTCATCTTCTGTGATAATGGTTTCCAGAGGTAAAGTGATGGTTTGTTCTGCTTCGTTCATCAAAAACTTCACAGTGCCTACCATACCGGGTTTAATGGTGGAATCTTCGTTGTCAATTTCCACCACAACTGTGTAGCCACCACTTTGAGCCGTCACCCCGGGGGATACGGAGGTTACAGATGCTTCCACGGTTTTCTGAGCGGAATTTACAGATACAGAGGCTGTTTGCCCTACATAAATTTTGTTGATGATGCTTTCCGGGACGCTTAACTTAAACTGGATTTTGGAGATGTCTGCAATCTGATACAGTGCACCGGTGGCCAGTTCTCCCACTTTGGCATTTTCCATCACCACCATTCCGTCAATGGGGGCGCTGATATCCATATCAGACAGAGTTTTTTGTGCCGATTCCAACTGTGCCAATAATACATTTCGTCCGGCGGTGGCACCGGTAACACCGGAGCTTGCTGCAATCACATTTTCGTCAGCTGTCTGCTTGGCAAGTTCCTGGCTGCGGATTGCATTATCGTGAGCAATTTTTGCGGTTTCGTAAGAGGAAACTGCTGCCTGATATTGGCCCTGCACACCTTCAAAACTAACACGGGAAATGTTGCCTTGTTCGTACAGAACTTTCATATTTTCATAGTTTGTGGTTTGCATATCCAGATTAATTTTTGCCTGGTCCAAAGCGCTTTTTGCCTGAGCTGCGGCTAAATCTGCCTGCATCAGGGTTTGCTCGTAACCTGCGCCTTGGGCACGGTTGGAATTAATCTGTGCAGATTCAATATTTGCGTTTGCTTGTTCTAACTGAGCGCTCAGAGATTTCACGTTTTGCAGCACATCTGACTTATCCAAAGCGCAAAGCAAATCGCCTTGAGACACGCTGTCCCCAAGCTTTGCATGTAAGGATAAAATCTTGCCTGGTGTTTTGGCAACAACGGTTGCTTCCGCAATGGGAGCCGCAGAACCGGAAAGGGTGTAATGCTCCTGCATACTGCCTACGGAGGCTACCGTGATTTCCACAGGGATGCCTGCAGCCTCTTGGGGTGCTTCTTTTGTTGCACATCCAGATAAGGCTACCGCTAATATCACACTGAGAAGGATGCTGATATATCGTTTCATAATGCTTATTGCCTCACTTTCTATACGCCGTATGTAATTTCATACTGATATTTTTCCACTGCCAGCTTGTAGGAAAGCTTTGCACTTTCCAGTTCTGTCTGACATTGCAGTAATTCGGTTTGGGTTTTGACCAGTTCCAAGTTGGTAATCATGCCCATTTCAAACTTTAGCTTTGCGGTGTCGTATTCCCGCTGTTTCACATTCAGCGAAAGCTCTGCAATTTCCAGATTTCCTTTGGTGGAGGCAATGTTATTGCAGGATGCCTGAATGGAAAGTCCGATTAAGCGGGAATTGGAATCGTAGTTATATTTGCTTTGCAGATAAGTGCTTTCTGCATTTTTGTAGTTTGCGGTATTTTCCGCCGTGATTTTTTTGGTGATGGTAAAATACAGTTCGTCAAGCTTTGCCACTTCCCGAAGTGCTGCCACATCGTAGCGTGTTTCCATCGCTTTCGGAATATCTGTTGCAGCATCCGGCAGATATTCTTCCATCGTAACGGTATCTGTCAGAGAAAAATCACAGGGACCGCTTAGCCCCAGCGCAATTTTAAAGTCTTCTTTGGCGAGAGCCAGATTTCTGCGTGCATCTTCCAATGCTAACGAGGTTCGCTTGACTTGAATTTCTGCATTGGCAGCTTCTAATTCTGAAACCATTCCCAGTGTTAACTGTGTGGATACCAGCTGTTGGTTTTCTTCTGCCATTTGCACACCATTTTCATGAATCAGAACCAACTGCTCTGCCAGTTTGATTTGAAAGTATTTTTCGGTTACCTGATAGGAGATGCGATTGGTGAGTTGTTGGTATTCTGCATCTGCCAAACGTATTTGCATTTCCTGTGCTGCAACAGCATATCCGTTTTTCACATAAATCAGCTCGTTGATGGCAAACGGTGATTTTTTTGCAGCATACTGCTCAGTTTTTGCTACAGACAAAGACGTCTCTGCCGCATCCTTTTTTACCTGACATGCCACCAATTGCTGATTGTTGGTGAGAGCCATATCTATGGCGTCCTCCAAGGTGAGAATGTAAATCAACGGGGCATTGGATTCTTCTGCAAAACAGGGTACACAAAGTATCATAGCAGCCACCGTAATCAGTGCTAAAAATTTTTTTATCATAAGATACTTCCTTTCTGTATCATTTTGAGTTGTTGGTTTTTCATTATATCACGAAATTTTTAGCGTCGTCAATTATTTTCACAAAAACTACATCATTTATTTTGGCACTTTTCCCAACTTCATATATTTTTTTAAAAAAATGCAAAAAAAGTCTTGACAAAACCAATTTCATTTGATATAATGGCTCTTGCTTGACGAGAGCACAACGGAATATGGGAGCATAGCTCAGCTGGGAGAGCATCTGCCTTACAAGCAGAGGGTCATAGGTTCGAGCCCTATTGTTCCCACCATGAAAAAGACACCCAATGGGTGTCTTTTTTCAGTTTTGCTTGACAGCGTTTCAACCGTTCTATATAATAATATGTATGAAACTGATTAGGATTCGAGGTGTGTTATGGAAGCCTTATTATTTGAACAACTCCCCATTTGCGATGCTTTAAAACAGGGAATCGCACAGATGGGGTTTATCAAAACTACGCCCGTTCAGCAGGAAAGCTTATTTCCAATTTTAGAGGGATATGACCTTGTGGCACAGGCACCCACCGGAACCGGAAAAACCTGCGCATTTGGTGTGCCGGGTTTAGAAAAAATCATTCCCGATGAGGAAACGGTACAGGCGCTGGTGCTTTGTCCTACCCGTGAGCTGGTAATGCAAACAGCAGAAGAACTTGGAAAACTGTCCCGCTATCAAAAGGGAATCCGTATTTCTTCTTTGTATGGAGGACAGCCGATTGAACGGCAGCTCAATGATTTGAAAAAACGTCCTCAGGTGATTGTGGCAACACCAGGCAGACTGATGGATCACTTACGCAGACGGAGTGTGCGATTGGTAAATCTTTCCTATCTGGTATTAGACGAGGCAGACGAAATGCTCAACATGGGTTTCCGTGACGATATTGAAACCATTTTAGAAACGGCACCCACCACTCGTCAAACTGTCCTGTTTTCGGCAACAATGCCTGCAGAAATTAAAGAAATTGCCCAAAATTATCAGAAAAAAGACCGGGTATTTGTAAAAGTGACCGGGGAAGTGTTGACGGTTTCCAATGTGGCAGAATACTATCTGGAAGTGAAAGGTCCTAAAAAACTGGATGCCTTGAGCAGACTGTTAGATTTACACGGTTATGGACTTTCTTTAGTATTTTGCAACACCAAAAAGAAGACCTCGGAAGTGACCGAAGAACTGATTGACCGTGGCTATCCTGCTGAAATGCTTCACGGTGATATGAAACAGCCGGAAAGAGATCGGGTAATGAGCCGTTTTAAATCCGGAAAAACCGAGATTTTAGTGGCAACAGACATTGCTGCCCGTGGCATTGATGTGGACAATGTGGAGGCAGTTTTTAATTTTGATGTGCCTCAGTTTGAAGAATACTATGTTCACCGCATCGGTCGGACCGGCAGAGCCGATCACAAAGGTGTTGCCTATACCTTTGTGGCGGGAAAAGAAATGTTCAAATTAAAGGACATCATGAAATACACCAAATCCCATATCGAGCCTTATAAAACACCTGCAGAAGCAGATGTTTTGGAGGCAAGAGTCCAAAAAACCGTTCAAAAAGCGATTGCTGTGACGGGTAATCCCAATTTTGATCAATACCTGGAAGTTTTCAAAAAAATTGTGGGAGAAGGAAAGCTGACGGCAACGGAGCTTTCTGCAGCACTTCTTTGTATGCTGACTGAGGAGAAAAAAACAGACAAAAAGCCGAAAGAAACCCGTGAAGTCAGCAAAAAAACAGGTGCTCAGCAGGGAATGGCAAGGCTGTTTATCGGTCTTGGCTCTTTGGATAAAATCCGTCCCAGACACATTGTGGAGTTGGTAGCCTCCAACACTCCTGTGCAGGGAAGTGATGTAGGAGCAGTGGACATTTTTGATAAGTATTCCTTCTTTGAAATTCCTGCCGATAAAGCAGACGATGTGTTGGAAGCCTTCAAAGATTTAAGTTACCGTGGCCGTGATGTCTTTGTGGAGAAAGCACAGGCAACTCAGAAAAATCCGAAAGGCTCTAAAAAAGCAGAAAAATCCGGAAAACGGGAAGCGAAAAATCAGCGGGGATTCCGAAAATAAAAAATAAAAAAAGCGGTGATTTCACCGCTTTTTTTATGAGATTTTTACCACAGGTTTGATTAAGTCTGCAGGTTTGTTTTTCATTAAGAGCAGAGCTTCTTCAATTTTGTCAAATCCTTCAAACACATGGGTGACCAGACGGGAAGTGTCCAGCTTTCCGGTGGCTAATAAAGATGCCATTTTTTCCATTTTCAGCCGTCCGCCGGGAGTTAAACCGCCATTGATTTTCTTGTGTCCCATTCCAACGCCCCATTCCACTCTGGGGATGGAAATGGTATCACCCTCACCAAGATAATTCACGTTTCCGATAGAGCCACCCGGACGGAGAATCCGGATTGCCTGATCAAATGTGTTGTTATCGCCACCGGCAATGATGACTCTGTCAACCCCTCTGCCACCGGTTTTCTTTAAAATCTGTTCCACAATGTCACCTTCACGGTAGTTGATGATGTCTGTGGCACCGTAGTATCTGGCCGCCTCCACACAGTTAGGACGGGAACCAACGGCAAACAGACGGGCGGCACCCCGTTTGTTGGCACCTGCCACACTCATCAGGCCCACAGGACGAATTCCAATGACGCAAACTGTGTCTCCAAATTCAATGCCACAAAGCTCTGCACCGTGGAAACCTGTTACCACCATATCGGGCAACATACAAGCAGCCACCGGGTCTACTCCTTCAGGTAGCAGTGCTAAGTTGGCATCCGCTTCGTTCACATGAAAATATTCGGCAAATACACCGTCTTTAAAGTTGGAAAATTTCCAGCCGGACAGCATTCCGGTGGAATGCATGGGAACTCCTGCCTGAGAGTACAGCGTACCCCAATCGGGGGTAATGGCTGGCACAATAACCTTGTCACCCGGTTTGAAATCGTGGACCAGTTCACCCACAGTATCTACAACACCAACCGCTTCGTGACCTAAAATCATATTATGACGTTCTCCGATTGCGCCAGACCAAACGGTGTGAATATCTGAGGTGCAGGGGGCAATACAAATAGGACGTACAATGGCATCTAAGGGACCACAGGTGGGTTTTTCTTTTTCAATCCAGCCGGTTTCCCCAATTTTAATCATTGCATAACCCTTCATCAAAAAATCTCCTTTCGATTCGGTATTTCTACTATAGTTTTGCCTGAAGCGATGCAGTTATACCCAATTTGGAAAAAATCGGAGATGCTTTCTTTAATTTCTGAAAAACTATTGACAAAGACCCGCTTTTTTGGTATACTTTTTTGGCATCCTTATGGGAAACATTTCAAACATAAGGGCCTTTAGCTCAGTTGGTTAGAGCTCCCGGCTCATAACCGGTCGGTCCTGGGTTCGAGTCCCCGAAGGCCCACCAGAAAAAACGGCTTGTTTCGACAAGTCGTGTTTTCAATGATGTTTGCCTTTGGCAAATGATGACGCTAACGCTAATGATGTTTCCTTCGGGAAGGATGTCGGCTTTGCTTCATGCTTTTGTGCAAACATCACATCATTGCGAATGAAATGAGCAGCATCATATTTGCAAGACAAATGCATCATGTCGCCGCAGGTGATGCCTCATTAAAAACTAAACCACATCATTATTGTTCCCTTTTCCAAAAAATCGACAAGGTTCATTTAGAATCTTGTCGATTTTACTTATTACCTCTTCACTCTTCGCTATTTCTTGAAATACTTGTTGTTTTCAGTTATATTTGACTTGCGAAAAGTGATGAATTGACTATGTCAATGTTTGCCTGATAGAGGGCAAATATACCGAGTAGATAGAAATTGACATTCCTCTTGCATCTTTTGAAAAGGTGTGGTATAATTTTTGATATCTTAATAGATAAAGGAATTATAGTATGGACAGAAAAAGCGGTGTATTAATGCATGTTTCTTCTTTGCCGGGGGAGTATTCCATCGGAAGCTTTGGAGAAGAAGCAAAGCAATTTATTGATTTTTTAAAAGACGCTGGTTTCACCTATTGGCAGGTGCTTCCGTTTTGTATGGCAGATGGCTTCAATTCGCCCTATCAGTCTTATTCTGCATTTGGCGGAAATCCCTATTTTGTGGATTTACTCACTTTGGCAAAGAAGGGATTAATCACCAAGGAAGAGCTGGAATCTGCCAAACAAAAAACGCCTTATGTGGCAGAATATGAACGGTTATGGGAAGAACGGTTTTTGTTACTGCAAAAAGCATCTTCTCGTGTAACTGACAAAACAGCAATCGAAAAATTCATTTCCCAAAAGAAACATCTGGAAGCATTTTGCCGTTTTATGGCGTTAAAAGAAGCCAATAACCATTTGCCGTGGAATGAATGGACGACTGAAGAGTTTCGGGAAGATATATTCTTTGCCTGGAAAATGATTCAGTATGAATTTTTCACCCAATGGCAGGAAATTAGAAAATATGCCAACGACCGTGGCATCAAAGTAATCGGAGATATTCCCATTTATGTGTCTTATGATAGTTGTGACGTGTGGGATAACCGCAGTCAGTTTCAGCTTTCCGAAGATGGAAAACCCTCTTTGGTAGCAGGGGTTCCGCCGGATTATTTTTCTGCAGACGGTCAGCTGTGGGGAAATCCCTTATATGACTGGGATGCGATGAAGCAAGACGGTTACCGTTGGTGGCGGGAGAGAATTTCTCATATGGCAACGCTGTTTGATGCCATCCGCATTGACCATTTTCGTGCCTTTGAATCCTATTGGGCAGTGCCATACGGTGCTAAAACTGCCAAAGAAGGAAGCTGGAAGGATGGTCCCCGTATGGACTTTATCTGTTCCATCCGTGAGGCGGCAGGGGATTCTCAGATTATTGCAGAAGATTTGGGAGACATCACTCCCGAAGTGCACAAACTGGTGGAAGACAGCACTTTCCCCGGTATGCGAGTATTCCAGTTTGGCTTTTTATCCGAAGGAGACAGTTTACATAAACCTCATCATTATCCAAAAAATTCAGTTGCCTATACCGGCACTCACGATAACAACACTTTATTAGGGTATCTGTGGGAGTTGCCGGACCACCTTCGTAAACAAATGCTTTTGTATTGCGGACACGAAGGGGATTGGGGAACCGGTTGCCAAAGTATGATTCGCACCGTTTTGCAAAGCCATGCAGACTGGGCAATTTTCCCTATTCAGGACTTACTTGGCTACGGTTCGGATACTCGTTTGAATACCCCGGGAAAAGCAGAGGGAAACTGGCAGTTCCGCATTACCAAAGAACAACTAAATTCCATTGATAAAGCCTATTGGAAAACTTTAAACGAGTGTTATGCAAGATAAGTAAAAAAAGCTGACGAAGAGTCAGCTTTTTTTCTTTCGTATTAATTCCAAAAAGGCTTGGGCAGCGTGGGAGAGGGGATTGTGACGAAGGTAGGCACAGCCGATGGCTCGTTCGGGAAGCGGAGGAGTCAGATTCATTTCCCGTACGGTTCCGTTTCGGATGCTGTCTTCAGAAAATTCTTTCACCACACAGGATACTCCTAAATGAATGGAAGCAAACCGAATCAACAAATCGTGTACCGCAATTTCAATTTTTGGCGATAAGGGAGTTTTTGCTTTTTCAAATGCTTTTTCCACAAATTTTCGGGAGGTGGAATTTGGCTCTAACAAAATCAGTGGCAGATTTGCCATTTCCTTCCAGGTGTAGGATTCTTTTTGCGGGAAATCTGCTCCGCAGACAAACACATCGTGAATGGTAAGGCACGGCTCTACCGTTAATTCTTCATCGGAAACAGGCAGGTTGACAAAGGCAAGTTCTGCTTTCCCTTCCTTCACATATTGGAGCAGTTTTGCTGAGTAGGAATTGGTCATTTCAATACGGATTTCGGGATATAGGGTATGAAATTCCTCTAAATAAGGCAATAAATAATGCGTGGTAACCGTGTCGCCTGCGGCAATCATTAAAGAGCCTGCGTGAAGATGGTGAAGCTGTGCTAAAAGAGTTTCTCCCTGATTGATGGAAGATAGTGCATTTTCCACTTTGGGAAGTAATAGTTTTCCTTCACGGGTTAAGGTAACGCCCCGTCTGGAACGGACAAATAACTGGGTATTTAAATCACTTTCCAGTTGTTGAATACACTGGGAAATGGCAGACTGAGACACATACAGCTTTTCTGCAGCCAGGGAGAAGGAGCCGTGATGTGCCACTTCTGAGAAGATGCGGTAGTAATCCAGCTTGGTATTCATATATAAGCACCTCTTATTACTGATACAAGTTTTATCTGCTTTACTAATAGCTTTATTTGTATTATAATAAAGGTGTAAGAATTTGTCAAGTATGATTCTAAAAGAATCAGAAAAAAACTGACAATTGTTAGGAGAATGATTATGGAAAGAAAAATCGGTACGGTATCCCGTGGGGTTCGTTGCCCCATTATCCGTGAAGGAGACGACATTGCTTCCATCGTGGTAAACAGCGTCATTGAAGCGGCAGAATCCGAAGGATTCGCTCTCCGTGACCGTGATGTTGTTGCGGTAACCGAATCTGTGGTAGCACGTTCTCAGGGCAACTATGCTCATGTGAATGCTATTGCAAAAGACATTCAAAATAAATTAGGAGGCGGCACCATCGGGGTAATTTTCCCCATCTTAAGCCGTAACCGTTTTGCAATCTGCTTAAAAGGGATTGCAATGGGTGCTAAAAAAGTTGTGTTGATGCTAAACTACCCCAGTGATGAAGTAGGGAACGCTTTGGTTTCTTTAGATCAGCTGGACGAAGCAGGCATCAATCCTTATACCGATGTATTGACCGAAGCAAAATACAGAGAACTTTTCGGTACTAATCCCCATCCCTTTACTGGTGTGGACTATG
>JAZQKB010000007.1:0-2702 GCA_045541975.1 Clostridia bacterium | reverse complement strand
AAGACCGCTTGGCCTCCGACTTAGTGATTTCTTTTACGGTATAACCTTCACCGCATACGAAGTAATCGGTAGTGAATTTGCCGTTTGCATCAGTAGTGTAGGATTTAAGAAGTTCACCGTCTTTGTAGATGCCATATACAGCACCTTCAAGGGTTGCATCACCCTGAGCACCGCCTTTTTCAGCGTCGGTTTTTGTGAGCACGAGGTTGAATTTTTTGAGCACGTTATTAAAAGTTGCTTCGGTTACGTATTCCCATTCAACTTTTACATTCTGTTTTGCGGGAACAACATATTTTTCTGCGGTGTCAACTTCTTCAAGAACATAGTTATTGCCTACGGGGATATCTTCAAAGAGTGCAACGCCTTCCGCATTGGTGATTGCGTATTCTTCTACAACAATACCGGTGGTGGAAGTACCGGAGAGTTTGAATTTAACGCCTTCAACAAGGCCATCTTCGGAAGTTTTGGTAACTTCGATATCGCCTCTCTGGAGTTTGTTTTCAAATTCAACAGTAGAGGTATTACCATAACTTACCCATACAGGCTGGTATTCCATTTCAGTGTAATAACCTTCGGGAGTTACTTCCATTACACCATAGTAGTTAGAAAGGAGCCCTTCAACGATTGCAACACCATTTTCATCAGTGAATACATGAATAGGTTCAAAGCTGTTTTCATCATCAAGGGAAACAGCTTCGGTGTTGGGTCCTACGATAAATTCAATACCCTCAATATTACCGTCTTCGGAAGTTTTGACGATTTTAATTCCGCCGTAGTTTACTACGTTGTGGAACTCAACGGTTGCGGTTTTATCGTATTCAACTACAACAGTTTTCGGTTCCTGTTTTACATACTGATCATACTGACCTTCAGTTACGGTGTAGGTTCCGGGAACAAGTCCTTCAACAAGAACTCTGCCGTTTGCATCAGTGGTTACGGATTTGTTTACGCCGTTGCCGGTGATGGTGAAGTTGATACCTTCGATATTACCGTCTTCAGAAGTTTTGATGATTTCAAGGTTTCCTTTTTTGAGTTCGTTATGGAATTCTACGGTAGCAGTTCCACCCCAATGAACAGATACTTCCTGGCTTGTGGGGTTAGAAACATATCCTTCAGGAGTTACTTCGGAAACAATATATACTGCAGCTTCAAGATTAGGAATAATGATTTCACCGTTTGCATCGGTAGTTACATATATACCATCGAAATCAATAGCCTGTTCTGCGCCAAGGCCAATATAGAACTGGATTCCTTCAACATTACCGTCATCTGCAGTCTTAACAATCTTGAGTGCGCCATAGTTCATTTCGTTATGGAACTGTGCTACTGCGGTTTTGCCGTTCTCAACAATTACGGTCTGGGGCTGCTGTGCTTTATATTTGGAATAGCTTGCTTCAGTGATGGTATATTCACCGGGTGCAAGACCTTCAAGAAGGATTTCACCGTTTTCATCGGTAAATGCGGTGGTATTGAGTCCTTCACCTTTAATATTAAATTCAATGAAGCCTACGTTGTTATCTTCTGCGGTTTTGATGATTTTGATATCACCTGCTGCAGCAGAGGTAAGGGTAAGATTGAGATAACCGGTAAGGGTTTCGTTTACTTCCTGTCCATAGGAAACTACGTCCTGATCACCGCTGCAAGTATTGCCATCGGTCCATACAAGGAAATTATTTCTGCTTGCTTCTTTTTCAGCAACTACAAGGATTTCAGAAACATCGGGGTTAGTGGTATAGAAAGTGATTTTATTTCCGCTGATTTCACATTTAAGGTCGGTGGAATCGGTTTTGAGTCCGCATTCACGAATAACACCATTGGTATCAGTAAGAGTGATTTCATATCTGGAACCGTTCCATACAAGTTCATGGGAAGGTGCAGTGATCTGATTATCACTCATAAAGCTCGGGAGAAGAGTATGATGCTGAACTGCGTATTCGATGGATTCATATGCTTCCCAGATATCATCATAAAGAGGGTTTCCGGTGGAGATGTTATCCATTACGCTGTCAAAACCTTTTCTGGTTGCATCTACGTGACTGAAAGAAAGAGTTCTTTCACCAACAACTACTTCCCATACGAGCATCTGGGTTGCGATAAGTTCTGCCACGTCCTGTCTGTGGGATGCGTTGGTGGTGTTCCAACTGGTATTGCCGTTACCTCTCCAGCCATACTGAAGAAGTCTTCCGAGAACAGTTTTGATACCGTCCGGAGTAAGAGTCGGGTTCTTACCGCCCGGATAGTTTGCCCAATAGGAAGAATCGGTTGCCTGAGAAAGAATATTACCGGTTCTGACGCTATGCCCGGGTTCAATACAATAAACGACCTGTCCGCTGTGGGAGTCCTTGCAATATACGAAATAACTTTCGGTTGCGACGGTTCCCCACCCGCCGAGAAGGTAGGTATCCTGAAGGCCCCAATCGCCTTTATTTGTGTCTGCTGCTCTGGGAAGTGCGATAACTGCCATGGTCATCTGGGTGGCTGCGAAAGCCTGTACAGCGCCGGTGAAAACCATCATCAGCGCAAGAAGAAGTGCTACTGCTCTTTTTGTGTAAGTCATATTTTTGCCTCCTTTGGTGCAATAAAAAAAGACCCACATTTTTTACATGTGAGTCTTATCTTTTTACTTTGCTTATTAAGTTTTGCTTATGATTAGTTCTCTTTTTCAGCTGGTAAACAGCTAGTATGAAGGGGGAGAGTATGAG
>JAZQKB010000006.1:0-10043 GCA_045541975.1 Clostridia bacterium | reverse complement strand
CACTTGGCAGCTTCAACTACTTCCTCATGTGTTGCGTTTGGATCACCCCATAACAGGTTTTCCTCAATGGTACCGGAGAACAGTACGTTTTTCTGCAGAACCATAGCCACTTCGTTTCTAAGGGTATCCAAGTCGTATTCTTTTACGTTCACTCCGCCCACCAACAGTTCACCGTCGGTGACATCATACAGACGGGGAATTAACTGTACCAAAGTGGTTTTGGCACTACCGGTTCCACCTAAAATACCAACGGTTTCTCCCGACTGGATGGTTAAGTCCACATCGGAAAGGCAAAGCTTATCGGAATCACCAGCGTAGCTAAAGTCCACTTTTTTGAATACAATTTCACCACTCTGAACAATCATGACCGGTTTTTCGGGATTGGTGATGTCTGCTTTTTCATTTAAAATTTCCACGGTTCTTTCCGCGGCAGTACGGGAAATGGTAATCATGACAAAAATCATGGAAACCATCATTAAGCTTGATAAAATCTGCATCACATAGGTCATTACGCTCATCAGTTCTCCGGTGGTCATAGCATCTGACACAATCAGGTTGGCACCCACCCAGGAAATAAAGAGCATACAGCCGTACATACAAAACTGCATCAGCGGTGCATTCCAGGCAAGCAGTTTTTCTGCACGGATAAAGTCATCGTGAATAGAGCCGGACACTCCGTTAAACTTTTCTTCCTCGTGTTTTTCTCTGACAAAGGCTTTTACCACACGAACTCCACGCAAGTTTTCCTGCACCACATTGTTTAATTTATCGTAGGTTTTAAACACTCTTTTGAAAGTGGGGTGTGCATGAGTCATGATGAAGTACAGACCGATGCCCAAAATGGGAACTGCCGCTAAGAAAATCATAGCTAAATCTGCTTTCACGGTGAATGCCATGATTAAAGAGAAAATGAGCATCATGGGAGAACGCACCGCAATACGGATAATCATCTGGTAGGCATTTTGCAGATGGGTAACGTCGGTAGTCAGTCGGGTAACAATCCCGGAGGTAGAGAATTTATCAATGTTGGAGAATGAAAAATTCTGCACGTTATGAAACATGTCTTTCCGCAGGTTTTTGGCAAAGCCGGAAGAAGCAATAGCAGCAGATTTTCCTGCCAGCACTCCTGCCCAAAGGGATAAACCGCACAACACAATTAAAATAATGCCGACAATCACAATGTAGTTAAAATCACCCTGGCCGTTGTTACCGTTGATTCCTAAATCCACTAATTGCGCCATTAAAAAGGGAATTAGCACCTCAAGCAACACCTCGCAAGTAACAAACACCGGTGCCAAGATGGAATGCTTTTTATATTCTCTTACGCATCCTAACAGTTTTTTAATCATAGTTTTTTATCCTTCTTCTTTGGAAAATTCCTAAAATCTTATCATTTATTATACTATTATTGCCAGCATTTGTCAATGAATTCTCTGTGAACAAACTGTTCATTTTTCTTTGCTGACAAAGTTTTTCACCATATGCTAATCTTGACTTTTTTTTCCTTTTATAGTATAATAAACAAATTGTAAGGAAACATTTTAAAAAAACATATGGAGAAACACTTATGCATATGATAGTAGGGCTGGGAAATCCCGGCAAGCAATATGAATTTACCCGTCATAATGCAGGCTTTTTGTGTCTGGATTATCTGGCGGCGAAATATGATATTAAAGTCAATAAGATTAAATTTAAATCCTTGGTTGGGGAAGGCAACATCCATGGCGAAAAGGTGATTTTATTAAAGCCTACCACGTTTATGAACTTAAGCGGGGAAGCGGTGGTGCAGGCTGCCGGCTTCTATAAGATTGATGTTTCGGATATTATCGTGGTTTATGATGATATTTCTTTGCCGCTTGGCTCTCTTCGGATTCGTGAAAAAGGTTCTGCAGGAAGTCATAACGGTATGAAAAACATTATCTATTTACTTGGCAAAGACAATTTTCCGAGAATCCGCTTAGGAGTGGGTGCCAATGGGGACCGTGACTTAGCAGACTATGTGCTTGGAAAATTCTCCAAAGAAGAATTGAAAGATTTTTCCCAATCTGTGGAGGATGCGGTGGATGCCATTTCCTATATGCTAAAAGGGGATAACCAAAAAGCGATGAATTTATTCAACAAGAAAGGAATCGGCGAAGGAACGAAGTAATATGAACAAAACGGCAGGCTTTTTTCCGCTGTTGGACGGCTACAAACCTTACGAAGAGCTAAAAGATGCCATCCGACTGAAACAACCGAATATCACCTCTGTGACCGGACTGACTGACGGTGCCAAAGCTCATATCATCACGGCTTTGATTCTGTCGGAACATCGTCCGGCATTTTTGATGGTCAAAAACAGAAAAGAAGCGGAAAAACTAAAAAGCTTTGCAGAGTTTTATGAAATTCCCGTTTATTTTTTGCCTGATTACGAATTTTGCTATTATGAACTGGATGCTAAAGATACTGCCGACAAAAAAGAACGGCTGGAATTTTTAAATGCTATTTCAAAGAAAGAATGTGGCTTATATCTTGTAACTCCCGGTGCAGCATTTGTGCCGGTGGTGAAAAAAGAACTTTTAACCGATTCCAATGTGACTTTAAAAATCGGTGACGAATATGAACAGAAAAAACTGATCGAAAAGCTTTCGTCCTACGAACGGGTAGACATTGTGGAAAGTCCCGGACAGTATTCGGTGCGCGGTGGGATTGTGGATGTGTTCCCCTATACGGAAGGGGTGCCGTACCGTATTGAATTTTTCGGAGACGAAGTGGATTCTATCCGTACCTTTGATCCCATTACCCGTCTGTCTTATGAAGTGATTACCGAAGCAACTCTGACTTCAGCAGACGATTTTTCCATTCCTGATGCCAAAGAACTTGTTGCCGTTTTAAAAGCGGAAGAAAAAAAGGCAGAGGGCGAACTGCAAGGGCTTTTGTCCCGTGATATCGAACGGTTGGAAAATGGCGGAAAACTAACATCCTATGATCGTTATTTTCCGTTTTTGTCAGACTATCTTGCACCCTTAATGTCATATACCGATGATGATTTCATTTTCTTGTTGGATGATCCCAACGGCATTTTTGAGGCACATGATGCCCTCTATCGGGAGCATTACGATTACCTATTGGAATTGTGCGAAAAAGGACTGATCCACAAGGCGAATCTAAGCTTTTTTCAAGAACCTGCCAAGCAGATGGAGGTTCTTTATTCCCATAGTGTTGGCCATTTATCCTTTATTAAGAATAACTACGGTACCAAAAAGCCAAATCGGGAAATTAATCTGCCTGCAAAATCCGTGTTGTCTGCCAGCGGAAGCATTGGCATTTTTGTGGAAGAATTAAAGGAATATCTGGAGGAGGGTTACTCAGTTTTAATCCCCGGGAAAACCCGCTCCAAGGCAGAAAAGCTTTCCTACACGCTTTCAAACTATGAACTGAACGCACCGGTGACCGAGTCCTACACCTATGTGCCGGGGGAAGTACAGATTCTGCCCGTTCCCGGTTTTACGGAAGGGTTTTGTTATCCGGAACTGAAATTTGTTTATTTTTCTGATATATACACCACCGACCGCAAAAAACGTGCTTCCAAAGGTGTGAAAAACGAAAACGCTATCACCAACTTCTCGGACCTTACGGTGGGGGATTTTGTGGTGCATCCCGTACACGGCATTGGGGAATATCTTGGAATTACCCGTCTTACCGTGGAAGGAGAGTCCAAAGACTTTATTAAAATTCGTTATCATGGCAGCGACTATCTTTATATCCCTGTGAACCAGCTGAACACCCTTTATAAATATGTGGGCAACGATTCCAAAGCTGTCCGCTTAAATAAGTTGGGCGGTGTGGATTTTGACAAGGTAAAGCAACGAGTTAAAAAAAGCTGTCAGGATTTAGCATTAAAACTAATGGATTTATATCAGAAACGGGAAACTGCAGAAGGGTTTGCCTTCTCCGAAGACAACGATATGCAGATTCAGTTTGAGCGAACTTTCCCCTATGAGGAAACTGACGATCAGCTATCTTCCATTTATGAAGTGAAAAAAGATATGCAGAGTCACCGTCCGATGGATAGATTGCTCTGCGGTGATGTTGGCTACGGCAAAACTGAGGTGGCACTTCGGGCCGCATTCAAAGCCGTTTGTGACGGAAAGCAGGTGGCATACTTAGCCCCCACCACCGTTTTGGCACAGCAACACTATAATACTTTTGTGAATCGTATGAAAGATTTTCCCGTAACGGTGGGTCTTTTGTCAAGATTCCGCACCAAAAAGCAGATTGATTCCGTCATCAAAGACCTAAAAAGCGGAATGTGTGATATTGCTATCGGTACTCACAGACTTCTGTCGAATGACGTGGCCTTTAAAGACTTGGGACTGCTTATTGTGGACGAAGAGCAACGGTTTGGTGTTGCTCATAAAGAAAAAATCAAAGAAATGAAAAACGGAGTGGACATTTTGACCCTTTCTGCCACACCTATTCCACGTACCTTAAACATGGCGATGGTGGGCATCCGTGACGTTTCCACCTTAAAAGAACCTCCGTGTGACCGTCATCCCGTCAGAACCTTTGTGCTGGAGTATCACGATGCCATTATCCATGAAGCAATCCAGAAGGAATTAAACCGAAACGGTCAGGTGTTTTACCTTTATAATCGGGTGGAAACCATCCATCAGGTAGCGGCAAAATTAAAAGAACGGTTTCCTGATTCGGTTATCGAAGTTGCCCACGGAAAATTAAGCCGTGAGAAAATGGAAGAAATTTTTTATCGGATGTCTCTGGGTGAAATTGATATTTTGGTTTGCACCACCATCATTGAAACAGGGCTGGATTTACCCAATGTCAACACCATGATTATTGAAAATGCAGACCATCTTGGACTGGCACAGCTATATCAGTTGCGAGGCAGAGTAGGGCGGTCCAACCGTCTGGCATATTGCTATTTAACCTATAAACGGGATAAATCCATCACCGAGGTTTCGGAAAAACGCTTAAAAGCCATCAAAGAATTTACCGAGTTTGGCTCCGGCTTTAAAATTGCACTCCGTGACCTGGAAATCCGTGGTGCAGGAAATATTTTGGGGGCAGAACAGCACGGTCATATGGATGCCGTTGGGTATGATATGTATTTGAAGCTTTTAGATGAGGCAGTCCGTGAACAAAAGGGTGAAACCGTGCAGGAGGAAATCACCTGCCAGGTGGATTTAAAAGTGTCTGCCTTTTTGGATGATAGCTATATTTCCGACCATGCCAGCAAGCTGGAAATCTATAAAAAGATTTCTCTTGTGAAAACCCGTGAAGATGTGGACGATATGATTGACGAGTTAACCGACCGTTTCTCCGATATTCCCACAGAAACCATGAACTTAATTGAAATTTCCTATCTTCGTGCCATGTGTGAACGCTTAGGCATTTATGAGGTGTCAGAAAGTGCAGGAACAGTAACATTTCGGATGAAAGAACTCTCGCAGGAGATTATTTCTGCTGTGTTGAATTTAGGCAGTGCCTACAAAGGCAAAGCACTGTTTGGAGCAGGAGTAAAACCTTATTTCTCCCTCCGTACCATCACCTTACGAAAAACACAGGAGCTGGTGAAAATATTGGAAAACATCACCGCACAGCTGCAATCCAAAACAGAAGCATAAAAAAATGCACACCGATACTGGTGTGCATTTTTTATGTTTGGTGTTACACATGCTGTAATAAATCTTTCATGGTGGTGAGCTTTTGGTCACCGTCTTTAGCGCTGCCTACCGCAAAGGTAAACATACCAGCCGCTTTGCCGGCTGCAATACCGGCGTCCGCATCTTCCACGATAGCACAGTTTTCATAAGGCATTCCCAAAAAGTCTGCCGCTTTTAAGAACACTTCCGGATCAGGCTTAGATTTTGAGATGTTATTTCCGTCAGAAACTGCATCAAAATAATCGGATAAGCCAATCTGTTTTAAAATGATGGGAGTATTTTTGCTGGAAGAACCGATTGCAATTTTAATTCCTTTTGCTTTTAAGCCTTCCAACGCTTCCATTACGCCAGGTAAAATGTCAGCAGGAGTCAATGCCTGGATAAATTCCACATAGTAGCCGTTTTTACGGGTAGCAAGAGCAGTCTTTTCGTCTTCGGTATACTCTTTTTCTGCCCGTTCCAAAATAATGTTTAAGCTTTCCATACGGCTGACCCCACGAAGACGCTCGTTGATGGTGCGGTCGAAGTAAATGCCTTCTTCGTCTGCCATCTTTTTCCAGCCTCTGTAGTGGCAATCGTCAGTGGATACAATAACGCCGTCTAAGTCAAAAATAACTGCTTTCAAATTTTTAGTACTCAATTTCTACACCCTCCGTGGTAATTTCATAGGTTTTGTCGAAGATTTCTAAGGTTACGGGGTTGCCTTCCAGCACCTTGAAGGTAGCCTTGTTCTTCACAACTTCCACCTTCAGCACGCTTCCGCGAACTAAAATGGTGAATGCATAACGGTTCCATTTTTTCGGAATGTTGGGTTTGAAGGTTAAGATGTCGCCGTCACTTCTCATACCGCCAAAGCCGTAAATCATGTTCATCCAGGCTGCAGACATGGAGGTAACATGTAAGCCCTGATGAGCGTTACGGTTGTAGTCATCAATGTCTACACGGCTACCGTATGCCATATATTCTTCTGCCATATCCAGATCGCCGATTTCAGCTGCCATAATGGAGTGAATTGCGGGAGACAGAGAGCTTTCGTGAGAGCATCTGTGTTCGTAGAAATAGAAGTTTTCTCTCTTCTGTTCTAAAGTAAAGTCTTTGGAATAGAAGAACTGCATTAACACAACATCAGGCTGCTTTAACATATTCACACGGAAAATTCTGTCATACGCCCAATATCTGTAAACGGGAACCTTGTCAGGATCCATTCCTTTTACATCATATTCGGGGAAATCAAAGTAACCGTCATGCTGTTCAAAGAGCTTGGTTTTTTCGTCATAGTTGATACGCATTTTGTCAGCCATTTCCTGCCACTGAGCCAATTCTTCTGCAGGAACATCATAGCCGTATTTTTTCACCATTTCAATGGTATAGAGGAAGTTTTTCTTTACCATAAAGTTGGTGTAGGTGTTGTTATGTACCATCATATGGAATTCGTCAGGACCCATAACGCCCCACAGACCGAATTCACCGGTTTTCGGACTCCAGTCACCACGGGATGCAAAATAACGGGAGGTTTCCACCAACAGTTCCAGACCGTAGTCTTTTAAAAATTCTTCGTCACCGGTATTTCTCACATAATGCCATACGCCGTATGCAATTGCTGCGGTAACATGAATTTCTAAGTTCCCGTGCTGCCAAACGCCGCAGCTTTCGGTACCGTCAATGGTAACCATGGGATAGCAGGAACCTTTACAATCCTGTTCAATGGCTCTTTCTTTTGCCTGAGGCAGGGTATTGTAACGGTACATTAAAAGATTCTTTGCCGCTTTGGGGTTATTGAACATATAGAAGGGCAGACAGTAGGTTTCACTGTCCCAGAAGGTCCAACCGCTGTATTTTTCACCGGTTAAGCCTTTTGCACCAACATTTAATCTGCCGTCATCTCCGTGATAGGTCTGATGCATATTGAAGATGCAGAAACGGATGCCCTGCTGGTTTTCGTCGTCACCGTCAATTTCCACATCGGAGTGTTTCCAGATTTCTGCCCAACGAGCTACGTGTTCTGCTCTGTATTCGTCATAGGTTTTTGCTAAGTAGGAGTCTGCTTTTGCTAAGTCAATGGCTAAATCTTTGTCACGTTCCACAAAGTTATATACCACTTTTTCAAACACTTTTTCGCCCTGGAGGGTGAAATCGTATTCCTGCATAATCATCTTGTTTTGGGATATAACTTTTCCTGCGCCAAGATTGGTTTTCATTTTGGAGTAAATTCTCTGACTGCTGGTCTGAGTCTGGCAGATGATGTAATCATCGCCCTTGTCAATTTCACTCCAGTAGTTTTTGCCTTCTTCTTCGTGAATGGGAGTAAAGTCAATACCGGAAACTAATTTCACATCGTGAGCAGTTTCACTTACCATAGTGATTTTCTGTCCGCCGATATAGTGATAGTTGATGCTGGTGTATCTTTCAAAAGTGAAGGTGATATCTTGATAAGTAAACCGTCTTAATACTAAACCGGTTTTCATATCCAACTCACGGTAGAAATTGGTAAAGGGAACTTTTGCCAAGTCAATTTCTTCGCCGTCCACAAAAATTCTGGTGTATAACCAGTTCTGTGCATTAATCATAAAACAGCATCTTTTTGCCAGACCGTTAAAATATTCGGGATAGGAGAGAGGCTTTTCTTCGTATACACCGTTAAAATAACAGCCTACCAGCTTGTCTCCCGAATACATTTCGTCAAAAATGCCTCGGATTCCCATATATTCGTTACCCATGGAGAAAATACTTTCTCCAACTCTGCCCTCTTTGGGGTCAAAGCCTTCTTCAATAATTTTCCAGGGGTCAACCTTAAAATACTTTTTTGCTTCCTTTGCCATAAATAATCCTCCGTTAAGAAAAATAAACTCCTTTGTTCTTTTTCCTATTATTACATTATATATAATATAACAAACTTTGTCCATTGTCAAGACGAAAGTATTTTTCCTTTTTCTTTTTTTGAGATTTTGTGGACAAAAGAAGGAATGTGTGATATGATTTCAGTAAGAAAGATGGAACCCGTCGTATGCATTGCGGAGGACGACCTATGTGTCATTCCTTCATATTATAAATCTTTCATCTTAATTTATGGAGAGTTTAACAATGGACAGATTAAAAAACTGCACACTTTGTCCCAGAAACTGCGGTGTTGACCGAACCAAAACCGTTGGCTTTTGCGGTGCAACCGAACAAATTAAAGTGGCAAGGGCAGCTCTTCATTTTTGGGAAGAACCCTGTATCAGCGGAACCAAGGGTTCGGGAACGGTGTTTTTTTCAGGATGTAATTTAGCTTGTCGGTACTGTCAGAATTATGATATCAGTATCGGTTGTTTTGGAAAAGCAATTTCCCCAAAACAGCTTGGTGATATTTTTGTAAAACTCCAGAGCGACGGCGCTCATAATATCAATCTTGTCACACCTACTCCCTATTTGCCACAGATAATTTCGGCAATTGATTTGGTTCGTGAGAAAATCAAGATTCCCTTTGTTGCCAATCTGGGAGGTTACGAAAAACCGGAAACCATCCAAATGTTACAAGGGTATATCGATATTTTTCTCACCGATGTGAAATATCAGTCTTCCGATATTTCAAAAAAGTACAGTTTGGCACCTGATTATTTTGATTATGCAATCCAATCCCTTTCGGAAATGATAGCCATTTGCGGTGCACCCAGGTTTGATGCGGACGGGATGATGCAATCGGGTGTGATTGTAAGGCATTTGGTGTTGCCCGGCTGTCGGAAGGATTCCATGGAAGTGCTGAAAAGTCTGGCAGAGCTATTCGGCACTACGGATTATATCTTAAGTTTAATGAGTCAGTTTACCCCCAACGGACATCTGGAAGAGTATCCTGAATTAAACCGCAGGATTACCTCTTTGGAATATCACTCGGTGGTTGATTTGGCGTTGGAGCTTGGGTTTAAAAACGCTTATATGCAACAAAAGTCCAGCGCTAAGACGGAGTACACGCCGGATTTCGACTTAACGGGAGTCAGAACATTAGGTATTGATTAGAAAGAAGCGAAATTTTGACAAATAAAATCCTGAAAATTTGCTTGATTATTTGCAAAAAACGGCTAAAAATCGGCAAGCTGTTGAAAAACAGGTTGTTTTTTTGTGAAAAACGTGGAAAAAAATGAAAAAATTTTAAAAAAATGCTTGACATTTTAAAAACTATGTGTTAGAATGTGTAAGCTGTCTGTGAGAGACAGGGAATGAACCTTGAAAACTGAATAACATAATGGACCTTGAAAATTCTACAGTTTTTGATTAAGAAACTACGAACGAAATCAAGTAAATCGAGGAAAAGATTAAAAGAGCGAAGCGAAAAGCTAGCGAACTTCAATTGTTTATTTTTAAGTGAAATATACGAGAGAGTTTGATCCTGGCTCAGGATGAACG
>JAZQKB010000005.1:0-23523 GCA_045541975.1 Clostridia bacterium | reverse complement strand
GACGAGCCTATAGGCTCGGCCAGCATATTGCCCTAAGGGGGCAGTGCAAGCCACCGGCACGGCCGGTGGTTATGACTTTGAAAAACTATTTTTCTTTTGGAGAGAAAATGAGCGAAAATATAAGACCGAAGAAGATGGCGGCAGAGATTCCGGCAGCACAGGCAGTCATACCGCCTGAAATTACACCTAGAAATCCTTTTTCCGAAATCCCCTTCATCACACCTTTTGCCAGAGCATTTCCAAATCCTGTTAGAGGCACGGTTGCTCCTGCACCAAAGGTTTCTACTAACGGCTGATAGATTCCTAAAAAGGTGAGAATCACCCCTGCCACCACATAGCCAACTAAGATTCTTGCAGGAGTCAGCTTGGTAAAGTCAATGAGTAATTGGGCAATTACACATAATAATCCACCGAATACAAATGCCAAGAGATAACTTGTAATCATTTTTGACCTACTCCTTTTCCAATTGTACCAAATGGGCAATTCCGGGGATGGATTCTCCTTGCAGGGAACTGGTGGGAGACATCAAAGCTCCCGTTGCCATAAATAAGATTTTGTGCCATCTGCCTTGGTTCATTTGTTTGAGCAGATAAGAATTTAGCACGGAGGCACTGCATCCGCATCCCGAACCGCCTGCGTGAGCATCCTGATCCTGTGAGAAAATCAGATCGCCGCAATCCTCCAATTTTTGAGCAGAGTAGCCGTTTTGAAATAATAGTTCCCGAAGCAGGTCTTTGCCGATGCTTCCTAAGTCTCCCGTCACAATCAGGTCGTAATTCCAAGGAGTGGTGTCAGTATCCTGAAAGAAGGAACAAAGGGTATCGCAGGCGGCAGGTGCCATTGCCGCTCCCATATTGTTTAAGTCCTTAATGCCGGCATCTATTACTTTTCCTACGCAGGCACGGGTAACACGGATGCCATCTCCTTTTTGGGAGAGAACCGTTGCTCCGGAACCTGTTACTGTCCATTGAGAGGATTGAGGTCGTTGACCACCGTATTCTAAGGGGAAACGAAATTGCCGTTCTGCCGAACAGAAGTGACTGGAGGTAGCGCAAAGCACGTGTTTTCCAAATCCTCCATCCACACTCATAGCTCCCATAATCAAGCTTTCTGCCATGGTGGAACAGGCACCGTAGAGTCCCAGAAAAGGAACCCCAAGTGTGCGAAGCGTGTAGTTTGTAGCAATACATTGGTTCAATAAATCACCGCCAAAACAAAGAGATACCTTATCCGCTGTAATTCCTGCCATTTCCAAAGCACCTTTAGTGGACAACTCAATCAGTTTGCTTTCTGCCTTTTCCCAGCTTTCTTCTCCCAAATGGCCCTCGCCGATAGTCAAATCAAACCATTTGCCCAAAGGCCCTTCCCATTCTTTTTTGCCCACAACTGAATAAAATCCTGTAATGGTAGGTTTCCCGGGGAATAATAGTGTAGAATTTCCGATTCGTTTTGTCATATCACATACCGCCTTTTGTAAAAAAATAGATGAGTCCGCAGAGGATAGAGGAGGAAATCCCGTACACAATTACAGGACCTGCAATCACAAACATTTTGGCGCCTAGTCCCAGCACATAACCCTCTGTTTTAAATTCCATAGCAGGGGAAATCATAGCATTGGCAAAACCGGTGATGGGGACCAATGTTCCGGCACCTGCCCGTTTTGCCAGTTTGTCGAACAATCCAAGCCCTGTGAATAAACCACTTAAAAAAATTAACGAAATTGAGGTGATGCATCCGGCATCCTCTTTGGCAATCCCCACCGTTTCGGCGGTGTTCATAATGATTTGCCCTAATACACAAATGGCACCGCCCACAAAAAATGCCCAAACGATGTTTTTAATCCAGGGACTTTTCCCCAGTCCGGAAACCATTTTTTGATATTCATTTTGATTGATTTTTTTCATATATAATCCTCACTTTTTTTGATATGTTTAGTTTTTGTAAAACAAGAAAAGCTATTCTGTCACATTTTTCTAAAAAAACAATAAACTGGTAATAACCCAAAAAATAAAACAGGAGGATTTTTTATGAGATGGATGCGACGCGGCTTTCGCCGAGGTACAAATTTAACCCACAGAGAACCGAATCAGCAAGCAAATAGAAACGAAAACAGTGTCATAAAAAAAGCTCTTCCCAAAACTTGGGAAGAGTATTATGAAAACGTGTTACCATTGCTTCGTCCGAATTTTCAGGGAAATATGACGGAGCTTTCCGGTATATATCAGAATTTTTCCAAAACAGAACAAAAAAATCTGACCGACAAACTTGCAGGTCAGATTCTCTATGCACATGCGGATGTGGTTCGTAATATTCTAAAACGGTTAGCCAAACTGTCTTTAGATTTATCTCAGCAAACGGAAGTGGCATATCGCCGTCTTCGTCTGGTAGACCGCTTTTTTTAGTATCTTTTGGTATTTACTAATCAGACAGCATCACTTTTTTATAGTAAGTAAGGGTTTTGGGGTGAAAATCACTTTGTGCCAAAAAATATTTTTCGCAAATCTTGGCAAATTCTTCCCGTGCTTCAGGCGATAGGTCAAATGCCAAAAAGCTCTTGATATCTGCATCTAAGATGTAGTTAATAGCAGAAAAAGTAGGCATAGAAATTTTTAAGATATTTCTCTCTTCACCGGGAGAACAGTCCTTACATAAAATACCGCCGTTTAACACGTCAAAATAACAGAATTTTTCTTCTTCCAATTCATTTCCGCATTCCATACATTCAAAGGTATGAGGCGTAAAGCCTTCAATGTCGGAAACCTTCATTTCATATGCACCTTTGATTAAGGAGGCGTCTTTCTTTCCTTGGTTTAAGGCGAATAAGGTGTTTAACGTTAAACGAAGAAGAGGTTCGTTTGGTTGGTTATCCATAGCGATATTGCCCAAAACATCTAAGATATAAAACCCTAATGCTAAATCGGTCAGACTGTTTTTAATATCCAAAAAGGAATGAATCATAGTAGCTTCCCGAAGATTTAGAGAATCACCTTTTTGAGAAAAGGTAAATTCTGAATATAAAAAGGGTTTTGCACCGGATAATTCCTTTCGTTTTAAGCTTTTGATACCGGATGCTTTCGCATGCAAAAGTCCATAGGAATCGGTCATCACGGTGAGCATTTTATCAGCTTCGTTAAAGTCAGTTTCTTTGACGATTAAACCTTTTGCAGTAATAAAATCCATAGCGGTTCCTTACTTTTCTTTCTTTTTGAAAGAAATTTTATTTTCGGTATGATTCCAAAGACGTTTCAGGTTTTCGTGGTGACGGATATACATGGAAACGGTTAAAACAACCAACAGTACCAACTTCAGCGGATTGGGATCAAAAATCGCAAAGAAGATGATAGAGGAAGTGCTTCCTGCCAGAGAACCCACGGAAACATAACCGGTAATGGCAATCATTCCCACACCAACTAAAAACACATAAAGCCCTAAGAGAGGATTTAAGCAGAAGCAGGCACCCAGGGAGGTGGCAACACCTTTTCCTCCTTTAAAGCCAAAAAATACGGGAAAATTATGACCTACCACAGCGGTTGCCGCCCCGATATAGGAGTAGGAAACGTTTTTGGTAATCAAAAATACCAGCCAGTAGGCAATCACTGCTTTAAAGGTGTCTAACAGCAGTACAAAAATAGCAGGCACTTTTCCTAAGGTGCGAAGAGTATTGGTGGTTCCTGCATTTTTGCTGCCGTGTTCACGAACGTCAACCTTGTAAAACAGTTTTCCGATAATGATGGAAAAGTTTAAGCTTCCCAAAAGATAGCCTAAAATGGCAAATAGGATATAATACACAAATTCCGGCATGGTAGTTCCTCCTTGTTAGAGTTTTTTCTTTTCGTTTCGTTCACGGATATAAAACTTGATGGGAGTGCCCGTAAAATCAAATGCATTTCTTAACTGATTTTCCAAGTACCGTTCATAAGAAAAGTGCATCAAACGGGTATCGTTTACAAAAATAACAAACTGGGGGGGATTGGCAGCAGATTGCACCGCATATAAGATTTTTAATCTTCTGCCTTTATCCGTTGGCGGCTGAACACGGGCGGTGGCATCGGCAATTAAATCGTTTAGCATACCGGTGGTCACACGGCGGTTTCTGTTTTCATTTACCGCTTTTAACATGGGGAAGATGGTGTCAATTCGCTGTCCGGTTTTTGCAGAAATAAACAGGGCAGGAGCGTACATCATATAGGAGAAGCCTTCCTTGATTTCAAGCTTCATACGATCCATGGTTTTATCGTCTTTTTCAATAATATCCCATTTATTTACCACAAAGATGGAGGCTTTTCCTTCGTTGTGGGCATAGCCGGCAATTTTGGTGTCCTGCTCGGTTACTCCTTCGGTGCCGTCTAACATAATGAGGCAAATATCAGCTCTTTCAATAGCTGCATAGGAACGAAGCACAGAATATTTTTCCACCGCTTCGCTCACCTTACTTTTTCTGCGGATACCGGCAGTGTCGATAAACAGATATTTCTGACCGTCTTTTTCCACATAAGTGTCGATGGCATCACGGGTAGTACCGGGCACGTTGCTCACAATCAGACGCTCTTCTCCGAGCAGACGGTTAATGAGAGAAGATTTTCCGGCATTGGGTTTCCCGATGACTGCAATTTTTAATACATCATCGTCTGCGTCAGTCTGTGCATCCTGGGGAAAGCCTGCTGCAACCAAGTCCAAAAGATCGCCGATTCCCATGCCCTGAATGGCGGAAATAGCCACAGGGTCACCTAATCCTAAATTATAAAATTCGTAAAATTCCATAGGCGGTTCCCCGGGAGTATCGCATTTGTTACAAGCTAACACAATGGGCTTTCCGGAGCGCATCAGCATTGCCGCAACTTCACGGTCAGTTGCAGTAACCCCAGCACGGACATCTGTTAAGAAAATCAGTACATCTGCGGTTTCAATTGCCGCTTCTGCCTGACGCTTCATCATGGCGGTGATTTCGTCGGTAGAATCGGGTTCAATACCGCCGGTGTCAATTAAGAGGAATGACTTGGAAAGCCATTCTGCCTCGGAAATAATTCTGTCACGGGTAACGCCGGGAGTGTCTTCCACAATGGAGATTCTCTTTCCGGTGATTCGGTTAAATAACTGGGATTTTCCAACATTTGGGCGTCCCACAATTGCAACAATCGGTTTTGCCATAGTTTATTACCTCCTTCGGGTGGGGTTCTTACAAACAGAGTGCATCTAAAAAGCTCTTGCCGTCATTCTCGTTTAAAATGACTTCGCAGGAAAGTGCTCTTTCGATATCGGAAACGGTTTTATCGTCTAAGGTCAGGTCGCCTTCTGCTCTTAAAATGCAGGAGGGAAGCACCAAAAATTCCATTTTTTTGTTTTGTAACTGTTCGATAATATCGGTTGCAGTCAAAAGACCTGCCACGGTAATTTTTTCGCCGAAGAATTTATTTTCCACGGAAATCACTTCGGTATTGGTGCCAAATTTCTCGTCAAATCTTTTTACCAATTTGGAAAGGGTAGGGTATGCCGCCTGAGAGGTGGCAACCACTTTTTTGCGGACAGGCTTTGGTTTGCGGTTGGCAAAGGACAGGTTAAATTCCTTCACAAAGGAAGATAACAGCCCAACACCGTTTTCAATCTGAGGAAAATCGTCATAATATGCCGCCGGGGGAAGGTCGATTTCTCCTTTTACAAAAAACTCGTCAGCAGGATACACAAAACGGGTACCGATTTCCCGGTAGGCACGGTTTGAAATTTTGTGAATCTGCCGGATAATCTTTTGGCAGTCTTCTTTAGAAAACGGTTCAATCTGCGTTAACCCGTCACGAAATTTAGTTAGACCGATGGGGACCACAGAAACGCTGTTTACCTCGGCTTCGTATAAGTCGGTTAAGGACCGGGTTAATTCCTCCCCGTCATTCCATCCTTTGCAAAGCACAATCTGTGCATTTACCGTGATGCCGTTTTCCACAAGATAATGAATTTTATCTAAAATACCGCCGGCGTTCTTGTTGTGCAACATCTTTACTCTAAGTTCATCGTTGGTGGTATGCACCGAAATGTTTACGGGAGAAAGACGCATTCTTACAATATTTTCGATTTCTTCCTCTTTCATATTGGTTAAGGTGACATAGTTTCCCGTTAAAAAGGAAAGACGGGAATCGTCATCCTTAAAATACAAAGGTTTTCTCATCCCTTTGGGGAGCTGGTCAATAAAACAGAACACACATTTGTTCCGACAGCTTTTTGGATTTTCAATAAAGGGTCTTTCATTGATGATACCCAAATCCTCGTAGTGATTTTCCACGGTGATAGTTTTTTGCTCCTGATTTCTTACAAAGGCAATTTCCAAACGCTCGTTACAGATTAAAAAACCGTACAGCAAACCGTCGGTCACTTCTTCGCCGTTGATATGGGTAATCACATCTCCGGGAAGCAGGCCCGCTTTTTTGGCCAGACTATTTTCTTTTACTCCGTCCACATAATACATAAAAATACCTCTGTTTTTTTGCTTTGGAATCTTTACACTCCGACAAAGTCCCCCAAAAAACTGCATCGGAGCATAAAAATTTTAAAAAAAGCGGGGAGCAATAAGCACCCCGCTTCTTATAAGGCTTTTGATTAATCCATTTTGATTACTTCTTTACCTTTATAAAAACCGCAAGATTTACATACTCTGTGCGGCAGTGTCAGTTCCTGACAGTTGGGACATTTAACAAGACCCGGAGCGCTTAATTTCCAGTTTGCTCTTCTTTTGTTTTTTCTCGCATGAGAAACTTTTCTCTTCGGTACAGCCATGTCTTAACACCTCCTGTAGAGTTCTACTCTATAATTGAATATTTTTACAAAATGTTATGGGGTAACTGCGGATTACTTTAATAATTCCTTTAATTTCAGTAATCTGGGATCAATTTCCGTGTCATCACAGTTACATTCGGTTTCGTTGCGGTTACATCCGCAAACGGGGCAAAGACCTTTGCAATCATTTCTACAAAGCTGTTGATCCAAGGTTACGGCAAAAATGCATTTGTAAATTGCTTCAGTCAATAGCACGGTATTATGTTGATAGGGGATAAACTCGTCGGCTTCCAGCCCCGAGTCCTCCCGGGCAATGGTATCTTCCATAGGAATACGATATTCCTTAGCAAAAGATTCCAGGCAACGGTCACAAAGGAATCTTGCTGTAAAACAAAGTTCTCCTTGTAAGAATAAGTTGCCTGCGTGATTTGTGATTGTGCCCGTTAACGTAACTGGTGTTTCTAAGGAAGGCATATCAGCAAATTCGGAAAACACTTCGATGGGGTATTCCTTATTGACTGTAATTTCCATCCCTTCGGACTTCACAATAGAGGTTAAATCAATTAACAGTTCGTTTTGTTCCATTATTGTTTCCTCCAATTCTCACGGTCATAGACACCAAAAGACTGCCCAAAATATTGATAAATTACCAAAATCTCAGACAATCATATAATATAATACATAATCTTTGGTAATTTGTCAAGCATTTTTTTGAATTTTTTAGAAAAATATCAGGGGCTTTTATACCAATTTTTCGGTTTCCAACGCAATCATCAGTTCTTCGTTGGTGGGGATCACTAAAGTCTTAACGGTGGCGTCATCAGCAGTGATATCCACGGTGCCGCGAACGTTGTTTTTATCTTTGTTGATTTTAATTCCCATAAAGCCTAAGTTTCCTGCAACTTTTTCTCTTAAGGCAGCATCGTTTTCACCGATACCTGCGGTGAATACCACAGCATCAATGCCACCCATAGCAGCAGCATAGGTACCGATGTATTTCTGAACGCCGTATGCAAAAATGTCTAAAGCAGCTTTTGCTTTTTCGTCGCCTTTATCAGCAGCGTCAGACAGGTCTCTGAAGTCGGAAGAGATTTCAGATAAGCCTAAAGCACCGGATTCTTTATTTAAGATGCTAACCACTTCTTTAGCGGTTTTGTTTTCTTTGTTTGCAATAAATTCCACGATTGCCGGGTCAATATCACCGGAACGGGTACCCATCATAATACCTGCTAAGGGAGTGAAGCCCATGGAGGTATCCACAGATTTACCGCCGTCAACAGCAGAAATGGAGGAGCCGTTTCCTAAGTGACAGGTCACGATTTTTAATTCTTCGATGGGTTTGCCAAGCAGTTCAGCAGCTTTCATGCTAACATATTTGTGGCTGGTACCGTGGAAACCGTATCTTCTGATTTTGTAGTTTTCATAGTATTTGTAGGGGATTGCATACAGATATGCTTTTTTGGGCATGGTCTGATGGAATGCAGTATCAAACACACCAACCTGGGGCACATTCGGCATAATTTTTGCACAAGCTTCAATACCGGTGATGTTGGGAGGATTGTGTAAGGGCGCTAATTCGATACATTCGTTTAATGCTTTCATTACGGATTCAGTGATTAAAGCAGAGCCGGAGAAAGCTTCACCGCCGTGTACCACACGGTGACCAACAGCGTTGATTTCATCCATGGATGCGATAACGCCCATTTCTTTGTCAGTTAAGGAATCGAGCACCGCCTGGATTGCATCGCCGTGATCTTTTAAGGTTAAATCTTTCTGGAATTTTTCTCCGCCTTTGGAGTGAGTCAGTCTTCCGTCAATTCCGATTCTTTCGCAAAGACCTTTTGCCATAACGGACTGATCTTCCATATTAATCAGCTGATATTTTAAAGAGGAGCTACCTGCATTGATAACTAAAATTTTCATTTTTTTAATCCTTTCCTTTTCTTATTTTGCCTGTGCCTGAACACTGGTGATTGCAACTACGCCAACGATATCTTCTGCACTGCAGCCACGGGATAAATCATTGATGGGAGCTGCAATACCCTGAGTAACAGGACCGTATGCTTCTGCTTTTGCCAACCTCTGAACCAGTTTGTAGCCAATGTTACCTGCATCTAAGTCGGGGAAGCAAAGCACATTTGCTTTACCTGCTACATCGCTGTCGGGAGCTTTGGAGGAACCAACAGAGGGAACGATTGCTGCGTCTAATTGCAGTTCGCCGTCTACTTTTAAATTGGGGTTGTTTTCTTTACAAATTCTGGTTGCTTCTACCACCTTGTCCACATCCGCATGTTTTGCACTGCCTTTGGTGGAGTGGGAGAGCATTGCAACAATTGCTTCCTGTTCGCAGAGCAGTTCAAAGGATTCCGCAGAGCATGCTGCAATGGCTGCTAATTTTTCGGGATCGGGATTCTGTTCCAAGCCGCTGTCTGCAAAAATGAAGGTACCGTTAGCACCGTATTCACAGTTGGGAACCACCATTAAGAAGAATGCGGAAACCAGTTTTACGCCGGGTTTGGTTTTAATAATCTGCAGGCTGGGACGCAAGGTGTTTGCGGTGGAGTGACAAGCACCGGATACCACACCGTCTGCATCGCCTGCTTTTACCATTAAGCAAGCATAGTACATATAGTCGCCTAAAGCGGTTTTCTTAGCTTCTTCGTAGGTTAAGCCTTTGGATTTACGAAGCTCTACGAATAAGTTGATATATTCTTCGGTTTTTTCATAGGTGAAGGGGTTGATGATGGTAGCTTTGGAAACATCTAAGCCTTTGCTGTTTGCTTGTACTTCTTCGGGAGTACCGATGATGATAATATCAGCGATATCTTCTGCTAAAACCTGTGCAGCCGCTTCCCAGGTTCTTCTGTCCATAGATTCGGGCAGAATGATTTTCTTTTTGTCGGCTCTTGCTCTTTCTTTGATTCTGTCAATAAATGCCATTGTGTTTGACCTCCGTTTTTATGATAAGAAATTTTATAAACATTGTTGTCAATTTAACTATAATATTATATAGCAGACTGCCAAAAAATTCAAGTCATTTTCGGAAATTTCTTGAAAAAACATCAGTTTTTTCTTGCGGGACTTGTTTTTCTCTTCTGTCAATTGACAGATTTTCGTAGAAAATAGTCAAAAATCTTTAAAAATCGGAGAAAAATCCCAAAAAATCAAAAAAAGTTTTGACATTTTATTATATATATGTTATACTGTACTGAAAAGGTAAGGTGAAAAAGTATGTCTATGAGTATGACAGGCTACGGCCGTCAGAAAGAAATTTATAAAGGCTACGATATTACCGTGGAATTAAAATCGGTAAATCATCGTTATTTTGATGCTAACATCCGTGTTCCCAGAGGATTTTCCTTTTTAGAGGAACCGGTTCGCAAATATTTAGCAGAAAAAATCAACCGTGGGAAATTAGATGTGTATATCCATATGAACAATGTGGAGGAAGGGGACAAGGTTGTCACCCTAAACCGCACGGTTGCAGAAAACTACCTGAAGGTTTTAAAAGAATTGTCCGACGAATACGATATGCCCTTTGATGTTACGGCGACCAAAATGTCCCGGTTCCCCGATATTTTCGAGGTGGAATATAAAGAGCATGAAGCAGAAGAAATCTTCTCCATTTTAGAACCCGTTTTGGAAAAAGCGGTTTCCGATTTCTTAGAAATGAGAAGAACCGAAGGCAAACGTTTAGCAGACGATATGGTCGGCCGTATTGAAAAACTGCGTGGCATGGTGGCAAGAATTGAAGAGTTGTTGCCTCAGTCCGTGGCAGAATACGAAAAGAAACTGCGTGACAAGATGGAAGAATACTTAAACGGTGCTACCTATGACGAAACCCGTTTGATGACCGAGGTTGCCATCTTCTCCGACAAGGTTGCCACCTTTGAAGAAACTACCAGATTGCAGAGTCATTTTGAAGAGTTTATGGGACTTGTTTATCAGGACAAACCCGTAGGCAAAAAGCTGGATTTCATTATTCAGGAAATGAACCGTGAAGTGAATACCACCTGCTCCAAATGTAACTCCATTGAAATTTCCAAAATCGGCATTGATGCCAAAACGGAAATTGAAGCCATTCGTGAACAGGTGCAGAATGTTGAATAAATAAAAAGAGGTTTTCGATATGAAACTGTTAAATATCGGCTTCGGCAATGCTGTGGCGATGGAGAGAATAATTGCCATCATCAGTCCCGATTCGGCACCGGTCAAGCGTATGATTACCGATGCCAAAGAACGTGGAATTTTAATTGATGCTACCTACGGCAGGAAAACCAGAACCGTGGTGGTGACGGATAGCGGACACATTATCCTGTCCGGCCTTCAGACAGACACCATTACCGGCAGAGCAGAAGGATAAAAAGAGGATTTAGTTATGTCACAAAAAGGCACTTTAATGGTGGTTTCCGGCCCTGCAGGGGTTGGAAAGGGCACCGTGGTGAAGCGGGCATGTGAATTGGCAGAAGGAAAGATTCATCTGTCGGTGTCTGCCACCACAAGAGCACCCCGTCCCATTGATCAGGAGGGCGTCACCTATTATTTTAAAACAAAAGAAGAATTTCGGGAAATGATTGCCAATAACCAGGTATTGGAATGGGCAGAATATGTGGGGAATTACTATGGCACACCCCGTCAGCCCGTGGAGGATGCCTTATCCCGTGGACTGGATGTGATTTTAGAAATCGAAGTCCAGGGTGCGATGCAGATTAAAAAGAATTTCCCCGACACGGTTTTAACCTTTATTGCCCCCCCAAGCTACGAGGAGTTGGAAAAGCGTCTTCGTGGCAGAGGTACCGAAACCGAAGAACAGATTTTATCCCGCTTGCAAACGGCAAAAGGGGAGCTGGCTTTGATGGGAGAGTATGATTACATTGTGGTAAATGATGAAATCGAGCAGGCAAGTCAAGATTTACTCACCGTTCTTCGTGCCGATAAATTAACAAAAGACAGTTATTTTAAAAACGAATAAAGCGTACATATTTTTTAATAAATTCGATATATTTCTTAGATACTAAAAGGAGAGATTATTATGTTACAACCCGCAATCGGAAATTTAGTAGAAAAAGCAGGCAGCAGATACGCATTGGTAATTGCTGTGGCAAAAAGAGCAAGAGATTTAAGTGAACAGGAAGATATTCGCACTTCCTCTGCAAAACCTGTTTCCATGGCAGTGAAAGAAATTGCAGACGGCGACATCGAAGTCATTAATCACTAAGAGAAACCAAAAGACTAAAAGATATCAAAAAAATATGAGCCGAATTTTATGCGCTAAGATAGCGGTTTCCAATTTGAACTTTTCTGTGGATAAGGAATTTTCCTATCTGATTCCTGCTCCCATATCTCATCTGGTGGCGGCGGGAGTCCGTGTGGTGGTTCCTTTTGGCAGAGCCAATAAGAAGCGTGAAGGTATCGTGACCCAACTGTTTTACGATGAGGGAGCGATACCTTTGAAGTCTGTGATGGAAGTCATCGACTATGAGCCTGTTATCGACGAAAAGGGCATGGAACTAGCCCGCTATATTGCCAAGCGCTATTATGCCACCTTGTATGATGCGGCGAATCTTTTGTTGCCTCCAGGTTCTAACTTGAAATTTTCGGAATATGTCCGATTGCTGGACGATTCTATGGAGGACGTGGAGGATGCTAACGGCTTGTTGGGAAAACTGATTCACTACTTGGTTTCCAAACGTGTTCCCGTAGCATTGGAAGAATTGGAAAACGCCTTTTCCAACCGTGGCATCAAAAAAGTGGTCACAGCCTTAGCAAAATTAGGTAAGGTGGAGCTTTACGAAGAATCCCGGCAGGCTCATCAGCAAAAAAGTATTCAAGTGGCAACCTTGCTCTTAGCGGAGCATGAGTTGTATGATTATATGGAGATTTATCTCAAAAAAGCAGCAGCCCAGAGACGGGTACTGGAAATGCTTTTGGACAACGGCAGAATGCCCGTGGTGGACTTGGTGGCATTTTCGGGAGCCAGTCGGGGATCTATTACCGCTTTGGAGAAAAAAGGAGTCATTGAAATCACCGAAGAAGTGGTAGAGCAGGATCCTTTTGCCGAAGAAAAGCAAGCAACCGACAAACAAACGGTGTTAAATGATGAGCAAACCAAAGTTGTGGATACCATCCTTTCGGCAAGAAAGGAAGACGGCTATCACGAATTTCTGTTAAAAGGGGTAACCGGCTCCGGCAAAACAGAGGTATATCTTGCTTTGGTGGAGCAGGTCATCAAAGAAGGCAAACAGGCGATTATCTTAGTGCCTGAAATTGCCTTAACACCCCAGATCCGAGGCCGTTTTTTCCGTCGGTTCGGAGATCAGGTTGCAGTGCTTCATTCCGCACTGTCCATTTCCGAACGGAAAGACCAGTGGAACAAAATCCGAAACGGTCAGGTTTCGGTAGCGGTGGGAGCACGAAGTGCTGTGTTTGCACCTTTTGGCAATTTGGATTTGATTATCGTGGATGAAGAACACGAAACCACCTATAAATCCGAGCATTCTCCCCGTTATCAGGCAAAGGATGTGGCCCGGTTTTTAATGAATCAGCGTGGGGGAACCCTGCTTTTGGCATCGGCAACACCCGCTGTGGAAGACTATTACCGTACCCAGCAGGGCAAAGCAACCCTTCTGACATTAACCAAACGGTATAACGAACACGCACTACCTCATGTAGAAATCGTGGATATGCGGGAAGAACTGAAAAACGGAAACCATTCTGTTCTTTCGGAAAGTCTGAAAGCACGACTTCTCGAAGTGAAAGAGAAGGGCGAAAAAGCAATTATTCTCTTGAACAGACGGGGGTATTCCACCTTTGTCAGCTGTCGGGATTGCGGATATGTGGTAAAATGCAAAAAATGTGATGTGGCGCTTACTTATCACAGTATCGAAGGGAAATTAAAGTGCCATTATTGCGGTTACACTGCGGAAGCGGAAACCGTCTGTCCGGAATGTCACAGTACGGCAGTCCGCTATTTTGGCAGCGGTACTCAAAAGCTGGAAGAAGAAATTTATTCCATGTTTTCCGATACCCAGGTCATCCGCATGGATAACGATACCACCACCACCAAAATGTCTCATGAGAGACTGTTAAAGCAGTTTGCAAAGCCGGGCTGTTCCATTTTACTTGGCACGCAGATGATTGCAAAAGGGTTAGACTTTAAAGAAGTTTCTTTGGTTGGAGTAATCGCTGCAGACAGTTCTTTGTTTGTGGGCGGTTATAACGGTGCTGAAAAAACCTTTTCCTTAATTACCCAGGTTTGCGGAAGAGCAGGCCGTGGCGACATTCCCGGGTATGCGGTGGTGCAGACCTATCATCCGGAGCATTATGCCATTGAGGCGGCAAAAAGTCAGGATTATGATTCTTTTTACCAAAACGAAATTGTGTTCCGTAAAAATGTGAAATATCCGCCATTTTCGGAAATCGTCAATGTCATTTTTACAGGGGAAGACGAGAAAAAGATTTTCCAAATGGCAGACGGCATTAAGCAGATTATGACTGAAAAGGTGGATTTTTACGAAGAACGAAAAAACTATATTGCAATGTACGGTCCCACTCCTTGCGGAATATCCAAAATTCGCAATCAGTACCGTTATCATATTTTAATTAAATGCACGGGAGCATCCGCTATTGAAACATCGTTTTCAGAATCGGTTAAGGCGTTGATTTTAGCTAATAAGAAAAACGACATCAATGTGCAGGTGGATGTGAATCCCGTTAATTTCTTGTAGCATGGCTTGATCAATGGCGCATCATCAGTGAAGTTCGTCGCTCGGCGTATACTCGGTACGCCTTCGGGTAACCGCTGCTGGCTTACTTTTCTCATTCTGCATCCATTTTTCAGCGCCTTAGATCATCATGGAACATGGTAGAGTTCCCCTCATATAGAAAGGAGCAAAATATATGGCAATCAGAAACATTGTGCCGGATACTGACGAAATTATGCACAAAAAGTGCCGTCCGGTTGAAAAAATAGACGATAAAATTATCACTTTATTAGATGATATGATTGACACCTTGAAAAAAGCGGAAGGCGTTGGTTTAGCCGCACCGCAGGTTGGTGTGTTAAAACGGATTTTCGTGATTGACACCATGGAAGATCCTCAGGAATTTATCGAATTTATTAACCCTGAAATCATCGAAACCTCCGGTACTCAGGAGGGTAGCGAAGGATGTTTAAGTATTCCCGGCTTTGAAGGGCATCTCATTCGCCCCATGTATGTTAAAGTGAAAGCGTTAAACCGTTTTGGGGAAGAATTTATTTTTGAAGGGGAAGAACTGATGGCACGTTGCTGTTGTCATGAAAATGACCATTTAGACGGCAAAACCATCCGTGATACTTGCGAATACGAAGTATTCCACGATGACGAAGAATAGAGTTTGGATTGTGAAGTGAAATAACAATGAAGATTATGTTTATGGGTACGCCCGATTTTGCGGCGTACAGTTTACAAAAACTGCTGGAAAACGGATACGATGTTTGTGCGGTGGTAACCCGTGCAGATGCCAAAAAAGACCGTGGTCAGAAAATCAAGTTTTCTCCTGTGAAGGAAGTAGCATTGGCACATAATTTGCCCGTATACCAGCCACTAAACTTAAAAGAAGAAAATTTTTTGGATATTTTAAAAGCTGAAAACCCCGATTTGATTGTGGTGGTGGCATATGGCAGAATTTTGCCTTCCTATGTGCTTTGCTATCCTAAATACGGTTGCATTAACGTGCATGCGTCTTTGCTTCCCAAATACCGTGGTTCTGCACCCATTCAGTATGCAGTGGCTATGGGAGAAGAAGAGAGCGGTGTTACCATTATGCAAATGAATGAGGGGCTTGACACCGGTGATATGTTAACCAAATGCGTGGTTCCCATTACCGAGGAGGAAACTGGTGGTTCTCTTCACGATAAATTGATGGAAGCAGGTGCTAAACTGCTTCTGGAAACCATTCCTCGGCTTGGCACCTTAAAAGGGGAAGTGCAGAATGATTCGCTCTCTACTTATGCACCGCCCATTAAAAAAGAAGAAACCATTATATCTTTTGATCTGGATGCTAAAGACATTGTCAATAAAATCCGTGGATTCTATCCGTTCCCTGGAACAAGCTTCCTGCGTAACGAGAAACTTTATAAAATCCATAAAGCGGAGCTTTATTCTAAAGAAGACAAACAGCCTTACGGCACCGTTTTGGAGTTTTCCAAGAATCGTTTGTTAATCTCTGCCAAAAACGGCGTGATTAACATTACCGCTCTGCAGCCTCCCGGTAAGAAAATGATGGGGATTGCAGATTTTTATAACGGAAACCGTGACACTTTTTAAGCTGTTTTCAATCGAAAGGAGTTCCTCTTATGTATTTTGATATGACCTATGTAATTTTTGTGTTACCGGCATTAATTCTGGCGATGTGGGCACAGACCAAGGTAACGACCACCTTTAACCGATACAGCAAAATCACCACGCAGAAGGGGTTAACCGGTCATGATGCTGCCCGTATGATTTTAGATGCCAACGGATTGCAGTCTGTGAGAATCGAACGCGTGGCAGGAAATCTGACCGATCACTATGACCCGAAAAATAATGTGATTCGATTATCCGATAACGTGTATGCACAGAACTCTGTAGGTGCAGTAGGGGTGGCGGCTCACGAAGCAGGTCACGCTGTTCAGCACAGTGAAGGCTATATGCCCATTAAAATCAGAAATTCCATTATCCCGGCAGCAAATATTGGCTCTTACCTGGCGTTTCCTTTAGCACTTTTGGGGATTTTAGTTGCCAACGATTTGCTCATCAATGCAGGAATTATCCTCTTTTCTGCAGTTGTTTTATTTCAACTGGTGACCTTGCCGGTGGAATTTAATGCTTCCAACCGCGCAGTGGCAGTGTTGGGCGGCGATGCAATGCTGACCGGACAGGAAGTCCGTGGCGTGAAAAAAGTGCTTTCTGCGGCGGCTATGACGTATGTTGCAGCAGCGGCAACCGCCATTATGAACTTAGTGCGACTGTTGGTTTTAACCAACCGTAATCGAGATTAAACCGTTTAAGGAAACCGATATGGAACGAAGAAAAACGGCACTTCAGATTTTAAATGAATACGAAGAGCAAAAAACTTTTTTGAATCTGGCACTAAAAAACGGCCTTTCCAAATTGGGGGAGGGCCGTGCTTTTGTGACGGAATTAGTTTATGGAGTTGTCCGCTACCGCCGTTTTTTGGATGAAATCATCAACCGCTTTTCTACTACTAAGGTGAAAAAACTGAGTACTCCTGTAAAAAACATTCTCAGAATGGGATTCTATCAATTTCATTTTATGGACAAAGTTCCTGACTTTGCCATTGTGAACGAAAGTGTAAAGCTGACCAGTAAATTTGCCTACAAATCCAAAGGTCTTGTGAATGCTGTGTTAAGAAAGGGACTGTCGGAAGCAACTTTGGATGTTCCTTTAGCAGTGAGAGAATCCTTTCCCGATGAGGTGTATGAGTTACTGGTATCTCAATATGGTGATGAAACAGAACAATTACTCCGCAATTTGAATCAAAAAGTGCCGTTAGCACTGCGATACAACCATCAGCGCTTTTCATCTGTGGAAGAAGCAAGCCAACAACTGGAAAACTGCCACCTTTACGGCGATGCCTTGCTTCCCGAAAAAGCGGATCATCTGACCAAGCTGATTGAAAAGGGTGACTATTCCGTTCAGAGTGTATCCTCTCAATGGGCGGTAAAAGTATTGAATCCTCAAAAAGGGGAACGGATTTTAGACTGTTGTGCCGCTCCCGGCGGAAAAACGGCTTATATTGGGGAACTGATGGAAAACCAAGGAGATTTGGTTGCCACAGAACTTTATCCTCACCGCTGTGAACTGATCAAAAAGAATCTGGAGCGTTGCGGAATTACCTGCGCTACGGTATTGGAAGCAGATGCCTCCCAAAAGACTTTTTCAAAAAAGTTTGACCGTATTTTAGCGGATGTGCCTTGCTCAGGGTTAGGGGTAATCGGCAGTAAGCCGGACATTAAGTGGAGAGAATTTGGCTTTTTGGAACTGGTTTTCCTGCAACAACAAATTTTAAATCATATGGCAGATGCTCTAAAATCGGGTGGTGTGTTGGTGTATTCCACCTGCACTGTCAACAAGGATGAAAACGAGCGTCAGATAGAACGGTTTTTGAAGGACCATTCTGAGTTTACGTTGGAGCCGTTTCAAATGCAATTAGGCGAGAACCAATACGGGGAAAACGGGATGGCGCAGATTCTGCCAAACGGCGTGACCATTGGCTTTTTTATTGCAAAACTGAGAAAGAATTAGAATATAGGATGTGTTTTAGTTGAAAAAAACGCCCCTCTGGGATGAAAATCAGGAAAATACCTGTGCTTTTTGTGAGTATGCGAATCTATTGGCAGACTGCGAACAGGTTATCTGTAAAAAACGGAAAAACTTATATGGGGCATCCCATACCTGCCGTAAGTTTAAGTTTGATATTTTAAAAAAAGATGTCCGTCGTCAGCGAGCCCCTGAATTTGCGCGGTTCTCCAAGGAGCAGTTTGAACTGTAATCTGTTGAAAAAACTACGAAAAATTAAAAAAACAGAGAAAATGGTTAAAAACAACAGAAAAATAAAGAAAAATACGATTTAAATTAAAATAAAAGCTAATAAATAGGATTGAAAACACGGAGACCGAGTGCTATACTCTTTCGAGTACAAATGTTTTCGAGGTGTGGACAATGCTTAAAAATCATGAATACTTCGTTGTGGACAAACTTGCCGTACCGTCGGTTTTGGTGAAAACTTTAGCTGTCAAAAAACTGTTGGAGAATAATCCGGACATGAAGGTATCGGATGCAGTAAAAATGGAAGATTTGTCCCGAAGCGCCTTTTATAAATATAAGGATATGATTTTTCCTTACAACTCGTTGAAAGCAACCCGTATGGTTACTTTCTTTATGGAGTTATCCGACGTAGCGGGGATTTTGTCCCAGGTGTTGAAGGTCATCGCAAGCTACGGCGCCAACGTGTTGACCATTAATCAGAATATTCCTATGGACGGAAAGGCAACCCTTTCCATTTCCATAGACACCTCCGGTATGGAGAAAAAGCTGGAAGCATTGGAAAACAAGCTTTCTGCAATTGAAGATATCAGCAAGTTTACCGTCATCATTAGTGAATAGAGCAAGAAATGAGGAACAAAATTTTATGTTGAAAGTAGCAGTATTGGGCTATGGCGTTGTGGGTAGCGGTGTATGTGAAGTCATCCGCACCAATGCCAAGTCGTTGTCTGAAAAGCTGGGCGACAGCGTGGAAGTAAAATATGTGTTAGACATCAAAGAAGTGGCCGCTTCCGATCCTGAGGCAACTAAAATCACCAAGGATTTTTCCGCCATTTTAAACGACCCCGAAATTTCGGTGGTTGCAGAAGTTATGGGCGGTGCCACTTTTGCATATGATTATACGAAACAACTTCTCTTAGCAGGGAAGCATGTGGTAACCTCTAACAAAGAACTGGTGGCAACCAAAGGCACCGAGCTTTTGCAGATCGCCAAAGAGAAAAATGTAAATTACTTATTTGAAGCAAGTGTGGGTGGAGGTATTCCTATTATCCGTCCCTTATACAGTTGCCTTGCAGCAAATGAAATTAACCGTATTACCGGTATCTTAAACGGTACCACCAACTATATTTTAACCAAAATGTTCCGGGAAGGCTCCGATTTTGCAACTGCATTAAAAGAAGCTCAGGAAAAAGGATATGCAGAACGCAATCCTTCTGCAGACGTGGACGGAATCGACGCTTGCCGTAAAATTGCTATCTTATCTTCTTTGGTATTTGCCAAAGAAGTGGAATGCGATAAGGTGAAAACTGTGGGAATCACAGGCATCACTTCCACCGATGTGGCATACGCAGAAAAAATGGATTCCGTGATTAAATTAATCGGTCAGGCAGAATTAGAAGACGGAAAAGTTTACATTTCCGTGGAACCGAGAATCATTAAAAAGGGAACGCCCTTAGCATCTATTGACGATGTGTTCAACGGCATTATGGTCAACGGGAACGCTATTGGGGAAGTTGTTTTCTATGGTCCCGGTGCCGGCAAACTGCCCACCGCAAGTGCCGTGGTTGCAGATATTATTGACTGCTTACGAAATGACCGTAACAGAGAGTATTTCTGGAGCAAAGCAGATTGTGATTTTGTTGCGGACAGTAGCGAAAACTTCGGTTGCTATTTAATCCGTACCAAAAATCCCGAATCAATCATCAAACAGCTTCCCATTGCCCAGCAGATTACGGTGGCAGATGGCGAAGTTGGTCTTGTAACAGAACAAATCCGTGAGAAAGAACTGCAAACTGTTCTTTTGGATGCGGTATCATATATGAAATTGGCATAAGCCTGCAGGAGGTATCAAAAGTGGGTATTATTGTACAGAAATTCGGCGGAAGCTCTGTTGCCAACGCTGAGAAAATTTTTAATGTGGCAGGTCGTATTCAGGATGCATACGACGCAGGAAATTCTGTGGTAGTTGTTGTGTCCGCTCAGGGAGACACGACCGATGACTTAATTGAAAAAGCTGCAGAAATCAATCAAAAACCGTCCAAACGAGAAATGGATGTTCTGCTCTCCACCGGAGAACAGATTACCATTGCACTGTTAGCAATGGCATTGGAAAAAAACAAATATCCGGTAGTTTCTTTAACCGGTTGGCAGACTCCCATTAAAACGAATATGGTTTACGGTTCTGCACGAATTGAAACTGTGGAAACCACCCGTTTGATGAACGAACTGGATAAAGGCAGAATTGTTATCGTGGCAGGCTTCCAGGGTGTGAATGCCGTGAACGACATTACCACTTTGGGACGAGGCGGCTCCGACACCACTGCAGTGGCGTTGGCAGCAGCTCTCAGAGCAGATATTTGCGAAATCTATACCGACGTTGATGGGGTATATACCTGTGACCCCAGAATGGTACCCGATGCGAGAAAGTTAAATGATATTTCCTACGACGAAATGTTGGAGTTGGCATCTTTGGGTGCAAATGTGCTTCATAACCGTTCTGTAGAAATGGCAAAGAAATATCATGTTGATTTAGAAGTAAAATCCAGCTTCCAGAAAGTGGCTGGAACCAAAGTGAAGGAGGCAGGCAGCGTGGAAAAATTATTAGTGAGAGGCGTAGCAAGAGATAACGACGTAGCAAGAATTGCAGTAGTGGGGATTGACGATACCCCCGGTAAAGCATACAGAATGTTTGCTCTGTTGGCAAAGAAAAATATTAATGTAGACGTTATTTTACAGTCCATCGGCAGAGATAATACCAAGGATATTTCCTTCACCGTTTCCAGAAGTCAGATGGAAGAAGCTGTAAAAATTTTAAATGACAATTTAGAAGATTTAGGTGCAAAAGAAATTACCCACGACGAAAAAATCTCTAAGGTTTCTATCGTTGGTTCCGGTATGCTCTCCAATCCTGGTGTTGCAGCAAAAATGTTTGAAGCATTATACGATGCAAACATCAACATTCGCATGATTTCCACTTCCGAAATCAAAGTTTCCGTTTTGATTGATGAAGATATGGCGGAAAAAGCGGTGCAGGCTATTCATCGCAAATTCTTCAAAGACTAATTAAGGTAAGGGCTTGAAAATGTGCGCCAAACGAACTAACCTTACCACTCGCAGTACCTTGTGTACGGTTTCGGGTGCGGTTGTTCCGTTTTGCATCCCCTTTTCTTCACCCAATTGTATGGGTTGACTTTTAAAAGAACATAGAACATAAAAAGCATGGAGATTCCATGCTTTTTGTTTTTAAAAGGTGAAAATTTGTTCACACAAATTGTGATTGTAATGACTTTTTTCTTTTTTGACATATTTTCTTCCGGTGGTACATACCTATGTATCAGTAAAATATGAAAAACCGGAGGAACATTTTATGAACGTGTTACAAGACATTGCAAAGCGCACAAATGGAGACATTTATATTGGTGTAGTGGGACCCGTCCGTACCGGAAAATCCACCTTTATTAAGCGGTTCATGGATTTAATGGTATTGCCGAATATGACAAATCCCTATGAAAAAGAACGGTTAAATGACGAACTGCCACAGTCTGCACAAGGGAAAACCATTATGACTACCGAGCCGAAATTTATTCCCAACGAAGCAGCTCATATTGATTTTGGTGATAGCGGAAGTGCAAAAGTAAAGCTGGTGGACTGCGTGGGATATGTGATTCCAGATGCATTAGGACACGAAGAAGAGGGAACTGCCCGTATGGTGATGACGCCCTGGAGTGAGGAGGAAATTCCTTTTTGTGAAGCAGCGGAAATCGGCACCAAAAAGGTAATCTGCGAACATTCCACCATTGGACTTCTGGTAACAACTGACGGTACTGTCACCGAGATTGACCGGGAAAGTTATGTGGAAGCGGAACGGCGTGTGGTGCGGGAACTTTTGGAGCTCCACAAACCTTTTGTAATAGTATTAAATTCCAGAGAACCTAAGAGTGCAAATGCCCGTCGGTTATGTGATGAAATGGCAGCAGAATACGGCGTTCCGGTTGTTTGCTGCGACTGTCAGCAAATGGATGAGGAAGAACTGCTTTCTCTTTTAAAAACCGTGCTATACGAATTTCCAGTTTCCGAAGTCGGCTTTTCATTTCCCGGCTGGATTCGTTCTCTGGATAGCTGTCATCCCTTAAAACAAAGCATCTTTCAGGCAGTACACACTGTGATGGAACGTACCAATTCACTAAGAGATGTGATTGATGGGGTGGAATCCTCCATTCCGGCAGATCCTATTGAAAATGTGCAAATTACTTCTATTCTGCCCGGAAACGGCGCTATTACAGTTGCCCTTTCGGTTCCCGATTCTTTGTTTTACGAAGTGATTTCTGATACCACGGGAATTTCAATTGATTCCGACGATTGCTTGATGCGAGTTCTTCAGGAGCTTTCGGAAGCAAAAACAAAGTACGATAAGTTGGAAGCCGCCCTAAATCAGGTGAAGGCAACTGGGTACGGTATTGTGTCGCCCTCTATTGAGGAGCTTACACTTGAGGAACCGGAAATTATCCGGCAGGGTAGCAAATACGGTGTTTGCCTGAGAGCTTCTGCTCCATCTATCCATATGATTCGTGCTGATATCCAGACCGAGGTTTCTCCCATTGTGGGCACCGAAAAACAGTCGGAGGATTTGGTGAAATACTTACTTTCCGACTATGAGGAAGACCCCAAGAAAATCTGGGAGTCCAATATTTTCGGAAAATCCTTGCACGAGCTCATTAACGAAGGGCTGCAGACCAAACTATCCCGCATGCCGGAAGATGCCCGTGGAAAACTGAAAGAAACCCTCACAAAGATTATCAACGAAGGTTCCGGCGGACTGATTTGTATCATACTATAGACAAAAATGCAGAGATTTTTTCTCTGCATTTTTTACTTGAATCTTAGAAAAAACAAAAACAGGATGCGGTAAAAAATGATGTTTTGTTTTGTCATGTTGCACTATAACGGTCAGTAGTATTTGTGACAATGTTACAAAATGTAAAAAAGCAGTAATATTTGTGTAATAATTCAAAATATCTGCTTGACTTTATCTCCAAAAAATGATATTATGACAATACAATTATATAGGAATTTTTTTAATAAATTATGTCCTTTAATTTGCAAAAAAATAAAAAATATAAAAATTTTAAGAAAGGAAGTGTCAAAGCATGAAGAAGTTTTTAAGTCTTCTTCTCGCGCTGACCCTCGTGGTTGGAATGCTGACTGCATTTACTGCATCTGCAGCTGTGAACA
>JAZQKB010000004.1:0-41570 GCA_045541975.1 Clostridia bacterium | reverse complement strand
TTTCATCACTTGATTCCTCCTTTGATTGATTAGGCGGTTGGCTAGACCTGCCTTTATTATATCAAAGGAGGATTCTTTTTTCTATGCATAGCTAAAGCTTTTTTATTCCACCAGCATTGCTGGTGGTTTTCGTTATACAATAAAAAACCGGGAATCCTCCCGGTTTTTTCTAGTTTGAAAACTCGTTTTCTTTCACATATTCGATGAAGGTTTTTAACGCCTTGGACATCCATTTATTTTTATGGTAAATCAACTGCTTCCAGATTTCGATATTCATATCGCAAACATCCAGATAGCATAAGTGTCCCGCTTTTACCATATCATTGGTAACAAAATCAGGCAAAAAGGAAAGCATGTCGCTTTGAGAAAGTAATGCTGTGATAATATCAGTACGTCCGATTTCCAAAATCGGCGTGATTTTCAGAGACCTTTTTGCAAGTTCTTTATCAAAAACCTTTCTATAACCTTGTCCGTATTCTGTCAGCACAAACGGTTCCTCTATAATATCCTGAATGGATAAATTTTTGGCTTTGGCAAATCTGGAATTAACATTTGCCACAAAGTGCATGGAAAGGGATTCTTCCTTTGCAATTACATAGTCTTTATGATAAGAATGGCTGTCCAGCGTGATAATCACATCTGCTTCATTATGGTCCAGCATATCAAACATGACAGCCGTGTCTGCCGTGGTAAACTGGATAGAAATATCCGGATATTTTGTGTGAAAATTAATGTAGTTATGATAAATCATATCTTCACAAACTGAGTCGGGTGTTACCACATGAACATGACCGCTGATTTTCTTTTCATCCTCCAGACTCTCTTTAAATTCTTCGGTTAATGCGCGGATCTGATGGGCATAGGTAACCAGTTCGTGCCCACGCTTAGTTAAGGTAATGGTGTGATTGATTCTTTCAAACAGCAAACACCCCAGTTCTTCTTCCAGCTGCTTAATCTGAAAGGAAATGGTAGACTGCGAATAACCAAGCTGTTCTGCGGCTTTGGTAAAGCTTCCAAGCTCTGCAACAGAGATAAATGAGATTAAATTCCGTAATTCCATATCGGTTCTCTCCAGCATCTAATTTTTCGATAATAGGTATTAAAGCCATTTGTTTGACTAATGTCGAATTTTATTATATACTATGTTACAGAAAAAAGCAAGACTTGGAGGAAATAAAAATGCCAGAAATTAAATTTTACAATCGCACACCTGTGCCGATGGAGATGCATAAGGTAAAAATCGTACAAAAATTAACCCTGTTACCTGCCAGAGACCGTTTGGCAAAACTGCAGGATGCAGGCTTTAATACATTCATGCTTCATAACGGTGACATCTTTATGGATATGCTCACCGACTCCGGCGTAAACGCTATGAGTGACAATATGCAATCTGCTATGTTAAGAGCAGATGATGCTTACGCTGGTTCCGAAACCTTCTACAGAATGAGAGACAAATTAGAAGAAATCTTCGGAATCAAACATCTGTTACCTGCCCATCAGGGACGTGCCTGCGAACATATTATTGCACAGCACTTTGTAAAACCGGGCAACTGTGTCATTATGAACTACCATTTCACCACTTCCAAAGCGCATGTTACCCGTATTGGTGGCAGAGTGGAAGAATTAATCAAAGACGAAGGTCTGGTAGTAAAAAGTAATCTTCCCTTTAAAGGCAACATTGATTTAGATAAAGTGAAAGCCTGCATTGAAAAAGAAGGTGCCGATAACATTGCATATTTAAGACTGGAAGCAGGTACCAACTTAATTGGCGGACAACCTATTTCCTACGAAAACATGAAAGTAGCAACAGAGCTTGCAAAATCCTACGGTATTACCACCGTGTTAGACGCTTCCTTATTGCAGGATAACTTATACTTCATTAAAACCCGCGAAGAATCCATGAAGGATAAATCCATTGCAGAAATCACCAGAATGATTGCAGATTTGTTTGACATTGTTTACTTCTCCGCACGTAAATTCGGCTTCGGCAGAGGCGGTGGAATTTTAATTCGTGACGAAAAACTATTCCATGAAATGGAAGACTACATCACCATGTTTGAAGGTTTCCTCACTTACGGCGGTATGTCAGTAAAAGAAATGGAAGCTTTAATCATCGGGTTTGACGAAACCATGGATTTAGATATTATTTCTCAGGGGCCTCAGTTTATCAACCATTGCGTAACCGAATTAGATAAATTAGGTGTTCCAATGATTACTCCCGGTGGCGGACTGGGTGCTCACATTGATGCCCGTGATGTGGTAAGTCATATTCCCGCTGAACAGTATCCCGCAGGTTCTTTGGTGGCAGCGCTTTACCTTTGTGGCGGTATCAGAGGAATGGAACGTGGTACCTTGTCTGAAGAAAGAAATCCTGACGGAACAGAACATATCGCATCCGTGGAAATGGTTCGTCTGGCATTCCCGAGACGTGTGTTCACACTTTCTCAGACTGAATATGTAATTGACCGTGTGAAATGGTTATATGACCACAGAGAGTTAATCGGCGGACTCCGTTTCGTCCACGAACCTAAAACCCTTCGTTTCTTTACCGGTAAATTGGAACCGGTATCCGATTGGCCCCAAAAGCTCTTAGAAGCATACATCAAAGATTTCGGCGAAGATCAATAATACATAAGTTGTCCTCTGCACCCGTTTCGGATGCAGGGGACTTTGGTTTCCTATTAAAAAAAGAAAGAGAAGAAAACTATGTTAGGCGTTTTTGTAAATGTGATAACGGTGCTTTTAGGCTCCGGTATCGGGTTATTATTTCAAAAAGGGATTCCCAAACGGGTAAGCTCTGCCACTATGATTGGCTTGGGAGCCTGCACCCTGTATATCGGGATATCGGGAAGTTTGTGCGGTCAGAATGTGCTGGTGGTGATTGCATCAATGGTATTAGGAACCATAACGGGAACACTTCTAAACATTGACGATGCCATCAATCGCTTAGCAAACTATGTGGAAGTAAAACTAAAAAAGGAAAACCAAAAAGCTTCTATAGCGGAAGGACTCGTCACTGCAACGCTTTTGTTCTGTGTTGGTTCTATGACGGTGACCGGCTCTATTCAGGCCGGCCTCATCGGAGATAACTCTATCCTGTTTACCAAAGCAACGCTGGACTTTGTATCTTCCATGATGCTGGCGTCCAGTCTCGGATTCGGGGTGATGTTAGCATCGGGTTCAGTACTTGTGATTCAGGGCGGACTGGTTTTGTTAGCAGGTCTTCTTGCCCCTGCCATGACCCTGGGTGCCATCAACGAAATGACTTGTGTAGGCTCTATTCTCATTATGATGATTGGAACCAATCTGATGGGCATTACCAAAATCAAGGTGGCAGACTTTTTGCCCGCAATTATATTTGCACCCATTATTTATTATATTGCAACACTGATTCCAAATTTCACTTTTTAACAGAATAAAATTGTATAAAAAAAGGCGGATTTTTAATCCGCCTTTTTTTATACGCCTAAGAGTTCCACCAATTCTTCTTTGGAATGATAACCGATGAGGGAATCCTTTAATTCGCCATGTTCAAATACCATCATGGTGGGAACAGTTGCCACACGGTACTGCCGTGCAAGTTCAATATGTTGATCAATATCCACTTTCACGATTTTGAACTTGTCACCGTATTCGGCTTCCAGCTCTTCCAGTACGGGTGCCAACATTTTGCAGGGACCGCACCAGGTAGCAAAAAAGTCTACCAATACAGGGAGAGTTTGCTCCATGACATCTTCCTGAAAGTTTTTTAATTCCATAAAAACACCTCATTAAAAGAATTATAAGTCATTTTTGATAATGTCTTCATAAGTTTCACGTTTTACAATCAGCTTGTCTTTTCCACCTGAAACCATCACCACTGCAGGTCTGGGAATCCGGTTATAGTTGGATGCCATGGAATAATTATAGGCACCGGTTGCCAGCACGCAAAGGGTATCTCCCACTTCCACTTTGGGAAGCTTGGCATTTTCAATTAAAATATCGCCTGATTCACAGCATTTTCCTGCCACGGTATAGGTGTAATCAGCACTTTCGCCCGCTTTATTTGCCAATGCAGCAGAATACTCTGCTCCATACATAATATAACGGGGATTATCTGCCATACCGCCGTCTACCGACACATAGGTGCGAATATTGGGGATTTCCTTAACGCAACCTACCTCGTACACGGTGATACCTGCAGGTGCTACAATAGATCTGCCCGGCTCCATTAAAATTTTGGGAACCGCGATGCCAAAAAATTGTGCCTGAGCTTTTACTTCCTCAGAAACCGCTTTGATATATAAATCATAGGGAATGGGATCATCCGATTCCACATAACGAATCCCGAAACCGCCGCCTAAGTCCAGCTCTTCGGTAGTAAGACCAAGTTTGTCTTTGATTTCTTTGATGAATTTCATCATGACTTTGGCAGTTTCCCGAAACGGTTCCACATCAAAAATCTGAGAACCGATATGACAATGCAGTCCTTTGTAGCAAACATGCTTTTGATTTTTTACCGCTCCCACGGCAGACAGTGCTTCAACGGTTTCTAAGGCAAACCCAAATTTGGAATCAATCTGACCGGTCATAATAAAATCGTGGGTATGAGCATCCACGCCGGGTTTGATTCTGAACAAAACATTCTGAGTTTTGCCCATTTCTTTTGCAATATTTTCAATCTGCTCTAATTCAAAAATATTGTCCACCACAATAGTACCCACATCGTGGCCAATAGCAAAAGTAAGCTCGTCTTTGGTTTTATTATTGCCGTGAAAACAGATTTTATCCCCGGGAAAACCGGCAGATAACGCAGTATAAAGCTCGCCGCCTGATACCACATCAAGTCCTAAACCTTCCTCTGCCACAATTTTACACATATACTTGGTGCAGAAGGCTTTGGAGGCAAACTGACAAAGTCCGTTTCCACCATAATAGGTATCTAAAGCATCACGGTAGATACCAAGATGAGAGCGAATCATATCCTCATCCATCACATAGAGCGGAGTACCGTATTTTTCTTTTAAAACCATCACGTCTACCCCACCGATGGTGAGGTGTCCCTGCTCATTGACTCCTAAATTCTCTGAAACAAAATTCATGAAAAGAATCCTCGCTTGTTACAAATTCAGTGGAAGGATACTCCCTCCGCTGAAAAAAGTATTTCTCAAAATGAAAAGAATTATAAGTTTGCGCCTGCTTCGATAGCTTTTTTGTTTAAGTCATAAAGTTCTGGTTTCTTTGCGGGAACCAATCCTTTTAACGCTTCAAAAATTACATCTAATTCAAACACTTTGGATTCTTTTAACACTTTGCCCACCAAGAACATGTTCGCTAATTTGCCCATTCCCATTTCGGTGGCTAATTTGGTTGCTTCCACACCCACATAGTTGATATCGTCACGAGTGGGAGTAGGCTGAACCAAAGAGCTATCATAATATAAGGTGCCGCCTTTTGCCACACTCTTTTCAAATTTCACGAAAGAGGGGCCATTCATTGCGATAACTTCGGTTGCTTCAGTTACTAAGGGAGAACCAATGGCATCGTCGGAGATAATAACGTTACAGCTTGCGGTACCGCCACGCATTTCCGGTCCGTAAGACGGAAGCCAGGATACCTCGTAGTTATTTTTCATGCCGGTGTAAGCAAGGAGTTTTCCGATAAACAGAATGCCCTGTCCGCCAAAACCGGAAATAATAAATTCTTTCTGCATACTATTCGTCTCCTTTCGCACCTTTGTCTTTATACACACCTAAGGGATACTGCGGCATCATATTTTCTTCCATCCATTTTAAGGATTCTTGGGGAGAAAGACCCCAGTTGGTGGGGCAAGTGGACAGAACTTCCACAAAGGTGAAGCCTTTTTTCTCGGTCTGATAGGTGAATGCTTTTTTGATTGCTGCTTTTGCTTCGCGGATGTTTTTAACGTTGTTGACTGCAACACGCTGAGCTAACGCAGTGCCTTCCAGCTGAGAAACCAGTTCACAGCCGTTGATGGGCCAACCCTGAGTTTCGGTTTTTCTGCCGTAGGGAGTGGTCTGGGTAACCTGACCAACCAAAGAGGTGGGAGCCATCTGACCGCCGGTCATACCGTAGATACAGTTGTTGATAAATACCACGGTGATGTTTTCGCCACGGGTTGCTGCGTGAATGGTTTCTGCAGTACCGATTGCCAGTAAGTCACCGTCACCCTGGTAGGTAAATACCACCTTGTCAGGATGTGCTCTTTTTACGCCGGTTGCAACTGCGGGAGCACGACCGTGTGCTGCCTGCACCATGTCACATTCAAAATAGTTGTAGGAGAATACGGAACAACCTACGGATGCAATCCCAACTGCTTCGCCTTCTAATTTTAATTCATCCAGCACTTCTGCTACCAAACGGTGCACAATACCGTGGGTACAGCCGGGGCAATAATGGAAGCCCACATCAGAGAGTGCATGGGGTTTTTCAAATACAATACTCATCTTTTTCATCCTCCCTCTTACAGTTTTTTGGACATTTCTACGATTTTGTCCAGAATTTCCTGAGGAACAGGTACCACGCCACCGGTTCTTCCGTAAAATTCCACGGGGCATTTTCCGTTCACAGCCAGTTTTACGTCATAAACCATCTGACCGGTGCTCATTTCCACGCTTAAGAAACTCTTAGCAGTTTTCGCAACATTGGCAATTTCCTGTTCCGGGAAGGGCCACAGGGTGATGGGACGGATTAAACCGGCTTTGATGCCCATTGCTCTTGCTTTTTTCACAGCATTCATTGCCACTCTGGCGATGGTGCCGTATGCCACTAAAACAATATCTGCATCCTCACAGAAGAAGGTTTCGGCACGGGTTTCGTTTGCGGTGATTAAATCGTAACGCTTCTGACGTTCCCAAACCAAATTTTCCAGTTCATCGGGATTGATGTATAAGGAGTTTACGATATTTTTCTTACGTTTCATACCGGTAGTATCGCAAGCCCAGGATTTATCAAAGGTAACAGAATCGTCATGTTCCGGGAAGGAAACAGGTTCCATCATCTGACCTAACATACCGTCTCCCATAATCATAACGGGCACACGATACTGATCTGCAATATCAAATGCTTTGTAGGTTAAGTCCACACATTCCTGAATGGTGGAGGGAGCCAATACCACTAAGTTGTAGTCACCGTGACCGCCGCCTTTGGTTGCCTGGAAATAGTCAGACTGAGCAGGCTGAATACCGCCAAGACCGGGTCCACCACGAACGATGTTGATGATAACGCAAGGTAAATCTGCACCTGCTATGTAGGAAATACCTTCCTGTTTCAAGCTAATTCCGGGGCTGGAGGAAGAGGTCATAACTCTTGCACCTGCCGCTGCAGCACCGTATACCATGTTGATTGCCGCAACTTCACTTTCAGCCTGCAGATAAAGTCCGTCCACCTGAGGCATTCTTTTGGACATATAAGCGGAAACCTCAGTCTGAGGAGTAATGGGATAACCGAAGAACAGTTTACATCCGCTACGGATTGCAGCTTCAGCAATTGCTTCGTTCCCTTTCATTAAAACTTTTTCACTCATCGTATTTCAATCCTTTCCTACTTATTTCTCAACGGTGATAACCACGTCGGGACAAATGGTTGCACAGAATGCACAACCGATGCACTGGTCCATATCCAGCACTTCAACGGGGTTAAAGCCCTTCACGTTCAAACGGTCAGTAGCTTTTTTAATAATCTTTTTAGGACAAACGTCCATGCAAAGATAACAGCCTTTACAAGCGTTTTCGTTAAATGTTACTTTTGCCATAATCACTTTTTCCTTTCCTCTCCGACAATCCGTCGGGTTTTTCAATGTATTTGAAATTTTATAATCAAATTATAGTTCCCAAGGCTTTTTATGAAACAGACTAACCGGAATTGCCTTTTTCTTGAATGAGTCGGGTAAGCTGGCGTACAACTGATCCCACACAAAAGTGTAGCGGTTCGGGATTCCGCAAGCTTGGGAAACTTCGTCAGTCACTTTCTCTCCTTCCATAATATCAGAAAGGGTAGTTTCATAAGAAATATTAGTGGCATTCACCAATGCCGTAAAGCTCAGGCGAGATGCTATTTCAATGTCCTTTTTATACATTATAATACTTTCTTTGTCTCTCGTCAATGGTCTTTTTGAATTAATCACCAAAAAGAAATCATATTCCTCTTGTGAAAAATCCATAAAGTAACGGCTCAACACCACCGCACCGTCATCATCTCCTGCTGCATCAAACACCACATAGGTATCTTTTTGGCTGAATGCCGCCATCACTCCCGCAGGAATAGACGGGGTTTCAATATTGGTGTTGGCATAGGTAGGAGTTACCACGGTGATGCCTAAAGCATCCAGCTCGTCCTGAGCATCCTTGGTGCGATAGTAGGGATTGATTAAATCAATATCCACAATCATCACTTTTTCGTGTTGTTCTCTTAGTTTTTTGGCATAGGCTACCGCAGCGGTGGTTTTCCCGCTTCCGTAATGCCCTGCAAAGATGGTAATGCGCTTCATATTATTCCTCTTTCTTTTCTGCCTTGGGGATTTTTAATCTCCGAAACAGCAACGTGATTGCGATAAAAGACAACACACCTGCCAATAGGGAAATTAAGGCAGAACTATCTTCCGAGCAGGATTGTCTAAAAAGTAAAAAGGCCAAAATCATCAAACAAAGCGGCAACAAAAACACCATAAAAGAAATGGTGAAATACCGTTTGTTTGGAATGGTAACAAAAACTTCGTCACCTTCCTGCACCAAATCAGTACATTCAGCAATAATTTCCGATTCCCCGCCATTGCAGACACCACAAGTGTGACAATCTCCACCGCAAGCGGAAGAACGAATGATTTTAACAAGGATATTCTTCTCATTCAGTCGTTTCAGAACGGTTCCTGTAACTTTCATCTTAATACTCCAATTTAAACGCTTCTGCTAAGTGTAGCATTTCTTCGGCACTTTGTCTGGTGATTTCGGTCACCGCAACACCGCCAATCATGCGGGAGATTTCGTTAATACGTGCATCCCCTGTGATGGTACAAACACGGGTAACGGTTTCCTCGGCAAGCTCTTCCTTGTTTACTAAAAAATGCTGGTCTGCCATAGCAGCAATCTGCGGAAGATGGGTGACGCAAAGCACCTGAGAATCTTTCCCGATGGCACACATTTTTTCACCCGTCTTCTGAGCAGCACGACCGCTTAAGCCAGTGTCAATTTCGTCAAATACAAAGGCACAGGCAGGGTCAATGCCACGAAGAACCGATTTTAATGCCAGATTCACACGGGAGATTTCTCCACCCGATGCAATTTTGGATAGGGGTGCGGGAGGTAATCCCAAGTTGGCGGAAAACAAAAATTCTACCCGTTCTTTTCCATAGACACAACATTCGTTTTCTTCTTTTAAATCTACCAAAAAAACAGCGTTTGGCATCATTAAATCACGCAGTTCCTGTTGCAGCTTTTCTGCCAATTGATTGGCAAACTGACGTCTTGTTTCGGTAAGGCTGGAAGAGAGTTCGGTTATTTTTAAAAGATATTCTTCTTTTTGTTTGGTTAACGCTTCTAAATGATGTTCCCGATGCTCAATTTCATAAAGCTCACGGGAGGTTTTTTCGTAAGTATCAAAAATTGACTGAAATGTTCCGCCATATTTCATTTTGAGCTGATAAATCAACCCCAAACGGTCTTCTAAATCGTCAATATTCTGATATTCTAACTCTGCTGCTACATTCGATAAACGGATTTTTTCAGATAACTCTGCAATTTCATAAGAAAGCTCATCCAAACGCTCTGCAATCTCGGAAAAACCATCTGCGTTTTTTAAGGCTTTTGCCGCCACAGAAACAAAATGGTAAGCACTTTCTTCATTTTCATATAAAGCATAGGTTGCTGTTTTGATATTCTCTTTGTTCTTTTCCTGATTCTTGAAAAGAAGTTTGATTTCTTTTAAATGTTCTTCTTCATCAGGCTGAAGATTGGCATTCTCAATTTCACGAAGCACAAATTTTAAATAGTCAATACGGCTTTGATCCTGCTCTTTTTTGCTGTCTACCGCTACAATTTCTTCGCAGATTTCACGGTAACGGCGATAGCAGGTTTCGTATTCCATACGCAATTCAGATGCACCTGCAAAATGGTCTAAAAAACGGAAATGTTCTTCCGAACGAAATAAAATCTGATTATCATTCTGAGAATGAATGCTGATAAGATACGGTGCAATTCCCCGAAGCTCTGCCGTGTTAGATAAAGAACCGTTAATCTTCACTATATTTCTGCCATCCCGGAAGATTTCACGGGATAAGACCAGCATATCGTCTGAAAGATAGGGTTTTAATCCTGCCGGAGCAGAATCCTCCGGGAAGAAAAAGCCTGCCTCCACCAGAGCAGATTTTTCCTCTGCACGAATCAGTTCCTTGGAAACCCGGGCACCCAAAATAGCCTGCAAGACATCCATCAGGATGGACTTCCCTGCACCGGTTTCCCCGGTCAGCACCGTAAGTCCCCGATCAAACTGCAGGGTAATCTCACGGATGACCGCTAAGTTTTTAATTCGCAAGGTAGAAAGCATAGTTGCATCCTCGATTTCTTAGAGATGGGTTTTTAAGTAATCTGCAACGATTCCGGTTTCTTCGGGTGTGCGACATACCACCATAATTGTGTCATCTCCTGCAATGGTGCCTAAAATGTCTGCTCTGCCCATACGGTCAATGGTTGCAGCAATGCCCTGTGCCATGCCGGCAGCGGTATGAATTACAATAATATTCACGCTATGGGTTACCGAATGAATCAGATTTTTAAAGAATCCAAATCCGGTACCGGAACCGTGTTGGTGCGCATCCTTTTGAGGTGCCAAATAGCAAATTTCACCGTTTTCATCGGTGGTTTTAATAATTTTTAATTCTTTGATATCACGGGAAACAGTTGCCTGCGTTACACGGTAACCCAATCGGGACAGACGCTCGGTCAGTTCCTCCTGAGTTCTGATTTTTTCCCCCTGAATTAAACGGAGTAAATCGTCTTGCCTTCTTTTCTTCATCATAATCTCTTCTTTCTTAGAGTTTATCTTTCAACACAGAATAAAAATTCCGATTAACAATCCGAACCAGTTTGGTAGTATGCTCGGATAAGCGAATAGTGATTTCCATTCCGGGACTTACGGTTACAGCTTCGTTTCCATCATAAGACAAAAACGAAACATTCTCAGTGCCCTCTTTTTGTTTAATGGTGATGGTCCGGTTTTTGCAAATCACCATGGGGCGGATATTTAAGGTATGCGGACAAATGGGCGTCACCGCAAAGGCTTCCGCCAGAGGATCAATCACCGCACCGCCTGCAGACAGTGAATACGCTGTAGAGCCTGTGGGTGTGGAAACAATCAGTCCGTCCGCACGAATGGGGGTGCAAATAGCACCGTCAATATACAAGTCCATTTCCAGCATTTTTGCGAAGTTACCACGGGAAAGAGCAATTTCATTCAAGGCTGAAAAACGGTATTTTTCGCCTTCATTATCGGTAACAACGGCAGTTAACATCATCCGTTCGTCAATGGAATAATCTCCTGTGAAAATACGGCTGACTAAATCTAATTCTGCTTGCTCTAAATCGGTTAACAGACCGACTCTGCCAAAGTTAATCCCTAAAATGGGGATACCGTGCTCAGATGCTGACTGGGATACCCGAAGGAGTGTGCCGTCACCGCCTAACACAATCACCATTTCCACAGTTTGGTAGAACTCTTCTGTGGAAAGAACCGTGCCAAAAGTGCCAAGTCCGCTATCAGACGGGAAATAAACACGGGCATCGTGTTTCTCCAACAAAGAAACCAGCCGTGTAATCACGGATGATGCAATATTCGATTTTCCGATGATAATTCCAATGTTCATAAAATCCCTCGGTTTAATCCAAAGTGGTATGAGACGCTTCGGTAATTTCTTTTGCTTTGGCAAGATAATCCATAGAGGTTTCCTGCCGTTTGGTCATATAAAGTAAGTATTCAATGTTGCCTTCGGGTCCTTTGATGGGAGAAAAGTCTAAATCCAATAAGGTCAGTCCTTTGGCAATCATTTGCTCACAAACTTTCACAATCACATCGTGATGAACCTTTTTGTCCTTCACCACGCCTTTTTTTCCAACAAATTCTCTGCCGGCTTCAAACTGGGGTTTAATCAACACCATCAGTTCAGCAGAATCACTCAGCAAATCCACTGCTGTGGAAAGTGCCGTATTTAATGAAATAAATGCCACATCGGCAGATAAGAAATCGGCACGCTCGGGAATCTGCTCTTCGGTTAAGTAACGGGCGTTGGTACGTTCTAACACCACCACACGGTCATCACTGCGAAGTTTCCAGTTCAACTGACCGTAACCCACATCCACCGCATAGACACGCTTTGCACCGTTTTGCAGCATACAGTCGGTAAAACCGCCTGTGGATGCTCCAATATCCACACAAACTTTATCTTCTAAATTGATACCGAAGACTTTGATTCCCTTATCCAATTTGTAGCCACCACGGGATACAAAAGGCAAATCTTCTTTCACCGTGAGGCTTTGGGAATCTTCAATCAGTTCTCCGGCTTTATATGCTTTTTGCCCGTCCACATACACCTGACCTGCCATAATGAGTGCCTTTGCCTTTTCCCGGGAAGGAGCAAGTCCCTTATCTGTCAGGGCAACATCCAGTCTTATTTTCAACGGAAAAATTCCTCCATAATTCTTTTTGCAACGCTTTCGCCGTCCATTTGGAACATTTGATACAGTTCCCCTACCTTGCCGTGTGGCACATAACAGTCAGGCACCGAAACGGACAGTAACGGCACGGTGGTTGCACCTGTCAGCATGGAATAAATGCCACCGCTTTGACAAGCATTTTCCATCACCACACCACGCTTGGTCTTCATTAGGGAATTGCCAATAGTTTCCCAATCCAACGGTTTAATATAACGAAGATTAATCAGTTCTGCCGAAACACCAAGTTCCGCCAACAGTCTGGTTGCTTTCAACCCTTCTGATACCATGGAGCCGTCACACAAAATGGAAACATGCTTTCCTTCTACTAAAACCTGTGCTTTTTCCTTTTCGTAAGGCTGTTCCAGCTCACAGACTTCAGAAGATTCACTACCTCTGGGATAACGGATGGCACAAGGAGAATTATAATCCTCGACAGCTTCCTTCAGCATAAAACGAAGGTCTTGATAGGTTGCAGGTGAAAACACCGTCATATTGGGCATGGAAGTGAGGTAGGAAATATCAAAGATTCCCTGATGCGTTTCTCCGTCTTCCCCAACAATTCCCGAACGGTCTACCGCAAACACACAATGCAGATTCATCCCGCAAACATCGGTAATCATCTGGTCATAAGCACGTTGCAGAAACGAAGAATACACTGCAAACACGGGAACCATTCCTGAAATAGCCAGTCCGGCTGAAAGTCCTGCCCCATGAGCTTCTGCAATGGCAACATCATAATAACGGTCAGGGTACTTGTCGCGAAAGCCGTTTAACCCGGTTCCGTCCGGCATTGCAGCAGTAATTGCCACAATTTTTTTGTTGGTTTCGCCCAATTCCACCATTGCTTCACCAAAAGCACAGGAGAAATTCTTACCCGAAGGAGTTGGAATCCCTGTTTCCACGTCGAAACCTTTGACTCCGTGGAACAAATCGGGACGTTCTTCTGCGGGAAGGTATCCCTTCCCTTTTTTTGTCATCACATGAATGACAATCGGTTTATCAATATCTTTTAACTGGCTGAATACCTTGCAAAGACCTTTGATATTATGCCCGTCAAAGGGACCCGCATAGTAAAAGCCTAATTCTTCAAAAATGTTATCTCCGATAATCATATTGCGAAATGCCGCTTTAAAAGTGGAGATCAATTTATACAAGCCTTTCCCAATCCAGGGGATTTTCGAGAAGAAAGTGGAAACCCCTCCCTTTGTACGCAAATAAATGGGACTTGTCCGCATTTTGGCAAGATGACGGGCGATACTTCCCACATTCTCAGAAATGCTCATCTCGTTATCGTTTAACACCACGATAATATTATTCTTTTCTCTGCCGGCATCATTCATTGCCTCAATTGCCATTCCACCGGTTAACGCACCGTCTCCAATCATGGCAACTACATGAGAAGAATCTCCCTGCTGCTCCAGTCCCCGTTTTAAGCCAAGTGCCACAGAAATGGAATTGGAGCTATGACCGGAATGAAAGGTATCAAATTCACTTTCGGTAGTTTTGGGAAATCCGGAAATTCCGCCAAGTTTTCTGAGGTTTACAAACTCTTCTGCACGCCCCGTTAAAATTTTATGCACATAGCTCTGATGACCAACATCAAAAATCAGTTTATCTTTGGGAAACGAAAATTCTCTGTGCAACGCAACCGTTAGCTCAACGGCACCCAAATTAGAAGCCAGATGTCCTCCGGTTTCGGAAACAGAATCAATTAAGAAACTACGGATTTCCTCACAAAGCATTGGAAGCTCAGAAATAGGCATTTCTTTCAAATTCTGGTATTCAGTTAATTTGTCAAATAAAGATTGATGTGTCACGTTCGTTTCCTCGTGTTAATATCGTTAGTAATTAACGTTCTTTTCTAAACCAGTTTTTCACATTGGTAATCCGTTTGCAAAAATATGCGATTCTGCCAACCAGATACACAATTTTTTCAGCATTTTTAATTGCATATTTTTTGCCTGCAGCTTTACCGCCCACCGTTAGCGATGCAATGACGGCAGACAGCATACTAAGCGTAATCAATTCTCCCAGTTGAGCATTGCCGGAGGCAATTGCATCTCCAAGCATTCTGATTACATACACACCGATGGTGGCACCGGTGGCACCGCTGATAATCCCCGCAATGTCACCAATCACATCATTAAAAATACTGGTAGCTTTTTCCGCACTTTTTAACAGAGAAAGCGCTTCTTTTGCACCCCGCATCTTTCGGGCAGCCATAGCATTTAAGGTTTTTTCATCTGCCGTTGCAACGGCAATGCCTGCCATGTCTGCAATAATCCCCACCAGAATGATGAAAACAAGCACCAAAAGAGCAGGCACAAAACTTAAGTTTTTGGATAAAATATCTGCGAAAACGCCTAAGAAAAAAGAAATAAAAAAGGTAATCACCGTGGCTTTTACCGCCCAACTTACCGGCTTTTTCTTTGACTTGGGAATGTCGTCTTTTTTATTAGATTCCATAATTTACTCCGTTTTTTGTAATTTTTGCCAAATATATGAAAAGCAGTTCTTTGATTGGTAATTGCTATCTGAATGTGCTAAAAAATGTAATATAGATTCGGACATTTGGTTATTGTGGAATAAATTTTCTGGTAAGAGTGGGTGAAAAGCACAGTGAATACATTGTGTATTCACGCGCATTTTCGCACGCTATCGCTGAAAATTTTTCCATAAGAAACAGGTGGTCAATTTAAAATAAAAACGTGGCAGAATCGGAGTAAATTCTGCGGCATAGGTCGAGTTGGATTTCCCAAAGTGCTACTCCTTGTCGCCAACAGAGCGATTTCTCTTTAAAACACTTTCAGCACAGTTGCCTAGTTACTGCACTCGATCGCCACTGAGTCCGCACTGCAATCCTCCGATTCTATTCTGTCTAGTGGTTTTCCCATACAACATTTGTGTTATTTAATCCTGTTTTGCAAGCAGAGTTTCAACCGGCGATAGCTTCCCGAGATGGCCATTCCCAAAAAAGCCTGATCCGAATCTCCCCGTCTGCCCACTTCAAGGCAAGCTACTCTGCACACAGCACTTTACTTGGGTATCGTACCGCAATTGCAGGTTTAATCCTGAGCCGTAGAAGGCAGCTTGCAAAAATTAAATTGCAGAAATTGCCAACCACGAGAACAGGTCTCCACGGAAATAGGGTTTCCTCCGCTATGCCATTAACGGTTGCCCCATAACCTTAACTCCCAGCATCCACCCCGGACTGGGCGTCCGCAGCAAACACAAGGAACTTCATCGATATGCTCTTTAACGGATTTTTAGCCCCGTCTTCAATAACACATAGTTGACTAGAATACAGCGCCACAGTTTATGTGATTATAAATAAAACAAAATTCCAATCAGAATCCCAAGTGCCGCACCTGCCCAGACTTCTGGCTTGGTGTGTCCGATAAATTCCTTTAATTCCTTATCAATCTGAAATTCCTGATGTTCAAATTTCTTGATAATTCTATTTAAGATTTTGGCTTGTTCTCCCGCCGCCTTTCTTACGCCTGCAGCATCGTACATCACAATTAAGGAGAACACCACCACAATGGCAAATAACGGACTTGCAAATCCGTATTCAATGCCAATGCAGGTTGCCAACGTACAAACCGAAGAAGAATGAGAACTGGGCATACCGCCTGATCCGATGCAACGGGTAATGTCCCATTCCTTCTTCATAAACTTGTGAAATAATATTTTTAATACCTGCGCCAACAAGCAGGATGCTAAAGATGCAAGTAGAATTTTATTCTGAAAAATATCTCCAAAATGATGCATAGAGTTTCCCTCCCGCATGTTTTAGTTGGTTCTCTTTGCCATATAAACCGTAAGTTCTGCCAAGAAACCGCAAACACCTTTTCTGTCTAACAGCTTTTCCACACAAGATAAACATTCCAAGGCGGTTTTTTCATATTCAGCCATCAGTTCACGGCAACGCTGGATGCCATACTCCGAAACAAAGGTAATTTTTTGATTCTTCTGGTCACTCAGGACAGGTTTTCCCAAGGTGACCTCGTCGGATTCCACATCTAAAATATCATCTTTAATCTGGAAAATCAGACCTACAAGATCTGCATACTGCTCCAAAATTGCAAGAATTTCTTCCGATGCACCGCCTAAAATACCACCGGTGACAACCGCCGCTTTTAACAGTGCTCCGGTTTTTCCACGGTACATTTCGCAAAGTGCGTTAAAATCGGTAACAGACTGCTCCATATCGGTCATTTGACCTGCACACATTCCCTTGGCTCCGGCTGCTTTCGCAATATATGCCATTGCCCGGATTGCCGTTTCGGGAGGAAACTGCTGTGCAAACTTCAGCATGGTTTCAAAACTTAAGTTTAAAAGAGCATCCCCTGCTAAAATTGCTCCATATTCGGAAAACTGCTTGTGACAGGTAGGTTTGCCACGACGCAAATCGTCGTTATCCATGGCGGGCAAGTCATCATGCACCAAAGAGTAGGAGTGAATCATTTCCAAAGCCGCCGCATAGGGAATAGCTTTTTCGATGTCATCACAAAATAGCTCATAGGTACTCACAAGCAGCACCGGACGAAGTCGTTTGCCGCCGTTGGTAATTGCATATTCCATAATCTGGCGAAGGTTTTCCTGGCAGGATGCCTGTAACAGTTCCTGCCGCAAAAAATCTTCCACCAAATTAGCTTTTGTGTGAAGTTTTGTTTTCATAAAACTATTCCGCCGTTTCCTTGGTTTCAAAATCAACGGCAGTAACCTGTCCGTTCTGTTCGGTAATCATTTTGATTCTGGATTCTGCACGGTCTAAAATGGTTTGCAACTCTTTGGAAAGCTTGGTGCCTTCGGTAAAAAGCTCCATGGCATCTTCTAAGCTGACAGAACCTTTTTCCAGCCCTACAACGATTTCTTCCAGCCGTTTCATACCTTCTTCAAAAGTAAGTTTCTTTTCTTCCATATGTTAAACCTCTCCGGATTTTTTCGATTTTGTAATTTCAGCAACGTCACATCCCAGCTTGCCGTCTGCCATGGTCACATACACACGGCTTCCCACATCAAATGCTGAAACAGACGACACAGGGTTTCCCCTCTCATCTTCTGCTACGGAATAGCCTCGTTTTAAAATTTTTAACGGGCTTAAGGCATCCAGCTTGGCAACATGCTTCACAAACTGTTCCTTTGCTCCGTGCATTTTTTTCGTATAACTGTTTTCCAACTGTGTCACAAGGGCATCTATCTGCATCCGCTTGATGTTATACACTGCCAACGGATTTTTTAAGACTTCCTTTTCCAAAAGAACCTGCAGATTTTTTTGAGCACGTTCCAATTGTCCAAAAAGTGCTGTATACAAACGGCCATCCACCATTTTTAAAAACTTCTGCAATTCTACGCCCGAAGGAACAGAAATTTCCGCCGCTGCCGAAGGAGTGGGTACCCGTTTATCGGCAACAAAATCGGCAATCGTAAAGTCAGTTTCATGACCAACTGCCGAAATAACAGGAGTCTTCATCGCAAAAATCTGACGGGCAACCGCCTCTTCGTTGAATGCCCACAAATCCTCAATAGAACCGCCACCACGGCCTGTGATAACGGTGTCCACCTTTCCGTCAAAGAAACGAAGTCCGCGGACAATTGATTCTTTGGCGCCTTCTCCTTGCACCAATGCCGGATAGAGATACACTTTGGTATAAGGGAACCGCCGTTTTAAAATATTTAAAATATCACGGATGGCTGCTCCCGTGGGAGAAGTGACAATTCCGATGGTTTCGGGATATTTGGGAATGGGTTTTTTATACTGCTGAGAGAACAGTCCTTCCTGCTCCAGCTGTGCCTTTAATTGTTCATAAGCAACATACAAGGCACCCACTCCGTCTGGCATCATTTCGTCAATATAAATCTGATACTGACCGTCCCGCTCATATACGGAGATTTTGCCGGACACAACTACCTGCATGCCGTTTTCAGGACGAAAGCGCAGTTTTTGAGCAGCAAAACGGAACATTACAGCACGGATTACCCCGCCGTCATCCTTTAAAGACAGATACAAATGCCCTGAAGAATGATGTTTGAAGTTGGAGATTTCCCCCTTCACGGTAACATTTTGCAGCACGCCGTCCCGCTCGATTAAGCCCTTAATGTATAAATTCAGTTCTGTGATGGTAAGAACATCCATAATAAAAGTCCTTATTCCTTCCCTCTGGACACGGCACCTAACACGCCGTTGACAAAGGTTTTCGATTTTTCGTCTTCAAAGGTTTCTGCAATCGCCATAGCTTCCGAAACTGCTACCCCGTCGGGCACGGTTTCGTCAAAGAGCATTTCTGCCACACCTAAACGAAGCACCGCCAAAGAGACTTTGGAAATTCTGTCAAAAGCGTAACCCTTTACGTTGGCTGCAATCACTTCGTCCACTTTGGCAAGATTGGAAAATACCAATTCTACCTTTGCTCTTAACTCTTTAGCATCCTTTCCTTTGATGCCGTTATCTGAAAGATAAAATTCGATGCCTTCTTCAGGCAGAACACCGTCATGCCCGGAAAAAACCAGTTTGAAGGCATGTTCTCTTAATTCTCTTCTCTTCATGATTTTAATCCTTTATTGATCAGCTTCGGTAAAATCCACACCTGCTACTACAACGTTAACAGTTTTTACGGCAAAGCCGAGCATATTTTCCATTGCATCTTTTACCTTCAGCTGCACTTCTCTTGCAACTTCGGGAATGGAGTAGCCGTATTTCACAACAATATTCAAACTAACGGATAAACCGTCTGCCTTTTGGTCAACACTGATGCCACGGCTCAGCATTTTTTTGGAGTACACGGTGCTATCGGGATCTTCAATCAGAGAAGCAACTCCTTCAATGTCATTCACAGCCATGCCGGAAATGACAGACAGCACCTCACCGCTTACTTTAATGGTGCCCTGTTTATCATTGGTTAAGATGTTTTCTTCCATGGTAATAAAATCCTTTCTGTCTTCTATTTTGGTTTTTCATTCTTTTTTGGATAAAAGCCTTCCAGCTTATTTATATATTATAACATACTACTTTGTATAATTCAAATATTTTTTGAATATTTTTTTGATTTTTTTGCACTTTTTTTCTAAAAAAATGCACTTTCTGACCCATTTTTCACATTTTTATAAAAATTCAACCTTTTTTTAGAATCAAAGCTATCTAACCTCCGGTTTTTGTGTCCAGAAAATTGATACGAAGTTTTTCATAAAAAAAGTTATAATAATCAAAAATCGGTCAAACATAAAAGAAGAAATCAGAAGTCTGTTTGTTTATTTTTGAAAAAGAGGCAGGTTATAGTATGGCAACAGAAAACCCGATCCTTACCATGGAGCATATCGCAAAAGAATTTGTTGGTGTGAAAGCGTTAAAAAATGCCAACCTTGATTTATACCCCGGAGAAGTTCACGCACTGGTAGGAGAAAACGGTGCAGGAAAATCCACCCTGATGAAAATTCTCACAGGCATCCATCAGAAAGACAGTGGAAAAATCACCTTTTTAGGAAAAGAAATTCAGTTTAAAAATCCGAAAGAGGCTCAGGAAAACGGCGTTATCATTGTGCATCAAGAATTAAATATGATGAATCATCTCACAGTGGCAGAAAATATCTTCATCGGCCGTGAACAGAAAAAAATGGGATTCTGGTTGGATGACAGAGCTTTGGAAAAAGAATCGGATGCATTATTTAAAAAGCTTGGCATCTCCTTAAATCCCAAAGAAGTGATTGAAAATCTGACCGTGGGAAAACAGCAAATGGTGGAAATTGCAAAAGCTATTTCTTTCCACGCAAAAATTATTGTGTTTGACGAACCGACAGCAGCTTTGACCGAACACGAAATCAAGGAACTTTTCCGCCTGATTGCAGAGCTTCGGCATAAGGGAGTCGGAATGATTTATATTTCTCACCGTATGGATGAAATTGAAGCCATTACCGACCGTGTTACCGTAATGCGGGACGGAGAATACATTGGAACAGTCCGCACAAAAGATACCACCAAAGATGAAATTATCAGCATGATGGTGGGACGTACCATTTACGAAGATCCTAAAGAAGCAAGCACTGTCGCCGACGATGCTCCTGTGGTATTAAAAGCGGAAGGAATCACGCTTTCTCCCCACGTAAAAGATGTGAGTTTTTCCTTAAAAAAAGGGGAAATCCTGGGGTTTGCCGGACTGATGGGTGCAGGCAGAACAGAGCTTGCCCGGGCTATTTTCGGTGCTGATAAAATGGACAGTGGCGTTGTATTCTTAAACGGAAAACGATTAGAAATCAAGTCTCCGATGGATGCGGTGAAAAACGGAATCGGATACCTTTCCGAAGACCGCAAACGCTATGGACTTGCTCTGAATTTAGATGTGGCAGAAAACTCTGTTCTTGCCGATTTATCAAAGTTTTCTACCTTGGGATTTGTGAATGAAGGATCTGTTTGCATAACCTCAAAAGAATATGTGCAAATGTTAAAAACCAAGACCCCCTCAATCCGTCAGACGGTGCGAAACTTATCCGGTGGCAATCAGCAGAAAGTTGTTATTGCCAAGTGGCTGATTAAAAACTGCGATATTCTGATTTTTGATGAACCGACTCGAGGAATTGATGTTGGCGCCAAAAGTGAAATATATGCCTTAATGAATGAGCTTGCAAAGCAGGGAAAATCCATTATTATGATATCTTCTGAGTTGACTGAAGTCCTTCGTATGAGTGACAGAATCATCGTGATGTGCGAGGGAAAAATTACAGGAGAACTGGATATCGGCGATGCCAGTCAGGAAAAAATTATGCAGCTGGCAACCAAACGGGATGAACGATAAAAATTCATTCCTAAAATCGGAAAGGAGTTCCTTATGAATCAGATTATGGAAAACATCAAAACAAAAGGAATGCAGAAATTTATTGCCTTGGGTGCTCTCATCGTGTTATACACTTTTTTCTCTGTGTTTGGCACCAATTTTTTCACCACAGACACCCTAGTCAGTATTTTTGATGCGTCCTACTACATCGGTTTTTTAGCAATCGGCGTAACATTTGTGATTATCACAGGTGGAATTGACCTGTCAATCGGCACGGTGATGATGTGTTCTGCCATTGTGGGCGGAACACTCCACAACAACATGGGAATCCCTCTGTGGATTTGTCTGCTCATCACAGTGGCAGTTGGCGGTTTGTTCGGTCTGGCAAACGGCATTATGGTGTCCCGCCTGAAGCTTCCGCCGTTTATTGCCACCTTAGGTACCATGATGGTATCTTCCGGGGTTGGTTCCATTGTATCTAACGTGCAGTCCACCACCTTTCCCATGCGTTCCTCTCCCGAAGGCTGGTACAAGGATATTTTCCGTACCGCAGATAACTTCCCCACAGGCTTTTTGGTGCTGGTTGCTTTTACGGTGCTGGCAGTAATTGTGCTGAATAAAACCGTTGTCGGTCGTTACACCTTTGCCATCGGCAGTAACAAGGAAGCAGCCCGTTTGTCGGGTGTTAATGTAAAAAAATGGGAAACGGTAGTTTATGTGATTTCCGGTTTGTTTGCCGGACTTGCAGGCATTGCCTACGCTGCCACCTACACCACCATTCTCCCCGGGGCAGGACAAGGTTTTGAACTACAGGCGATTGCCGGAGTTGTGGTAGGCGGAACTTCTCTCTCGGGGGGAGTTGGCTCTATCATCGGTACCTTCATCGGGGTATTCATTATGAGTGTGTTAAAAATCGGGTTGCCCTATGTGGATTTACAGCCACATTATCAAACGTTAATTACCGGGATTGTGGTAATTGGTGCCGTACTGTTGGACATTTACCGCAGCAATCGGGAAAAACGGGTTACCCTAAAATCATAAGAAAGGTTGTTATGAACATGAATTTGAAAAAACTTCTTGCCGTATTAACGGCAATCCTCGTACTCCCTGTTATTCTGACAGGTTGCGGAGGAAACTCTTCTGCAAACACAGTGGAACTGATTGCAAAAGGCTTTCAGCACGACTTCTGGAAAGCCGTAAAACAAGGTGCAGAAAAAGCAGGTCAGGAGCTTGGGGTAAAAATCAACTTCGTAGGTCCTGAAGGAGAAGGTGCTATTGCAGCACAGGTGGAAATGATCAATAATGCCATCAACAAAAAGCCTGCAGCCATCTGTATTGCCGCTTTGGATACCACGGCTTCCTTAGATGCTGTGAACAAAGCAAAATCCAATAACATTCCCGTCATCGGTTTTGACTCCGGTGTTCCGGGAGCACCGGAAGGCACCATTTTTGCCAATGCTTCTACCGATAACTATAAGGCAGGCGAATTGGCAGCACAAAAAATGTATGATGCTATCAAAGGCAAACTCACCGAGGGTAACCCCCGCATCGGCGTGGTTTCTCAGGAGGCAAACTCGCAGTCTATCAGCATGAGAACTCAAGGCTTTTTAGATAAAATGGTAAGCCTGATTGAATCTGCAGACGGATTCGGAAAAGGCTCAGTTGCTGTCATCGGACACACCAAATTCGCCAACGGTGTCACCAGCGGAAAGGTAACCATTGATGTGGCGATTCCTGCTGAAATCAACGACACTCAAGGACAAACCTCTGCGCAGACACTCTTAAACAAAAATGACTTAATTGCCATTTACGGCTCTAACGAATTTGCCGCAAAAGCCATTATCAATGCAGACGCTGCCATTTCCGGCGGCAGAATCGGGCCCGACAAAGTAATTGCTGTAGGCTTTGACTCCGGCGCTTTGCAGATTGATGCCATCCGCAACAAAAAGTTCTTAGGCTCTGTAACCCAGGACCCCGTTTCCATTGGATACCGTGCGGTGGAACTGGCAGTGCGTGCTATCAACGGTGAAACCAATGTGGAGGATGTGGATACCGGCTCCAAATGGTATGATGCAAGCAATATTGATTCCCAACAGATTAAACCTCTGCTCTATCAGTAACAAAAAAAGGCATTGGCACACATTGTGCCAATGCCTTTTGACTAATTGTTTCTTGCCTGTTCTTTACAAAGCTCGCAATAAGTGAAATATTCACCAAATTCTTCAGGTTTAATGTCTCTCTGCCTCTGAATTGCCAGTTCTTCATCAAGAGAGTATCTCTGACGAATCAGCGATACCACTTTTTCTTCATAAGAAGTAACGGTTTCGGGAAGTGACGGAGTTAAACACTCATTTGCCACAATGTATTTTCCGTTTTCTAAAACCAACATCTTATTTCACCTCCGTTACACGAATCACAGAACCGTTGCGAATACAACCTCTGGCATAGTCAACTGCCACCTGAATATTCACTTTAGTCAGCAAAGTATCTAAACTTTGCGCGGTTCCGTGTCCTAGAATACTTTGCGAAATTACTCTCGTTTTTTGATCGGAATAACCGGTTGCACGCAAAGTTACATTTCTTTTTGCAAGATAACGGGTGGAAGATAATCGTTCCATAACAATTTCATCATAAAAACTGTTATCTTTATAATTACCCGCTGTCCCCATCGGTGCATAGGGAACAATTTGCTTTGTGGAAGTATTCTGGAATGCCGTTGAATCTACAGAATGAAAATGAGAAACATTCTTATCGGTTGATCCACTTGTAATAAAATATGCTCCTGCTGTTCTCTGAATAAATTCACCGTCACACACCAATCTCAGATTCCCCTGATTTCCTGTCAGGTTCCAGTGATCCGGCTTAAAAGATACCTCCTGTACCCCTGCATCACGCATAGTAACGGTTGCTCCGATACTGGTAAATTCCACAGGATAGTTTTCCACCAAAATACCGGAGCCAGTATCCAGATCAGCAAGGTGAAAAACAGTGGAATATACGGTTGCATCCTCCGTGTAGAAATCTTTTAGCATAAACTGTCCGGCCGGTAAAGCATTGTCTTTTGCATCCTTTAACGTAACATAATAAAAATCATCGGTATTGAATACATCATCCAAGGTTCCGTCATAAGTCGGCTGAAATGACCAGACAAGGGTATCCACAATACCCTCATACAGCACCTTTTCTTCCATTTTTCGGGATATGGCCGTATGAACTTCCAAAAAGGAGCTATCCGTTTCGTCTTTTGTGTAAGCATCGGTGATTCCGTATCCCGACAAGCTGGTTGCTTTCTCTGCCTTGGTGTCTGTTTTTTCAAGAATCTCTGTACGAAGAGAAGAAAGTTGATTCTCGGTGGCAATCCCCTGAAATTTTTCTTTCACATCTGCCGCCAGTTTATCGTACGATACGGCACCGCTTTGCAAGTTTTTTTCACCAATGCCGCCATGTTCGTTACCGTTTAAAAAGGTGGCATCAGGATCAAACATATTAAAAATATTGTCTAAATCGTCCGCAATCGCGTGGGGACCGTAAAGTCCCGTTGCCACTTTGGACTCATCCGCAATAAAACGCCTTACGGGAAGGTGTTTTTCTTTGGAAAAAGAGTCTGTTCTCATAAGAGTCTCCTTCTTCTGCTCCCCTCTTTTTACAACCAATTGTTACCCACTCATTGTACCAGAAAAATATGTAAAATCAAGAAAACAGCCGGATTTTAACAAAAATCCGACTGTTTTGCTGACATTTTATGTTCCCTTTTGCCATTGAAACAAAACAACTCCTCCAATCATCAAAAGAAGTCCCACATACTTGTTCCATAAAAAAGGAACTTGTTCACTTCCAAACCATCCAAAAGCATCAATCAACGCCGCCACCAGAAGTTGAGAAATTAAGATGACGGAAATGGCATAGGTAGGACTTAAATCCTTGATGGAAAGCATTACCGTAACGGTGATCACAATCCCCAAAACGCCACCTAACCAGTATAATTTCGGAGTGTTTCCCAATTCTTTCAGATTTCCTTTTCCAAAGAATGCCATCACAAGAAGTCCCAATAAAAACGCCGTTCCCTGCACAAACATGTTGGATTCAAACAGTCCCACTTTTTCCGATAGTCTGGTATTCCATACCCCCTGGATACTCATTGCTGCACCTGCTATGATACTCATAAAAAGTCCCAGCATATCATCACCTCAGTTGGATTCTTCCCGTTCTTTCCCAAAAAGATACAAAAAAAGGAGTGTTTTCACTCCTTTTTTACTGTTTTAGGATAACCCGAAAATTTCTTTTGCCATTGTCATTTCTTCCTCGGTGGGAACAGGCGTATCATAAAGCTTGTACGGGATTCCAAGTTCTTCCCATTTGTATTCTCCAAGCTTATGAAAGGGTAACAAATCAATCCGCTTGATACAGGAAAAGTTTTTTAAGTACGCTGCCAGTTTTTCCATGCGTTCTTTCACCAGAGTGTAACCCGGTACCAGAACATGACGAATCCAAACTGGCTTCCCGATATCCTCACAATATTGCAGGGTAGCAAGGTTATTGTGGATGGTATGACCTGTCAGCTGGGGATAAAGCTCCTCATCCAGAGTTTTTATATCCAAAAGGATTAAATCTGCCTCACAGATGGCAGGACCCGACAACTCGGTAGGCACAGAACCTGCAGTATCAATGGCAGTATGCAATCCGTGTTTTCTGCACAAACGAAGCATGGTTCTTAAAAACATAGGCTGCATCAAAGGTTCGCCACCTGAAAAGGTGACTCCTCCCCGTTTGATAAAATTCTTGTACTCTAAGATGTCAGAAATGAGTTCGGTCTCCGTTTTTTTGGTACCTTCTTGCATGTTCCAGGAATCAGGATTGTGACAAAACAGACATCGTAGCGGACATCCTTGCATAAACACCACATAACGAATTCCCGGGCCGTCCACAGCACCAAAGGTTTCTACCGAATGAATAAATCCTTCCATAGCTTGTTACCTTTCCATCTATTTTAGAAGCTTATTTTAGAAACGGGTATGGAATGTTCTGTTGATAACGTCCAGTTGCTGTTCTCGGGTCAACTTAATGAAGTTTACGGCATAGCCGGAAACACGGATGGTCAGCTGAGGATATTTTTCAGGATGATCCATTGCATCTAAAAGAACATCCTTATTAATAACATTCACGTTAATGTGATGACCGGTGTCGCCAAAATATCCGTCCATTAAGGATACTAAATTGTCAATCTTTTCTTCCTGGGTTTTGCCCAATGCAGAAGGAATAATGGAGAAGGTGTAAGAAATACCGTCCTCCGAATATTCGTAAGGCAGTTTTGCCACGGATTTCATAGAAGCAATACAACCTTTGGAATCTCTGCCATGCATGGGATTTGCACCGGGTGCAAAGGGTTCTCCCGCTTTTCTGCCGTCCGGAGTGGAGCCTGTTTTCTTGCCATACACCACGTTGGAGGTAATGGTTAGAATAGACATGGTAGGCTTAGAATCACGGTAGGTAGTGTGCCCTGCCAGTTTTTTCATAAAGTTTTCCACCACTGCCACAGCGATTTCATCTGCTTTGGGATCGTTATTTCCGTATTTGGGATAATCCCCTTCAATTTCAAACTCCACCGCAATGCCGTTTTCGTCACGAATGGGTTTGACCTTGGCATAGCGAATTGCAGACAAGCTGTCTGCAACAACCGATAACCCTGCCATACCGCAAGCGGAGGTTCTCACAATTTTTTCATCGTGCAGTGCCATTTCCAGCTTTTCGTAGCAGTATTTATCGTGCATATAATGAATGATATTTAGGGTGTTGATATAAAGCTCTGCCAACCAGTCAGAAATTTTATCAAATTTCTCTAATACTTCCTCATAGTTTAAATATTCACCGGTAAGGGCACCCACTTTGGGACCAACCTGCTCAGCATACTTTTCGTCCATCCCGTTATTGATGGCATAAAGCAATGCTTTTGCTAAGTTTGCTCTGGCACCGAAGAACTGCATCTGTTTGCCGATTTTCATGGCAGATACACAGCAGGCAATTCCGTAGTCATCGCCAAAGCACTCTCTCATTAAATCGTCATTTTCATACTGAATGGAAGACGTTTCGATAGAAACTTTCGCACAGTACTGTTTGAAGGGTTCGGGTAAGTTTTCGCTCCAAAGAACCGTCATATTAGGTTCGGGAGCAGGTCCTAAATTGGTTAAGGTGTGCAGGAACCGATAAGACATTTTGCTGACCAGACTCTTGCCGCTTTCTGCCATCCCGCCGATTGCCTCGGTAATCCAGGTGGGGTCGCCGGAGAACAACTCATCATACGCAGGGGTACGAAGGAAACGCACAATACGAAGCTTCATAATGAAATGATCCACAAATTCCTGGATTTCTTCTTCAGTAAAGGTGCCTTCCCTTAAATCTTTTTCTGCATAGCAATCTAAGAAAGTGGACACTCTGCCCAAAGACATTGCCGCACCGTTTTGCTCCTTCACGGCACCTAAATATCCGAAATACAACCACTGAATTGCTTCTTTTACGTTGGTTGCAGGACGGGAAATATCAAACCCGTAGCTTTGGGCCATCACTTTTAATTCTTTTAAAGAACGGATCTGCTCAGAAATTTCTTCCCGAAGACGGATATGAGGACTGTCCATAATCACAGGATTGATTTTCTTTTTGGCAATTTCTTTCTGCTCAATTAAGAAATCCACCCCATACAGTGCCACACGGCGGTAGTCACCGATAATCCTTCCTCTGCCGTATGCATCGGGAAGACCGGTGATAATCCCGGTGTGACGTGCTTTTTTCATTTCGTCGGTATACGCATCAAACACGCCGTCATTATGGGTTTTGCGATATTTAAAAATATTGGCAACCTCGGGATCCATTTTTTTGCCGTAAGCTTCCAGGGAATTATGCACCAAACGGATACCGCCAAAAGGCATAATCGCTCTTTTTAGAGGCTCGTCCGTTTGCACACCCACAATCTGCTCCAGGTCCTTGTCAATATATCCCGGTTTGTGGGAAGATACGGTGGAAATTGTGTGCTCATCAATATCGTAAACACCGCCTCGTTCCCGTTCCACTTCCATTTTCTTAGAAAGCTGATTCCACAGCTCGCGGGTACGTTCAGTGGGACCTGCCAAAAAGCTTTCGTCCCCTGTATATTCCGTATAGTTATTCAAAATAAAATCTCTGACATTGATTTCTGCTTGCCAGATTCCGCTTTTAAATTCCATTTTAACACCCTCTTTTCTCATTTGCCAAAATGTGCTAAATAACAGATAAACGGATGAAAAACCAGTTTTCAATCCGTCTCATCTTGCAGTCAACATGATTATATCATATCTCGCGTCTCTTGTCAATTCAAGTTTTATACAACATTCAACTTTTTTTATCTCTTTTTTTGGGCAATTTTTTCTGAAAAAAGGTAGCACCGTTCTGATCGGCATACAGTACCAGCACTTCTTTTTCCGATTTCACTTTTTGAGAACGAAGATAGCCCTCCAACCACTTTTTGGTTTTTCCTGCCCGTTTTAAGTTACCATCCAGAATTTTTCCGTCAATAATTACCGCAAAATCCTGAGGCGATTCTTTGGTTGTAATCCCAAGGTCACTGCGGGTAACTCCAGATGCTCCGTTTGTTGGGATAATACTCAGTTGCCCGTTATTTTCGATAATGGCAAGATACACATCCGAAATATTGATGTTTTTTAAGCGTAATTCTTCGTTTAATTCCGTAATCGTCAAACGGTTTCTTAAGAGTGCCTTTTCCTGTATGGTACCGTTTTCAATAATCACGGTGGGTCTGCCCTGAGTCATCGTCATAAAAAAAGGCCACTTTATGCTCAGATAGGAGTAAATAAATTCCATTGCCACCAGCACAAAAATAGCTCCGATATTATGCCACAAAGATACATCGGGATTGCCAATCGGAGCCGACGCCACCTCCGAAATTAAAAACGCCACGATTACTTCCGAGGTGGAAAGCTCTCCCACCTGCCGTTTCCCCATACATCGCATGGCAATATTCACCACCACATAAATGAGTGCCGTTTTTCCAATCATCAGCCACATTGTGTTACTCCTCTGTTATTAATTATTTATCATTGGTTGTTTTATTATTGACAAAAACTCCCCCTTTCAGTTATAATGGAGAAAAGGAAATATTTTGAAGCTTTTTTTAGATTGTTCGTCTATATCAGCAAAACAATTTGGAAAGGAACAGCTCTTATGAAATTATGGAAATTATTCATTCTTAGCATACTTATTTTCACGATGTTAACGGGAAATGCCTTTGCATTTCCCGATGTTACCAAAGACTACTCCTGGGCAGAACCTGCCATTGAAAAGTTGGCGGAAAACGGTCACATCAACGGTTATCCGGACGGCACCTTCCGTCCTCAGAACAATATCACCCGTGCAGAATTTGCCAAGCTTGTTACCCTGATTTTTGGAAACAGAGAAACCGTTTCCTATCAGGATGTAGCAAAAACAGACTGGTTTTCTTCCTATGTTTCGTATAGTGGCGGATATTTTATCACAGCGGAAAAGTTTTTCCCCAATCAGAACATTACCCGTCAGGAAGTGGCATATGCGCTATATATCGCATTAGAACTAACCGATTCTCCTGTGGACAGATCCATCCCCTTCCGTGATTTCGACCAGGTGAATGACGAGTATACGGATGCTGTTAAAATTCTGGCCCGCAACAATTTGGTGACCGGTTATCCCGACGGTTCCTTCGGTCCCGACAAAGAAATCACCCGAGCAGAAATTGCTGCCGTTTTAGAACGTGCTATGAACTATGAAGCACCGAAAGATTCCGAAGAATCAGATCTAAAATCCAAGAATTTCTTCTTTGTGGTGTCCCGTGTGTTCACAGTGGTAAATGAACACGGCGAACTACTTACCAAGCTGGAAGGTTATCAGGATGGCAAGCTAACCACTATTTTTCTGCCGGAAGATGTGGGAATCAGCAAAAGTGTTTTTGCTGACGATACCACCATTGAACCGGGCGATGTGATTTCTTATTATCGAGATTTCTTTGATGAAATCTTTCAGGTCAGCATTGGATTTAATGCAAACGATATTCCTCGCTTGTTAAACAGAATAGAAGTCCTCAGTATAGGCAATACTACCAAGCGACACATTGTTGTGGGAACGGTGAAAGAAATTTATAAACAAAAAAGCATTGAACTCACCTCCTTGGTTGGAATTGCAGAAAAGCTATACGATGTCAACGATCCCGTTCACGTTTATGAGTGGAAGCCAAACGGAAAAATTGAACTTTCCGATTTCTCAGAAATTACCGACAGCAAATATGAAACCGGTGATACTATAGTAGCCTTCTGCTACGATGATGTGTTATATGAAATTTTAGTGATAAAGGAGTAATGAACACATGTCGGGAAGTCTCTTCGGCACAGACGGCATCAGAGGAATTGCCAATATTGAGGTGACCTGCCCTCTAGCATACGCTGTGGGACAAGCAGTTGCCTTTTACCTACAAAAAAAGCACCAAAGTCCCACTATTGCCATCGGCAAAGACCCCCGCATTTCGGGAGATATGCTGGAATCAGCTCTGATCAGCGGGCTGACGTCGGCAGGTGCCAACGTAATTCCGTTAGGAGTATTGCCCACTCCTGCAGTGAGCCTTCTCACAAGTATCTATCAATGCAATGCCGGAATCATGGTATCTGCATCTCACAATCCTGTGGAATATAACGGCATCAAGTTATTTGATAAAAACGGCATTAAATTTCCCGATGAAACCGAAGACGAAATCGAATCCTTGGTAAAAAACAGTGCCAAAATCCCCCTTGCAACCGGAGAACATATTGGCAAAGTCCTTTCTTCTCCCAATGCAAAAGAGGACTATATCACATGGCTTATGGGTACTGTTTCTAAAAACTTTAACACAATGAAAGTTGCCCTAGACTGTGCCAACGGAGCAACCTCACAAATTGCAGAAGAGGTGTTTGTCCGCTTAGGAGCCGAAGTTTTTGTCACAGCCAATCAACCGAACGGAACGAACATTAATAAACACTGCGGTTCAACCTACCTGGAAAACATCTGTCGCTTTACCAAAGAGGTCGGTGCCCACATCGGCATTGCCTTTGACGGTGACGGTGACCGTGCTCTCTTTTGTGACGAAGCAGGTATCGAGGTGGACGGTGACCAGGCACTCGCCATTTTTGCCCATCACCAAAAGCAACAGAATACCTTAGCAAAAAACACACTTGTGGCAACGGTAATGAGCAATTTAGGACTGACTCTTTTTGCCAAAGAACACGGCATTTCGGTGGTATCCACTAAGGTGGGAGACCGCTATGTGTGGGAAGAACTGAACAGTGGCGGATATTCTCTGGGCGGTGAACAGTCGGGCCATATTATTTTCCCCAATCACGCTGTTACGGGAGATGGCATTTTGACAGCACTGAAAATGGCAGAAATTCTTTCGGAAAAGAAAGTAGCATTCTCCAACCTTGCCACACTCATGACCAAACTCCCCCAAGTGTTGTATAATGTGAGAATCACGGAAGATGCCAAAGAAAAAATCCCAACGGACACAGCTCTTTTGGAACTACTGGAAACCGTAAAGAAGCAATTAGGAGACCGTGGCAGAATCCTTCTTCGCCCCTCCGGGACTGAACCTCTGTACCGTGTGATGTTAGAGGGTGAAAGTCACACAGCCATATCTGAATTGGGAGAAAAAATTGTATCTTATTTGAAAACGAAATATTTTGTATCATAAAAAAAATCGGGCACAGTTTTTCTGTGTCCGATTGATTTTTCAAAAAGAATATGTTATAATATTTCAAAAGAATCTAAAAACTTTATGAATTAGCAAAGGAGTAATTGCAATGGAACAAGTGATTTATATTAACGGTATGAGCTGTGCTCATTGCCAAAAACGGGTTGAAAACGCTTTAAATGAGTTAGACGGCGTAACTGCAACTGTAAATTTAGAAGAAAAATCTGCAACCTTAAACCTTACCAAAGAAGTATCTATGGATGCTATTAAAGAAGCTGTGGAGGATGCAGGATTTACCCTGGCAAACTAACATGGAACTGATTATCACAACCCTCTTTGGAATGGAAGCATTGGTTTCCAAAGAAGTGAAAAAATTAGGCTACGAGGTCACCGAAGTCACCGACGGAAGAGTCACCTTTTTAGGAGACTTTTCAGCGATTGCACGGTGTAATCTATGGGTGCGTTGCGGAGAAAGAATCCTCATCAAAATGGGAGAACGAAAAGTGACCACCTTTGATGAGCTGTTTGATTTTACCAAAAGCCTTCCCTGGAAAAACTGGATTGGCAAACAGGATGCCTTTCCCGTAAAAGGCTATTCTCTAAAATCCAAGCTGTTCAGCGTACCGGGTTGCCAGTCGGTCATCAAAAAAGCCATTGTAAAATCGCTGGAGGGAGCGTATCAACAGAGCTATTTCCCCGAATCTGGGGTATTGTATCAAGTGGAGTTTTCTCTGATGAAAGACGTGTTAACCCTGATGATAGACACATCCGGTCAACCCTTACATAAACGTGGCTACCGCAAAAATTCCAATCAGGCACCCTTAAAAGAAACCATTGCAGCAGCTATTGTTACCCTCAGCCGTTTTCGTTATGACGGCGTGTTTGCCGACCCCTTCTGCGGCTCAGGGACCATTCCGATTGAAGCAGGTCTGATTGCAAAAAACATTGCTCCCGGCTTGAACCGTGAATTTGCAGCAATGAAATTTGCTCAGATTCCCCAAAAAATCTGGAAAGATGCCAAGGAAGAAGCAAAAGGTCTCATAAGAACCGATTCTAAGCTGAAAATTTTAGCGTCAGACATTGATCCCGAGGCAGTAGCTTTAACTACCCACAATGCCAAACTGTCGGACACATTTGATTTGATGGAAATTTCCCAAAAAGATGTGGCAAACTTCAATCCTCCCTATGTGGAAGGCACCATTGTCTGCAATCCGCCTTACGGAGAACGGTTGTTAGATGAAGAAACCTGCCGTCTTCTTTATAAACAAATGGGGCAAGTATTCCGTAAAAAACTGCCCGGCTGGTCAGCATTTATCTTAACACCCGAAGAAAAATTTGAGGATTATTACGGCAAATTCTCCGATAAAAAGCGAAAGCTTTATAACGGTATGATTAAATGTAATTTGTTCCAGTATTTTCCCAATAAATAATACAATTAAAAACACAGGATAGCTTCATCCTGTGTTTTTTAATGGTATCTTGCTTCCTCCAGTTCAAAGAACCAAACCCTTGCAACTGCTATTAACGGAACTCCCACAATCATCCCGACAACGCCCCAAAGTTCCCCGAATACCAGAACCGAAAATATTACCCAGAACGGACTGATTCCAACAGAATGCCCGATAATTTTCGGCTGAATCACATTGGCATCAATTTGCCCCAATAGAATTTGCAGTGCTAAAATCCAAAGAGCTTTTCCAAGTCCCAACGACAAAAAGCTTAATAGAAAAATAACGCCTGCCGCCACAATCGGCCCAAAAAACGGAATCAAATTGCAAAGGCCTGAAAACACGCCAAATAATAAGGCATACGGAACACCAAACAACGAAAACAAAATCACCGATAAAACGCTGACCAAAAGAGCATCCAATCCCAATCCTGTGAAATAGGAATAAAATAGATTTCCAAGCCGTTTCAGATGGGTAAACACCGTGTATCTTTCTGACCGCTTGACCAACACAGATACCAACCGTTTCCCCACACATAGCAACGTTTTTCGCTCCAATAGGATATAAACTGAAATCACAACACCTGTAAGCACCGCAAACAGAGAATCTGCCATATCCGAAAGATAGGAAACATAGCGGCCAACCGATTCTTTGGAAAATAACTGCTCTAATACAGGTGCTATTTTTTGCGGTAGATTCAAAGATGAAAGCACTCCGTGTTCTTCAATAAATTGTAACGCCTGTGCATAATAATCGGGAAGATTTCGTACAAGCGTTTCCAGATTATAAAACACGGCAGGCCAGATGACCTGCAAAGCCAACCATATCCCCGCAGCTACAATTCCGTACACTGCACCAATTCCCAGTCCCAAAGCATGTTTTCTGAAAAACCGCTTCGGGTGATTGGAAAACCGTTTTTCGATAAAAGAACAAGGCTTATAAAAAAAGGCGGCAATCAGTCCACCAATCAGAAAAGGTCGAAGCAATTTGAAAATCTGTCCAAAAAATAATGAAATGGCGTTACCGTCGTTTAAAATTTTATGAAACAAGATGAGAAAAGCTCCAACCAACAACACTTGGAACCACCAGCTTTTGAATCGCTTTTTCAATACAGCACTTCCCTTTTAAAAAATCCTCATTTGATTATATGGCATTTTCTAAAAAGTTATACAACTAAAAAAAGTGAGTTTTTTGCTTCCAAAAACTCACTTTTTACGATTATTTCATAAAGGGTTGAAATGCTTTTGGAATTGCGTAAGTTGTTTTTAATTCCTCACGGGTTACCCACTGAAAATTCCCCTCTTTTTGAGAAAGAATCACCCGATACCCCACCATATCCCATTCAATATGGGTAAAAATGTGGCGATGGGTCCCAATTTTTTCAATTTTTTGAGAAGAAAAAAATTGTTTTTTCAAGTCTTTTTCCAAAAGATGCCCATCCATATTCATCGGTTCCCACATCCCGTGTAGCAGTCCTTTTTCGCTACGCTTAGAGATGGCAACTTCTTCACCGCACTGCAAAACAATAACTGTCTTTTTTTGGGTTTTACGGTCTGCTTTTTTAGATTTGACGGGGAGTGCATCTGCATCCCCCATTACCCTTGCACGGCAAATCTCAAAAACAGGACAATCCTCACATTTGGGTTCTCCGTTTGGCACACAAACCATGGCGCCCAATTCCATCAGACTTTGAGTCACTTCGGAACAGTATTTATCAGGATATACCTGCCGCAAAAGCTCTGTATAACGAGCCTTGGTTTTCGGATCCATAATATCAGATTCATCATGAAAAATACGGCTTAATACCCGAAGCACATTCCCGTCCACGGCAGGAACGGGTTGCCCGAAGGCAATGGATAAAATAGCTCCTGCGGTGTAGTCACCGATTCCCGGCAGCTTTCTGACAGAATCCCAATCAGACGGGAAAATTCCACCCTGTTGTTCCATAATCTGGCAGGCAGCTTTTTTTAAATTTCTGGCACGGCTGTAATACCCCAAACCTTCCCAAAGTTTTAATATCTGCTCTTCCTCTGCTTCTGCCAACACTGATACGGTGGGAAACACCGCCAAAAAGCGACAGTAATATTCCTTCACCGCTTCCACACGAGTCTGTTGGAGCATAATTTCAGAAATCCAGATACAATACGGGTCACGGGTTTTACGCCATGGCAAGTCCCGATGACTGCTCTGATACCACGCAAGAAGCCTCTTTAGAACATCCTCTGCCAGTAACAGTTCTTCCTTAGGAAACAAATAGTTTGGTCCTTTCATACCGCCACCCCCTTTTTTTCGTTGCTGAAAGAAAAAATACTGTCGGATTACTCCCACAGTATTTTTTCATATACAGGTTGTATTACGGTCGTTTGTTATCTCACTCTTCTTGCGGTGTAATATCTGTCATTATAATAACCGCTCTGAAGAGTTTCGATGGTGACTGTTTTACCCGGCTTAGGTGCATGAATGAAATTACCGTTGGAAACATAAATACCAACATGATGAACATTACCTGCACTGCCAAAGAATACCAAGTCACCGGGTTGCAGTTCAGATCTCGGTACATAAGTACCTTCGTGAACCTGGCTATAACTGGTTCTTGTTAATTCTACGCCAAAATGGCTATACACATACTTTACAAATCCGGAGCAATCGAAACCGCTCGGGCTGCTTCCGCCATAAACATAGGGGACACCGATAAACTGCTTTGCATAATCAACAACAGTAGGTTCGCTAACCGGTCTTTTTCCGCTACGGGAACCTAAACGAACAGCTTCACGGGTAACGGTAAGATATTCTCTTGCAACATATCCTTCCCGCTCGCCGATAGCAATTTTCGCCCAATTGGCATCGGTTACTTCTAAGAGCCAAAGCTCATCTCCCAGAACTACCTTACCGATTACTTCACTTTCGGTAGTGGGGGCGCTTCTGATGTTTAATACGCTTGCAGTAACAAAACGGGATTCTGCAAATACAGAAATCGAACAAATCAGTAACAGTACAAGGATCCCTACGAATGTTACGAAACATTTACGCAATCCAGCATTCCCTCCTTTCTTATACTGCACGGACAACAAACCTACCTGACAGAAAAACAGATTTCCCAAATCCTCGGAAAATCCCACAAACAAATCGCTTCTATGTAAGAAACTGAATTGCTCAAAAACAAGTCTGATATCCGTACGCAAACATACGACCATAGTTATTGTAACACATTTGTAACAATTTGTCAAGGAAAAACTCAAAAAAACCGACTTTTCCATCTGAAAACAGTGCTGGAATGTTTCACAAAAACAAGTCAAATTCCCCATAAAAAGAGGAATCCAAAGGGATTCCTCTTTTTAAAATTATTTCCAAAGATTGAAAGGATAAACGCCGCCGTCCACCATGTTGCGGATGGATTCCATCACCGGTGCTTTATCTTCTTTATAGGTAACGCCATACCATTTTTCATTGCAAGGCAGCACTTTAACGTCTGCTTTTCCTTCCTGAATCAGCGCATCCACCACAGAAGGCAGGAAATATTCTGCTTTTAAAATGTTGTCTTTGCTGTCTTCTAAGAATTTGGGAAGTCTTGCTTCCAATTCATCAAAAATGCTTAAGGTGAAGCCCCAGGTGTTCATAGAAACGAAGCTTCCTTCTTTGATGGGAGTCCAGATGCCGTCTTCTTCAAATTTGGTCACATGATCAAATTTCTGAATTTTGGTACGTTCGGTAATTGCTTTTAACATACCGTCTTCAGATACTTCGCAAATACCGCGGGCAACAGAGCCGTTGTCGGTTAAGGTGTTTTCTAAAATAAAGCCCATCATTGCATACTGGTAACGTTCGTTATCGGTTGCATTTTTTAAGAAGTTATGCAATCCTTCATAGGTGGTTTTTCCGTAAAAATCATCGGAGTTGATAACCGCAAAGGGAGTTTTCACAAAGGGTTTTGCAGCCAATACCGCATGACCGGTTCCCCAGGGTTTTTCTCTGCCGTAAATATTGCCGCCGGGAATATCGTTCACATCCTGGAATGCATAATCAACATCAATCATTTTTTCCAGCTTGTTGCCGATTACTTCTCTGAAAATCTGTTCATTTTCTTTTTTAATAATGAATACCACCTTAGAAAAACCTGCTTTGATGGCATCATACACGGAATAGTCAATAATAATTTCCCCATTGGGACCGATAGGATCAATCTGTTTTAAACCGCCGTAACGGCTGCCCATACCTGCTGCCATTACCACTAAAGTTGTCTGATTCATAATAAGTACCTCCCGGATTTTTCATGTTTCTTTTTTATAGTATAGCTTATCAGAGCTTTTTTGTATTTATAAAAAAAGTCATAGAATTTGTTTTTTTGGTTGTTTTAAAATAGCGTTTAATATTGATAACGTTTCCGACAGCTCGAAAAAAAACAAACACTTAGCACAAGCGCCAGAAGCTCTGCACCGTTTACCGCACCGAAAATTCCGTCCAGTCCGAAAATCATTGGCATTAGCCAAACACAAAGCACGGGAAAAATAAGGGTTCTGAAAAAAGACAGTATCGCAGAAACCACTCCGTTGTTTAGTGCCGTGAAGAAAGCGGAAGCAAAAATATTAACTCCTGACATTAAAAACGAGAAAGAATAAATCATAAAGCCACGGCAGGTCATCTGGAAAAGGTTTTCATCAAATCCCACAAACAGTTTACAAAGCGGAACACTAAGAAGCTCTGCAGATACAAACATCGAAAACGAACAAATTGCAAGCACCGCTATGCTTTTTTTGAACAGGTTTTTCAGTTCATCTGTGTTTTTTGCACCGTAATGATAGCTGATGACAGGTGCCACCCCCATAGAATATCCTAAAAAGGCGGACACAAACACAAAGTTCACATACATAATCACACCGTACGCAGACAGTCCGTCCTCCCCAGCCAGGGATAAGAACTGAAAATTATACAGGATGTTGACAATCGACAAAGAAATGTTGGAGAGCATTTCAGATGCACCGTTGGAGCAGGATTTTAACAGTTCTTTAGGATACCAACCGGGTTTTCCCAACCGGAGAATCCCTTTTTTATTCCAGATAAAATAGAAAAGAGGAATCAGACAGCCAACAATTTGAGAAAATGCGGTTGCCAAGGCAGCCCCCAACAGTCCCCAACCAAACACGGCAATCAGAAGATAATCGAACACAATATTGGTAAGTCCTGCGGCGACTGTTACCCAAAGGCCCATCTTCGGCTTTTCTGCCACTACCAAAAGAGACTGAAATTCATTTTGCAAAATAAAGGTAACTACTGCTGAAAACAAAACACTGCCGTATAATACCGTATCTTCCGCTAACTTCCCTTCCGCTCCCAGCCAGGTGGTAATGGGGCGGATTAATAAAAGTCCCAGAACACTCAGCACAATGCCAAGCAACGCCGAAGTATACACAATGGCAGAAAACACTCGGTTGGCATACTTTTTGTCTTGCTCTCCTAAAATTTTGGCAACCAATGCACTTCCGCCGGTACCAAACATAAAACCAAGCGCCCCCAACATCATCACTACCGGCCAGATTAAATTGATTGCGGCAAACGGAGTCTTACCCGCAAAATTAGACACAAAAATACCGTCCACTACGCCGTAGAGTGACGTGAAAATCATCATCGCAACGGAAGGGAAGGTAAATTTTAATAATCTTCGATAGTTAAAATGATCGGATAACTGAATTTTATTTGCCTGTTTCATATGGGTTTCTCCTTGTCACAAGCATACATTATAATATAGGATGTGGGATTTTGCAATCCTTTTTGTAAAAAAAGTTGCTTTCTAAAAATTTTTTAAAAAATTCGGGAACTTTTTGCAACATCCTCCGTCTTAGAAAGCGAAAACCGCAAAAAGCGGTACATACCCAGCATAAAAATTATCAAATATATGGAGGAAAACCCCATGAAAAAACTCATTCAAACCTTACTCGCAACTCTCTTACTGGTAACCACCTTAGCAACCGGTTCCGTATTCGCTGAATACGTACACAACGGTGCAGACAATGTTCAAGGCGAAATTATGACCATTGCTGCTCCCACTGAAGAAGAAGCAACCCCCGTGTTCAACCCCGGCATGACCAGACCTGTTTACAAAATGTTAGTAAACGGTGTGGTTCTGAATGCAGATACCTATGTTGACGGTGAAAACGTGATGCTTCCCTTACGTGCCATCTGTGAAGCTTTAGGCTACGAAGTTGGCTACGATGCCAAAACCACTATGATTTCTTTAGTAAAAGGTGCTCACTTTATCACCATGTATCCCACCAAAGATGAATACACCTTCTCCAAAATGGCTCCCATGAGCTTAGGCATCGCTCCCCAGCTGGTGGATGACAGAACCTACGTTCCTGTTAGCTTTGTTGAAAACATTCTGCAGGGTGTTGGCTGTGAAGTAGACAGAAACGGCGAAATCAAAATCACAGATCCCAAGCAGGAAGAAAACACCTACAGAGTAGTAACTGCTTTAGAAGATATCAACGAAGGCTCCGTACTGGTAATGGATGAAATCTTAGGCGAAGTGATCATCACTTTTGCAGAAGAAACCATTTTCCAGGGCATCGCTCAGGCGGACATCAAAAACGGTACTGAATTTATGGTAGAATACCTGGACAACGCTGCAACCATGAGCTTACCCGCACAGGCAACTGCGAAAAACGTAATGAGTGTGGAATTATACGAGGAAGCATTCCCCGTTGAAATTGCAACTGTTGCATTTGCAGGTACTGTGAAAGAAGTTGGCGAAGACTTCGTTCTCATTGAAACCGAAAACGGTGAACTGCAGTTAAACGTGTCCGACGAAACCAACATTCATCACATTATGAACAGAAGAATCTATAAAATCAACGATTTAGAAGCAGGTATGAAAGTTTCCGGTACTCACAGCGAAGCAACCACCATGAGTATTCCTCCCCAGAGCGCAGCTTTTGAAATCGTGATTGAAGGCTAATAAAATAATCACATAAAAAGCCGAGAGCAAATTGCTCTCGGCTTTTTGTTACCGTCCGAAACCGCCACCCATAAAACTTCCCATATCGGAAAGCAGAATATCTGAGCCGTCTACCAACGATTCTTTGTTTGAATATTGCTCTGAGGAGGTAGTTGGAATTTCTCCTGATAATTGTTTTTTCACGCTTTCAAAGCGGAAAGTGATGATCTGATGCAAGGTATCTGCTCCCGCTTGGTATTGCTCATAAGAATACATCTGATTGGGATCTTCCTCTACCAAAGCATCGATCTGAGAACGGATTCTCTGATAGGTTTCTTCAAAAACTCCACCCTCAAAATATTCTGTTACTAATCGGTTGTAATACTCATGGTAACGGGTTTTATATGCTTCGTTTTGTAAAAACACATCAAAAAATTGGGTAATCTGATAGGGATCATCTATCGGATCGTTAATCATGGATGTGGCATTTTTACCACCCATCCCGCCAAATGCAAGATTGTAATCCCAAGGGATAATATTCAGCATTCCATTGGCTTCGTGCAGATAATAGTTATGCGCCATGGCTCCGCTTAAGCTGTCTTCATTCACCGAAAAGTTATGCACCGCCATATATCGGAGCAGATTATCCACATCCATATATGTTTCAACATTTTCCCCTTCGGAAATGGCTTTTAATGCTTCTACCACACGCTTGTGATCGCTTGTTTTGGTATCGGTCACTTCACCGTCCCAGATGGCAGAATAGCTATCCAACGAGTCGTCCTCATAGTTTAAATTAGAGCCACCGCCCCGTCCGGATCCTCCTTGACTTCTGTCGCCGGGATTATGGTTCATATGTTCCGGTTTATAAAGCTCGCCGTCCTGCAACCCGTAGTTTCGTCTTAAAAAGCTGTCTTCCACACCTTCTAAGGCAAGATATACACCCCAATATTCCCCGTTTACTGTGATTTTGGCGTAGTTATATAAGGGAGC
>JAZQKB010000003.1:0-40962 GCA_045541975.1 Clostridia bacterium | reverse complement strand
TACAACTCAACTAATGCATTTGCAACTAAATATTCCATTTTTATAAATGTACACATACCAAATGTTCTAAACAAAGAATTGCTCTTTGTATAATTCTCCTTTCCTTTCTTGTGATCATTATTATAGCATATATATTCCATTATTTCAAGTCCCACCAATTAATTTTTGTATATAATATTAACTATACAGGGGTAAATATACCTACAAAATGTCACTTTGATGGTAATTTGTTTATAGAATTATGCGATTTGACGCCGTTTTATTGTTATTTTTATTTTGACACGTTATGAACACTCGCACCAGAAAAAAGTGAGCAGTGTCGCAAGATGCTGCTCATCTTTTTTTATTTTCAATTAACTAATAGGATTTGAACCTTATTTCACTTTCCGACACAATTTTTCTAAAAAAGACTTGAATGTTTCCTGCTTATTTGCTATAATAAAGCTAACTAAAAAAAGGAGGATGTTTCCCATGATCTTAGGCGGCTTAGACGTAGGCACAACCGGTTGTAAAATCGCGTTGTACAATGATCAGGCGGAGTTATTGACCACTTACTATAAAGAATATGACATCATCCGCAAAAACGGTCAACACGAAATTGATTTTAACGATGTAAAAGCAGGGGTATTATCTCTGTTAAAGCAGGCAGTAGCCGAATATCAGATTGACGCATTGGGCGTTACCAGCTTTGGTGAAACCTTTGCCATGCTGGATGAAGACGACAATATTTTAGCACCTTCCATGCTGTATACGGATCCCAGAGGCGAGGAAGAATGCAAGCTGATGTGCGACATGATGGGCAAAGAACACTTAGCAGAAATCACTGGTGTAGAACCCCATTCCCTTTACAGCTTCCCCAAAATTTTATGGCAGAAATACCATAATCCCGAGCTTTACCAAAAATGTAAGCACATTTTATTAGGGGAAGACTTCATTGTGTATACCTTAACGGGAAATGCACAGATTGACTATTCTCTGGCAGCACGTACCGGTATGTTTGACATTGAAAACCGTTGCTACTATGAAGAAGGTTTCCAGAAATTAGGCGTGGATCTGGCGTTAATGTCCAAAGCTGTTCCCACCGGAACCGTTGCAGGAACCGTTACCGATGCAATCAAAAACCTGTTAGGCATTACATATGATATTACCATCGTCAACGGCGGTCATGACCAGGTTGGCGGTATGATTGGTGCAGGTATTTTCTCCACCGATTCTGCTATGGACGGCACCGGCACCGTGGAATGTATTCCCGTGGTATTAAACGAAAAACCCACCAATCCGGGTATCTACAAATGCGGTTACTCCATCGTGCCTTACTTAGGCGACCAGTACGCTTGCTATGCGCTGTCTTATACCGGCGGTGCAACCTTAAAATGGTTCCGTGATAATTTTGCGGAATTGGAAAACAAAGAAGCGGAAGCAGCAGGCAAAAATGTGTATGCCCAGCTTGACAATATGGCTCCCGAAGGACCGACCGGCATTTTAGTGCTTCCCCACTTCTCCGGAGCTGCAACTCCCTATATGGATAACGATTCCAAAGCAGCATTTGTGGGCATTACCTTAGAAACTTCCAAATATGACTTATACAAAGCCTTAATGGAAGGCACTTCCTACGAAATGCTCTTAAACTTCAACACCATGAAGGAAATGACCGGTCAGATTCAGGAAATCCGTGCTACCGGCGGCGGTGCCACCTCTGACTTATGGCTGCAGATTAAGGCAGACATTTTAAATACCGACATCACTGCATTAGACTGCAAGGAAGTTGGTTCTGCAGGTACTGTGGCATTAACAGGTGTGGCGATGGGCGTATGGACTTCTGTGGAAGAAGCGGTGGAAAAACTGGTTAAAGTTCGTAAGATTTTCCATCCCAATCCGGCGGTATCTGAAGCTTACCAGACACACTACAAAAAATATGAAAACTTATATAAAGCAGTAAAAAGCTTATAAAAAAGAAAACCGTTTGGCAGTTTGTCAAACGGTTTTTTGTATTTTTTAGGATGTTATCTGTGACGGTGTTTTTTTCGGTATGCAGTGGCGGTAATACCCTTTAATTGCCTGAAAATTCTGGAGAAATGACCGTAGTCATAAAAGCCGACCCGATAGGCAATCTGGTTGACCGAATCGTCAGTTTCTAAAAGCAAGCGACAGGCATGCTGAATTTTTTGCTTTCTGATATACTCGGCAATGGGGCAACCAAGATAGTCCTTTGCCACGCTGTAAAGACGGGTTCTTCGGATATGAAATTCGGCACAGATGTCATCCACACCGATATTTTTTTCCAAATTTTTTTCAATAAATTTATCCATATGACGGATAAATTCTGATTTTTGAGGAGTTACCCACTGGTTAGACAGCATATATGTCGCCAACGCCTGGAGCACCGTAATGCAGGCGTCCAACTCTGCTTTGGACTTGGCAGGAATCTTTCGGATAGCATCCGTGATACCGGGAAAATCTTCTTCTGAAAACTGTGCCCAGAATTGCTCCTTGGTGGTGGTAGCTTCTCCCTGGGGAAGCACCTGACCAAACATCACATAGCCAATAATACCGTTATCATCATAAATGGGAACAATGCATTCCCAAAGCCCCAAATGGCAGAAATACTTCAATGTTTTCTGCTCACGGGAGCAGCGTTCTACATACTTTTTGTCGCATTCCTCGCATTTACTTGCCCAATGAGGATTTTTGCACAGCAGGTCACAGAAATTATGCCGTGAGGAGGGATACTCCATCAGCGGTTGTCCCTCTGTGCCAAACAGCACAACACGCATATTTGTGAGCGTGTAAAAATCACGGAATATTTTGTATAAATTTACCTGATTGATCTGTAACATAACATCCTCTATTTCATTCGAGCCAACATATTTTTATCAGCAATCACAATCATTTGGGTGCCTGTCTGCAAAATGGTGTCGGGACGGAACGAAATATCAATAACGTCCTCCGTTTTTAGTGCAACCACATTCATATTGTATTTTCTACGAAGCTCTAATTCCAAAAGTGTTTTTCCAACCCATTCCGCTTTAATCGGAAGCTCCAACACAGAAATATCCTCCGAAATATCCGCAATATCCACAAAGCCGGAAGAAACCAGATTTTTCGCCAACCGCACACCTGATTCATATTCCGGCACCACCGCTTCATCTGCTCCCAATTTCATTAGAATTTCGCGATGCGCTTCATTCGCACATTTTACGATAACAGTCTTTACCTTTTGTTCCTTGCAAAGAAGTGTTGCCATAATGCTTGCTTCCAGACTTTCCGCCATGGCGATAACCACCACGTCAAATTCTGAAATACCTAGCTGTTTGACCACATTGGAATCCGTCACGTCGGCACATTTGACCAACGGAATTTCATCCGCTAGGGAGTCCACGGTTTTTTGGTTTCGATCCACAGCCAAAACGGAGGCGCCATGATCCAAAAGCTCTTTTACCACAGCTTTCCCATATCTTCCCAGTCCAAACACAGCATAGCTTTTTTGAAGTTTCATATTCTTTCTCCTTTATCCTACAATGATCTCTTCCTGCGGATTCACCACAGTATTTTCACGGCTTTTATCAGTACTGAAAGCAAATGCCAGAGAAATTGGACCCACTCTTCCGAAATACATCGTAAAAATAATTACAAGCTTTCCAAACAGGTTCAAGCTACCTGTGAAATTACGGGTTAAACCAACGGTTGCGGTGGCACTGACGGTTTCGTACAAGATATCCAAAAGGTCTCCGCCCTGCATAATCAGAAGCAAAAAGGTGGATAAAATCACGATGAGCAGAGAGAACAAGAAAACCGCAACAGCTTTTTTTACCGCTTCCAACCCAATTTGCCGATGGAAGACATCTACTGACCGTTTGGAGCGAATCACCGCTAACGTGGTCATCATCAATACAAACAGCGTAACCGTTTTGATCCCGCCTGCCGTGCCTGCAGGAGAACCGCCTATCAACATTAAAAGCATGCTGAAAAATGCGGAGCCTCCCGTCAAATTTTCTTGAGGAACAGTGGCAAAGCCGGCTGTTCTGGTGGTAACCGACTGGAATGCAGAAATCATCGCTTTCTCCCCGAAAGAATAATTCCCGATGGTTAAGGGATTGTTCTGTTCCAGCAGAAAGAAAATAAGCCCGCCGCCAATCACTAAAACTGCCGTGACACACAGCACGATTTTGCTGTGCAGGGTAAGAAATCGGATACCGCTTCTTTTCTTACGCCGGAGATTTTCAAGTATATCAAACCAGACCACAAAGCCTAACCCACCAGAAATAATCAAAAACATGGTGGTGAAATTCACGGTGGGATTTAACACATAGGGATAAAAGCTTTGGTTTCCAATCAAATCAATCCCTGCATTGCAAAATGCCGAAACGGAATGAAACACCGCATACCAGATTCCGGTAACACCGTATTCGGGGATAAACACCGTCATATACAAAAGGGCACCAAGCCCCTCGATGGCAAATGTAAATGCAATTACCCTTTTTACAAAGCTGACAATACCGTTCATAGAGCTTAAATTAAAGGAATCACTGATTAAAATGCGGTCATTTATTCCCAATTTTTTCTGAAAAGAAATCATCAGTGCCGCCGCCACGGTAATCACCCCAAGCCCGCCAACCTGTATGAGCAGAAGAATCACAGCCTGCCCGAAAATGCTGAAGGTTTCTGCAACGGGCACCGTAACCAATCCGGTTACACAAACCGAGGTGGTAGCCGTGAATAATGCATCCATATAAGCTACAGATTGTCCTTTTTGGAAGCTGATGGGTAACTGGAGCAACAAGCTCCCCAATAAAATCAAGCCAAAAAAACCAAGTAAAATAACTTGCATTGAAGACAGCACTATCTTTTTTTTCTTCATAATGTTTCTCCCCATGAAACATAATTTAACAGGTTGATTGTAGCATATTCAGGCAAAAATGTCAATTTAAAATAAAAAATATATACAAAATGTAACTTTCTGAACAAATGACACATAGTTTGCACAAATATATCTTTTTTTCATGCAGGATATTTGATACAATGAAAATAGAATCCAAAAATTGTAATCACAGAAGAATATCGAATGATCCAAAAGACCTTATCGGAGGAACCCGCTATGAGCGATCACAGAGAAGAACTGAAAAAATATATGGGGAATACCTGTCAGCTGGGAGGTACCCGCCACTACCGTCTTACCGACGGCATTGCAAACGGCACCCGTTGTATTGACGTTAACACAGGAAGCGGGTTTTCCTACACCGTGGTGTGTGACCGTGGGTTAGACATTTCCTTAGCATCCTACAAGGGCACCAATCTGGTGTTTTTAACCGAAAATATGGAAGCAAATCCTGCTCATTTTGATGCGTCCGATATCCAGTGGCTTCGGACCTTTTCTGCAGGGTTACTCACCACCTGCGGACCCACTCATTTAGGCCCTCCCTGCGAGGATGACGGTGAAATATTAGGTCAGCACGGCAGATGGACATCCCTTCCTGCCAAAAAAGTGTGTGACTTATCGGACTACAAAAAGGGAATTTTAAAAATTACGGGAGAACTTTCCGATTCCACTCCCTTTGGTCATAAAATTGCCATCAAACGAAGCATTTCTTCCAAATTTGGAGAATCCTCTGTGGTAATTGAAGATGAAATCACCAACGAAGGTGGCAAAGAGTGTCCTTTCAATCTGCTCTATCACATTAACTTCGGCTATCCGTTGTTATCGGAAGATGCCATTGTGCATGTTCCCTCTAAAAAATGCGTGGGTTATGATGAATATACCAACGAGCGAATGGACGAAAAAGACAGCATCAAAGCACCAAACGGAGAAAATGCCGAAAAAAATTATATGCACACCTTCTCCAGTGGCACCGAAACCGTGTGGATTCATAATCCCGCCTTAGACGGTGGCATTGCCGTTGCCATCACCTTTGATTCCAAAGAATTGCCCTACTTAACCCAATGGGTGTTAGAGGATGTAAAAGACTATGTACTGGCATTAGAGCCTGCAAATGTGCCTTGCGAATCCCGTGATTATCTGAGAAAAAACGGTCTGCTCCCCTTCTTAGCGCCGGGAGAAACCAAAAAATTCCGTGTGCAAATCCAAGTGATTTCAGGCAACGATGAAATTGTAAAAAAATTAGGTTAATATACCAAAAAAGAAAACCAAAAAGGAGAAAACCATTATGTTAAAATCCAAAACCGCATTTGTCGTTTACGGTGTTCATAAAGACGGTTTATTAGACCCGGACGGCAACTTATTCATTGATGAAAATGTCATCGAAAATTCCAAAAAAGCGCTGAAAGCGGAAGGCGTGGAATTAGTGGAAGAAAAATTAATCATTGCTACCAAGGAAGAAGCAAAAAATGTGCTTTTACCATTAGCAAAAGACGATTCTATCGACACCTTAGTATTATTCTCCGGTACCTGGGTATGGGCAGCACACATGATCGGTGCAGTTCGTGAATTTGCAAAAACCGGCAAAGGTATTGTAATCTGGACTCATGACGGTTCTCAGGGCTGGCGTCCCGTTGGCGGCTTGGTATTAAGCGCAGCTTTAAACGAAGTTGGCATCAAACATAAATTTGTATACGGCGGTGTGTCCGATATTACCAATGTAAAAAGAGTTGCTAACTACTGTAAAGCTTCTAAACTGAAAAAGAGCATGGAACTGACCACCTTAAGAGCATTTGGCGGTCGTGGTATGGGTCAGACCTGCGGTGTGGCAGATCCTTCTCAGTGGATGAAAACCTTCGGTATTGACATTGATACCCGTGACACTATGGAACTGGTAGAAACTGCAAAAGCAATTCCCCAGGCAGAAGTAGATAAAGTTTGTGACTGGATTGACAACAACTTCACCTGCAAAGTAGACCGTAACGACGGCAACATCCGTTCCATCCGTCTGTACTTAGCGTTAAAAACCTTAAAAGAAAAAGAAGGTTTTGATTACTACACCATTCAGTCCTTCCCCGGTATGGGCGACTACTATGCTGCAACCTGTTTTGCACAGAGTATGATGCTAAACGACGGTGTTCCCACCGCTACCTTATCTGACTTTAACACCTGCTTAACCTCCATTATGATTATGGGACTTTCCAAAGACCCCATCTACTACGGTGACTTGCAGCACGTGAACAAAGCTACCAACGAAATCAAAATCATTGGTGACGGTGCTGTTCCTCCCTGCTTAGCAAATGAAGACGGCGTAAGCTTAGCAGGTCACGGTATTCCCACCGAAGGGGAAGCTGGCGGCTTATCCATCGACTTAGTATGTAAGAGCGGTAAAGGTGTTCTGGCTCGTATCAGCAGAGTGGACGGCAAATTCAGAATCTGCGTAGCTCGTTGCGAAGTGTTCCAGCCAAAAAAAGAAGAACTGGAAGCTCGCCGTCACGAATGCGGTATTCCCTTCTGGCCCCATGCTTTTGTAAAAGTGGACGGTGATATCGGTGCTCTGGTAGAAAGCTGGAACAACGAATACGGCTGCTTAGGCTACGGCGAAGATTTATATGACCAGATTGTTGAATTTGGTAACATCATGGGCATCGAAGTTCTCGCTTTCTAAAAAATGGAATAAAAGAACATAGAACGCAAAAGGCATGGGATAATTCTCATGCCTTTCGTTTTTCAAGGTGAAAATTTGTTGACACAAATTTTGATTTGAATGCCTTTTGCTATCCGCAAACTTGCACTCTCGGCGTACCAATGTACGCCTTCTGTTTCGTTTACGGATTCTATGTCCTTTTCTTTCCATTTTTGGCATAGCAGACTGTTCAAACGCTGTACAAACTTCACCACTCGGTACGCCTTTGGGCTTACGCTCCCTGCGGGAGTGCGGTTCCTTCGCTTTGTGCATCATTTTTCCTCCCATTTTGGCTCTGTCAAAAGCAATATAATATTAAAAAAGGCATGGGATAATTCTCATGCCTTTTTTGCAATTTTTTAATTGCTCAAAAAACGGGCAAAAAACTCATTTTTTGGTGACTCGGTTAGTTTCTCGCAAAATATTAAAAAAGCTCTCTGGAAGCATTCAGAGAGCTTTTTTACAGGTTTCTTCGTTATCCAAGCAAGGTGTCTGTTATCAACATCACACAGAAGCCGATTAAAAAGGAGAAGGTTGCCCCCCGTTCGTTCCCATGAGCATGGGTTTCGGGAATCATTTCATCACTGATCACATAGAGCATTACCCCGCCTGCAAAAGCAAGCATAAAGGGTAACACAGCAGAAGAAATGGAAACGGAGAAGTATCCGAGCAATGTCCCCACCACTTCAATCAACCCTGTTACCAGCGCAATCAAAAAGGTTCTGCCACGGGATACCCCCGCTGCCAGCATAGGACCGATAATGACCATCCCTTCGGGAATGTTCTGCAGGGCAATGCCGCCTGCAATGACTAATGCCTGCTCCGTGTTATCCGTGCCGAAACCAACTCCTGCCGCAAGTCCTTCCGGCAGGTTATGTATGGCAATCGCCATCACAAATAAAAGCACCTTGCTAAGGCTTGTCTCTTGATGAGGTTCAATATCTGCTCCTGCCAGTTTATGAAGATGTGGCACCATTTTATCTAAGATATTTAAAAACACAGCTCCCACAAAAATTCCTGCCACAGTAATCAGAAGACCGTGTTCACCGCCATATTCCAAAGACGGCATAATCAGTCCGACTACTGCCGCGGCAAACATTACCCCTGCCGCAAAAGACAGCACGATATCGGAAAATTGATGAGTCTGTTTTTTAAAGAGGAAGCCGATTAGTGCACCAATTAAAGTGGCACCGCCGATTCCTAATGCTGTGATAAGTACCAAAGTCATAGTAAATCACCTGCTTATGTGTTACAATAAGAGGATTCCCGCATTTTTTTGCGGGAATCTCTTTTTAATTTTTTGATTTTGGTTTTCTTCTACCAAAGGTGCAGAAAAATGGATGCATAACAAAGAAACTGAACCCCAAAGGGGATTCCCCGAAGGCATACGTGCTGTACGCCGAGCGGTGAGATTCATTCATTATGCGCCTTTTATCAAGTTTTTAATAGTTTTCTGCATGAATCTCGAAATATGCCTGGGGATGATTACAAGTGGGGCAAACTTCGGGAGCCTTGTCGCCGGTTACTAAGTGACCGCAGTTACGGCATTCCCAAACTTTGGTTTCAGCTTTTTTGAATACTTCTTGGGTTTCCACATTTTTTAAGAGTGCACGGTAGCGTTCTTCGTGAGATTTTTCGATGGCAGCAACCATGCGGAATTTTGCAGCCAGTTCGGTGAAGCCTTCTTTTTCAGCAGTTTCTGCAAAGCCCTTATACATTTCGGTCCATTCATAGTTTTCGCCGTTTGCAGCAGCGATTAAGTTACTTGCAGTGTCACCGATGCCTTCTAATTCTTTGAACCAGAGTTTTGCGTGTTCTTTTTCGTTATCGGCAGTTTTTAAGAATAAGGACGCAATCTGTTCGTAGCCGTCTTTTTTTGCTTTGGAAGCAAAATAGGTGTATTTATTTCTTGCTTCGGATTCTCCGGAAAATGCTGCCATTAAATTTTTTTCTGTTTGAGTACCTTGATATTTGGACATTTTTTGATTCCTCCGTTTTTATCGTTTTATTATTCTTTTGAAAACATATCTTTGCCAACACCGCATAAGGGGCAGGCGAAATCTTCGGGAACATCTTCCCATTTGGTGCCGGGTGCAATACCTAAATCGGGAGCGCCTTCCGCTTCGTCATATACCCAGCCACAAGCGTCACATACATATTTTTCCATGGTTATAATCTCCTTTATTATAAATTATATAATTTTTTCAAAGTCAGCTGCGCCGTGTTTACACAAGGGGCAAATGATGTCTTCCGGCAAGGGTTCCCCTTCGTAAATATAGCCACAGATTTTGCAGACATAACCTTTTTTACCGTCAGTCTGCGGTTTGGGTTTCACATTCTGGTGATAGTAGGAATAGGTCATAGATTCTGCCTGGTTAATCACTCTTGCTTCCGAAACAGAGCAAATAAACATACCGTGAGTTTCCAAGTCCACATAGTCTTCCACTTTTAGTGACATAAAGGAATTGATGTGGCGAGGCAAGAAAATCAAGCCGTTATCGGAACGTAAAGGTTCGCAATCGGCAAATTTGTCTACCGTTCTGCCACTCTGGAAACCGAATTTTTCAAACACGGAAAAAGGAGCGTCAGTTGTTAAGCAGTTGATATTCATTTTGCCGGTTTGTTTGATCACATGGTGGGAATAGTTTTCTTTATTGATGGTAACTGCAATCCGATTGGGGGTGTTTGTGACCTGAGTCACGGTATTCACAATAAGACCGTTATCTTTTTTGCCGTCATGACAGGTAACCACATACAAGCCGTAGCCGATGTTAAAGAGAGCAGACAGATTGTTTTTGTCCACAGTTTCGCCCTGCTGAGCCAAGTAATCTCCACAAAGCTCGTCGGATAATTTGGTCAGCTGTTCGGTACTTTCGTCACTTAATGCTGACAAAATGGTCACTTCATTTTCGCAGAAGGTTAAGTTTTTGGATTTAGAAAACAGTTCTTTCATCACTTTGGTGGCAAGCGGTGCCCAGCTTCCGTTCTGGATGAAGGCAACGGTTCTGTTCTGGAAGTTCCGCTCGTTCAAGTGATTGATAAACTCTCTCATAAAGGGGAAGATTTCCGCATTGTAGGTGGTGGTTGCCAGCACCAGCTTGCTGTAACGGAAAGCATCTTCCACAGCTTCTGCCATATCGCATCTTGCTAAATCGTTTATCACAACCTTGGGGCAGCCTTTTGCTTTTAACTGGTCTGCCAATTTCAACACTGCTTTTTTGGTGTTGCCGTATACGGAAGTGTAGGCAATCATAATTCCTTCTTCTTCGGGCTGATAGGCAGACCAGGTGTTATATAAATTGAGATAGTACCCTAAATTTTCGGTCAGAATGGGACCGTGAAGCGGGCAGATTGTTTCAATTTCCAAGCCTGCCGCTTTTTTTAATAAATTCTGTACCTGTGCACCGTATTTTCCAACGATGCCGATGTAGTAACGGCGCGCTTCACAAGCCCAGTCTTCCTCCACATCCAACGCACCGAATTTGCCGAAGCCGTCTGCAGAGAACAGCACCTTATCGGTGGAATCATAAGTCACAATAACTTCCGGCCAATGCACCATGGGAGCAGTAACGAAGGTTAAGGTGTGATTACCCAAAGATAAGGTATCCCCTTCTCCCACCACGATTTGCTTGTCGGTAAAATCAGTACCGAAGAACTGCTTCATCATGGCAAAGGCTTTTTGGGAGGACACGATTTTTGCATCGGGATATGCTTTCACAAAATTGGCAATGTTGGCAGAATGGTCAGGCTCCATATGCTGCACGATTAAGTAATCAGGGTTGCGGCCGCCCAAAGTATTCTGAATGTTGTCCAGCCATTCGTGGGTAAAGTTCTGATCCACGGTGTCCATAATGGCAATTTTATCGTCTAAAATGGCGTAGGAATTGTAGGACATGCCGTTTGGCACATCGTACTGACCTTCAAACAAATCCACAATATGGTCGTTTACGCCGATGTATCTGATGTCTTTGGTAATTTCTTTGATAGCTGACATAGGGTTCACCTCGTGTGTATTATCATATTTCCCAAATTGGGGATATTTTAAACATGTTAAGACGGAATGTTTTTGAATGATTCCATTTACCCAAATTATAGCACAAAGATTTTTGTTTGACAATATTTTTTTGAACAAAACTACTTGTATTTTCAAAAAACATGCTATAATAAAGTTGCTAAACAAACAGAATATTATATTATGAGAGAAATCAACCTCATTCACAGTAGGATATGATTCCTTATTTTTGTGCACTCTAATCGTATGAACCTTGCTAAAAAACGCAGATTCCAAGCGGTTAGAGTATCAGGGTAATTCCTCTCTATTCTGTTTGTTTAGCGACAATGGAAGTTTGCGTTTTTTGTGCGTCAACGACCGTTGGCGCATTTTTTATTTGGAAGAGAGGGAAAACGATTTCGGATAGGTTATCAAATAGCTCTGCACCAGGCTATATCAAGCTAAAAAACGTAATCGAACGACGGCACAAAAATTCCGCCGTTATTTACGCAATCGAATACAGCAGCAGAAAGACGAATATTCCAGATTGCGAAAATACTTGGCGGCAGTTTCTTTTTTTGGTTCGTTTTTTCTTTGATGCCAAAGAAAAAAATGAACATATCTGAACATAAGAAAAAGGTATGCATTTTGCATACCTTTTTCTTACTAAAAAGAATTAGTCTTCGCAATCACAGTCACAATCGCAACCGCAGTCACAACCTTCGGGCAGATCTAGTTCAATCTGCTGACGGCAGGAAGGACAGAAAATGTCTTCGGTTTCTAAGGTTTCACCGTCAACATAAACTTCTTCGCCGCAGTTGGGGCAGGTGATTTCGTAAACGTCTTCATCGTCACAATCACAGTCGCAGTCACAATCGTCTTCGTCATCTTCAAACACGATGTCTTCCACATCTGCTAAATCATCAGACATATTGTCCATTTCTTCCTGAACCATTGCCAGATCGTCATCCAGTTCTTCAATGTATTCATTCATTTCCGCTAAAACATCTAAAATTCCTTTGATGATTTTGCCTTCATTGGTGGATTCATCCACTTTTAAGCCTTCTGCCAAGCCTTTTAAGTAAGCGATTTTTTCGCCGATATTTTCCATGGAAATTCTCCTTTCAAATCGGAAAGCAAGAAAAGAGACTACGCTCTTTCCATATAGCTTCCGTCTCTGGTGTCAATTCTTAAAACGTCACCAATGTTGATAAACAGAGGCACGTTGATGGTTGCACCGGTTTCTAAGGTTGCAGGTTTGGTTGCACCCTGAGCGGTGTTACCAGCTAAGCCGGGTTCGGTTTCGGTAACTTCTAATTCTACAAAGTTCGGGGGTTCAATACCGAACACATTACCGTTGTGAGATAAAATTTTCACGCATTCGTTTTCTTTTACGAATTTTAATGCGTCACCCACCTGACTTGCGTTGATGGGAATCATGTCGAAGGTTTCCTGGTCCATAAAGTAGTACAGGTCACCGTCATTGTAAGAATACTGCATATCTTTTCTTTCGATATGAGCTTTCGGGAATTTATCGGTGGGTCTGTAGGTTTTTTCCACTACAGAACCGGTGATAATATTTTTGATTTTGGTTCTAACGAACGCCGCACCTTTCCCGGGTTTTACATGCTGAAATTCAACAACCTGATAAATGTTTCCGTCTTCTTCAAAGGTAACGCCGTTTCTGAAATCGCCAGCTCCTACCATAGTAAATTCTCCTCTCGGTCGGAAATAAATTCCGTTTATAGTTCTGATTATATTACAATATAACAAGTATATTATAGCAAAGGTCTTTGAAAATTGCAAGTCATTTTTCAATATTTTTTCCGCTTTCAACCATTTTTGGAAGAATTTTTCCCTTAGTAACCCAAAATCCGCCGTTGCTGTCGAAGTTCCATCCGTTTTTTGGCGGCTTCCCACTCCATTTTTTCAGCAGGTTCTTTGGGACAAATCTTTGGTACAGGGACAGGCTTTTGGCTGCCATCTATGGCAACCATTACGAGATAGGCAACGTTAATAAGCCGTCTTGTCCCGTCTGAAAGCTCCCGAAAGGTGTCCACCCGAACCTCCATGGAGCTGTTTCCCACCCAGGTGATACGTCCCCGCAAAACTAAAGTGTCTCCCGAAAAGGCACCCTCACGAAACTGCAGTCTGTCTATAGCAACGGTGGTGACATTGGCCTCTGCATGACGCCGTGCGGTGATGGCTGCCACAATGTCGATCCAGGAAAGGAGCCTCCCGCCAAACAGCCGTCCCGAGGGGTTTAAATGCTCCGGCAAAACCAGTTGCACCTGCTCAGTCTCGGATTCCTTCACTTCTTTTGCTTCTCTTTTTCTAAAAAATTTCAAAAAGGCACTTCCTTTTTTGTTCAGATACCAATAGGATTGCCTGCCTTTTGCCAAACTATTCCATTTGGGCAAATAAAAATCCTCCCTTAAAATGGGAGGATTTTTAGGTTTTAGTATGCTACAGAAATACTCTGCACACGTTTTACGCCGTTTATATCCACGGTGTAGGTTAAATCTACCATGCTACCGTCGGTGATGCCCATTGCTTCCAGGTCAATTTCGGGAGAAATCTGATAGGATTTTTCGGGTTTACCGTCTTCCGGATTTGCTTCGATAATCACCAGCAGATTATTGTCTGCCATACCGATATACATACCGGTTGCCTGATAGGTTTCGCCTTCTTTGGTGGGTTCTTTTTCGGTAATTGCCGGCGGGATTCCGGAATCCGGTTCCGGAGATGCCACAATTTCGATAATCGGTTCGTCGGGAGCGTCGGGCGTTTTAGAGGGAGTCTGGGGTGCACCGCAAGCGGTCAGGCACATTAAAACTGCCAGAAAAAGTGCTAAGATTTTCCAGTTTTTCATAAGTAAAATCCTTTCTGTTGGAAGCATTTTAAAATGCTGATTGTTCCTTTGATTCTATTATAGTTTTCTTTTTTGAATTTGTCAACCTTTTTAGTCAGAAACCAGTTTCACATTTTCTGTTCCCAAAAGGTTGGAAAGCTTTTCCAATAAAATTTCATTCTCACTGACCCAAAGGTTTTTGGGAGCAACGGTGAGGCGTTTTTCCTTTTCAAAATATACATACACGGGAGTTTCGCCCGAAAAGAAGGTAAGCAGTTTTTTTACTTCTGCCATTTTGGGTGATGCTTCTTCCGGCAACCGCAGATAAAGCTTTAAATAGGTTAAATCCGTGGAGAAGCGTCGCAGTGCCGTCAGAATAAATTTAAAGGAATCCTCACCCTCTAACGTAAGTTTTCCGTCAGCAACCACAATGTTGTCCTCTAAAATGGCATCCGTATTTTTGCCGTATAAATCGGGAAAAGCAATACAGCTGACAATCCCCGACATATCCTCCAAATTGAAAAATGCCATACGGGTTCCCTGTTTGGTTCGGCGAATATCCAAATTAGAAATCACACCGATAACGGTGATATGCTTTTCCGAAATGCCTTCTTCCAGCATGGTTTCCTTGGTGGCAACAATGGGGTCTCCGCCCATGGAACGGATTTTCTTTTGGAATTGCTCTAAAGGATGCCCTGAAATATAAAGCCCCAATACCTGTTTTTCCATTTTTAAATCGTCCGGGGTGGGTTGATAGGCTTCCTTTTTCTTAGACTGCTTCTGGATAGGTTCGGGAGAGGGTTCCCGAAGGGTGGTTCCGAATAAATCCAACTGTCCGCTCACATGAGTCATCTGAACATGTGCCTGCTCATCCATCAAAGGCTCGTAGGCTAAAAGCAAATCACTCCGTTTGCCAAATTCATCAAAGCAACCCGCTAAGATGAGCGCTTCCATAGCTTTTTTGTTGAGCTGTTTGCCCTGCATACGCTTCACAAAGTCTTCTAATCCCTGATAGTCGCCCTGGGTTTCTCTCACGGTAGCAATGGCTTCCGCCAGTTGTTTGCCGATCCCTTTAATGGCAGTTAACCCGAACACAATGTCACCGTTTTTCACGGTGAAGGTTACATTTCCGGAATTGATGTCGGGCGCCAATACCCGAATCCCCCGCTCTCTTGCGGACTGGATATAGTAGGCAACCTTTTCGGTGAATGCCATATAAGAAGTTAAAAGTGCCGCATAAAAATGGGCAGGATAATAACATTTTAAGTACGCAGTCTGATACGCCAACACGGAATAGCAGGCGGCATGAGACTTATTGAAGGCGTAGGATGCAAAATCTTCAATCTCCCGAAAAATTCCTTCGGAAACGGCAGGAGCAATGCCATTTTTTTGGCATCCTGCCACAAATTTTTCCTTTTCACGGAGCAAAACATCTGCCTTCTTTTTGGAAATGGCACGGCGGATAATATCTGCCTGCCCTAAAGAATATCCTGCAAGCTGACGGAAAATTTCCATCACCTGCTCCTGATACACAATGCAGCCGTATGTCACCGATAAAATCGGTTCCAGCTCCTTGCATGAATATTTGACGAGATTTGGGTTCTCTTTGTTCCGAATAAACTCGGGAATTTTTTTAGCAGGTCCGGGACGGTACAGAGAAATTGCCGCAATCACATCCTCAAAGGTGCGGGGACGAAAATCCCGCAGGAAGTTTTTCATCCCTGAGGATTCCAACTGAAATACCCCATCGGTATCCCCGTTTGAGAGCAAATCATAAACCTTGGGATCGTTATACTCCAGTCGGGTCAGAAGAATCTGTTTTCCCGTCTGACGGTAAATGGCGTTTACGGTATCTTCAATTACCGTTAGATTGCGAAGACCTAAAAAGTCCATTTTTAAAAGTCCCAAGGACTCCAAGTGCGCCATTTCGTATTGGGTGGCGGTGGCATCCGTCACATTGCACAACGGCACCAAATTCACCGCAGGTTCTCCTGTAATCAGTACCCCTGCCGCATGAACGGTGGTATGGCGGATATGTCCTTCCAGCTTACGGGAGGTGTCAATTAATTTTTTAATGTCGGGGTTTTCCTCGTAAAGCTCTCTTAAGCGGTTATCCTTACGGTTCATCGCCTCATCCAAGGTGATGTTCGGCACTCGGCAACGGGAAAGCTCCTTGGTGATTTCATCTGCCAAATAGTAGGGAATCCCTGTGGCACGTGCCACATCTTTGACCGCAGCCCTCGCCTTCATGGTACCAAAGGCAACAATCTGCGCCACACGGTCAGCGCCGTATTTGGAAATAACATAATCAATCACTTCCCCACGGCGTTCGTTACAAAAATCAATATCAATATCGGGCATACTCACCCGTTCTTTATTTAAAAACCGTTCAAACACCAAGCCATAACGAATGGGGTCCACGGTGGTGATATTTAAGCAATAGGCAACCAAACTTCCTGCGGCAGAGCCTCTGCCGGGCCCCACAGGAATGCCTTTTCCTTTGGCATAGGCAACAAAATCCCAAACGATTAAGAAATAGTCGCAAAAGCCCATGGAAATAATGGTGGAAAGCTCATATTCCAGCCGTTCTTTTAATGCGTCCGTCACGGTTTCATACTTGGCAGCAAGTCCGTGATAGCAAAGCTCCCGTAAATAGGTTTCTGATTTTTTGGGAGCAGGATACTTTGGAAAACGAAATTCCCCGAATGGAATTTCCAGGTTACATTTTTCTGCAATTTCTAAAGTGTTTTGCAATAATTCCTTAGGGAAGATTGCTGCCATTTCTTCATAGGATTTTAAGTAAAATTCACGGGTTTCAAAGCGGATTCTGTCTTCCTCTGAAACCTGACGCTGCATCTGAATGCACATTAACACATCCTGAATGTCGTGGTCTTCCTGCTGGATATAATGCACGTCATTGGCGCAAACGGCAGGAATCGAAAGCTCTTTGGATAATGCTAACAGCTTAGGCATCACAATTTTTTCTTCGGGAAGATTGTGATGATGAATTTCAATATAATAGTCTCCCGGAGCAAACATTTTTTGGTAAGAAAGAGCGGTTTCTTTGGCACCTTTTACATCTTCCGCTAAAATTTTCTGAGAAAGCTCTCCCGCAATACATCCTGACAGACAAATCAGTCCTTCGGTATGCTTTGCCAGAAGATTTTTATCAATTCTGGGTTTATAATAAAAGCCTTTTTGGTAACTTTTGGTGGAAAGCTGGTACAAATTGCGAAGTCCGGTTTCATTTTTTGCCAACAGAACCAAATGGTAATAACCCGGGACAGATTTGTCCTCCATATCAGAGGGTGCCACATAAAACTCACAACCAATAATAGGTTTTACCCCTTGCGCCTTGCACTCCTTATAAAATTCCAACGCACCGTAGAGTGCGCCGTGGTCGGTGATGGCCAGGGCGGTTTGTCCCAAATTTTTCGCATAGGAAACCAGCTCCCGAATCCGACATAAGCCGTCCAGGAGACTGTATTCGGTATGGACGTGTAAATGGCAAAAATCCATAACGGTTTCCCCTTTTCTTTTTGGTTCTTCTACAAATTCTCTGCAATCTGAAGGAGTTTGTTGAGTCTATGATTTAATCCTGATTTGGTAATTTTGGTTTCGGATACCTGGCATAACTCCGATAATGACATGGTGGGATAGGAAAGCCTTAGCTTCATGGTTTCCTTTAATGGCTCAGATAAGGTATCCGCCACGGCACTTTTCATAATTTTCTGAATGGCCTGGGTCTGCAAAAGTGCAGTATTGATGGTTTTGTTTTCGTTGGCACTTTCGCAGTTCATCTGACGGTTGATTTCGTTTTTTAGTTCCTTTTCCATCTTGATTTCATGATAGAGGAACAGTCCCCGTTTGACACCAATCATTCCCAAAAAGTCACAAATCAGTTCGTTATTTTTTAAGTAAATCACGTACTTATTCTGGCGGGTGATAGATTTTGCTTCGATGCCAACCTCTTCAAAAATGTTTAAAATATCGGTAAATACCCGTTTTTTATGGGTAACAATTTCCAGATGATACGATTTTTTGGGGCTGTTTACAAAACCTGATGCCAAAAATGCGGTCTGTAAAACCGTTCGTTTGCAACAGTCCGACACCGAAAAGGAAGGGTCAATCCGTGAGGAAAAAATGTTTGCCTTTTCGGAAATCATATGAAGCTCTTTTTTTAGAATTTCAATATTTTCTTTGCCCGATACCACCAGGTGAATCTGTTTTCTGCTTTTGGAGGCAGCAGAACGGATGTCCGGCTGCAAATCCAAGCCCAGCAGTTTTCGGGACAAAATGATAATTCGTCTTGCAATGGTAATATTTTCTGTTTTTAAGTGAATTTCGCTCCGCTTTTCTTCGCTGAGCATTGCATATAGCGTGGCAAGGGATGCCATTTCACAACAGGGCCGTTTGGGCATTGCGCCGCTAAGCTCCCGTTTGATTTCTCCTGTGAAGGACATATCAATTCTCCTTGTTGAGCGTTTTTATAGGATTGCGTCGGGACAGTTTCGTTTCAGGTAACGAACTTCCGCTTCCAGCGTTACGCCGAATTTGTTTAACACACGCTCTCTGACTTGTTCAATTAAGTTTTTCACATCTTCTGCGGTGGCGTTACCTTTGTTAATCACAAATCCGCAATGCTTCTCGGATACCTGAGCGCCACCTATCAAAAATCCTCTGAGACCTGTGTCTTCAATCAGTTTTCCGGCAAAATAGCCCTCGGGCCGTTTGAAGGTGCTTCCCGCATTGGGGTATTCCAAGGGTTGTTTTTCGTTTCGTTTTTTCAGTAACTCCACAGTTTTTTCGTGAAGCTCGTCACGGTTAGCAGACTTCAGATGGAATTTTGTTTCCAAAATCACCCATTTTGGATGGTTATGAAACACGCTGTGCCGATAGGAAAGCTCGTGTGCTTCGGCAGACAGGGTTTTTAGTTGGTTTTCCTCATCAAGATACGAAGAGCTTACCAAAGTATCGCAGATTTCGCCACCGTAGGCACCTGCATTCATATACACACCGCCGCCAACGGTACCCGGGATGCCCGAAAGCTCCGCCATTCCGCCTAAGCTGTGTTCTTTGGCAACTTCGCAAAGGGTAGACAGTCTGGCACCCGCCTGCGCAGTGATTTCATTTCCGCACACGGTGATAGCTTTTAATTCGGTGGTTTTTAGCACAATGCCGTCTACACCGTCATCTGCAACCAGCAGATTGGAGCCGTTTCCCAAAACAGTCACACGGATGCCGTTTTTTTTGGCAAAGGCTAAAATATTTGTCACTTCCTCCACGGTTTTTGGCAGCACCATATAATCGCAGGGACCTCCGATTTTAAAGGTGGTATGTCGGGACATAGGCTCCCCTTCCAACACGGTGGAGCAAAGCGCTTCTAAGTTTGTTTTCATAGGAAGAAACTCCTTTCGGGGTTCTTTTCTTAGTAGGTTTATGCTGTTTTTTTCCTTTCTATGCCTGAAAGAGCATTGCAGCACCGATTAAGCCTGCGTCGTTGCCCAATTTAGCAATGGAAACCTTGGCATGATGAATTAAATCACCGCCGTAACATTTGGGGATAATCTGTTCTTTTAGGGGAACGAGTAAGGTGTCGCCTTCGTTGCACACACCGCCGCCTAAAATGATGGCTTCGGGTGCAAAAATATTGATTAAGTTGGCAACGCCTTCGGATAAGTAATGAATGTAGTGATCCACCACATCTTTGGCAACCTTATCCCCTTTTTTCATGGCATCAAAGGCGGTTTTTGCACTGATTTTTCCTGTTTTTTCCACAATCGCATGAAGCAGGCTTTCAGGATGTTCTGCCATAGCAGCCTTGGTTTGGTTCACCAAAGCAGTGGCGGAGGAATAGGCTTCAAAGCAACCGTGTCTGCCACAGGTACATTCTGCTCCGCCGATATGAATCACCATATGACCGATTTCCGCACCTGCACCCTCCAGACCTTCCCAGAGCTTGCCGTCTAAAATAATACCGCCGCCAACACCGGTGCCTAAAGTCACCAAAATAATGGAGTTATACTCTTTTCCGCTGCCACACACAAATTCACCCAAAGCGGCACAGCTGGCATCGTTTGCCAAATGGACAGGTTTTTTTAATTTTTCCTGCATGATAGCACCGATGGGAGCACCGTCCATATTTAAGTTATTGCAATAAATAACCGTTCCCTTCTCCGCATCCACGGTGCCGGGAATCCCAACGCCTACGGCATAAATATCATCCATGGGGATTCTTGCTTTTTCGGATAATTCATAGCAAAGAGCAACCATCTGCTCCGCAATTCTATTGGCATCTCCTGCCGAGTCAGTTCTGACTGAAGTTTTCAAAAGAATGTTACCGTTCTCATCGGTAATTCCTGCTTTAATGTTGGTACCGCCTAAATCTACACCCAAATAATATTTCATCGTCTGTTCCTCCTAAGCATGCTAAAATTGGGATTTGGCTTCTTTTAAATAGGCTAAAAACCGTTCTAACGTGGCATTTACAATCAGCTCTTCGGGAAAGTCCACTTCCGAAAGCATTTCATAAACCAGCTTATAGTTTCCGATACAGCCCGAATAGTGAGCATCGGAAGACACCGCAACACGGGTGCCGTATTGTTTGCAAAGCTTTGCCACATTCTGACACAACTCTCTGGAGCCGGGACGGATTCCCTCTAAAGAATGGTTGTTTAATTCAATGATTTTGTTCTCCTCTTTGGCTTTTTTCACCACTGCCTCAAAATCACACAAATAATTTGCCTGCCCCATATGACCGATACAGTGCACGTAGGGATTTTCCAACACCCGAAGGTAAGTTTCGGTGATATCTTTTTCGCTTCCTTTGGGAAGGCATGGCCCGTGGATGGAGGCAATGACCCAATCCAGCATGGCAAGAACGGTGTTTGGCAAATCCAGTCCGCCCTGATAATCAATGATATTGGCTTCTGCCCCTTTTAAGAAACGGATGCCGTCAATTTCGTCGGGCAGATATTTTAAGCAGGTAAAATGCACTTCTCCCGGTGCATCGGGAATGGCGGGAGCGTGATTGGTCATACAAAGTCCTCGCATCCCTGCATCAATAGTTGCCTTCACATTTTCCTGCAGGGTGGAATATGCATGTTTACTGACGATGGTGTGGCTGTGGGTTTCCACTTCAATGTGATACATAACTCTTATCCTTTCACGGCGGTGCCAGATAAATCGTAATGGTCACAGCCGGTAATTTCTACACTAATATATTCCCCGATATCCACGGGAAAATCCGCTTCAAAATACACGGTGCCGTCAATTTCGGGAGAATCCATGTAGGTTCTGCCGAAATAAATGTTGTTAACGGTGTCAATCCCTTCCACCAAAACGGTGTAGGTTTTGCCGATTTTCTGCTTATTTTTTGCCAGAGAAATCCCGGCGGATAATTTCATAATTTCATTGGCACGGCGATTCTTTTCTGAGGTTTTAACTTTTCCCGTAATCCGGGCGGCACGGGTACCTTCCTCGGTGGAATAGGGGAACACTCCCAACCGGTCGAAAAAGCCTTGCCCAACAAAGGAAACCAGCTCCTCGTGTTCCTCTTTGGTTTCGGTGGGAAATCCGCTGATTAAAGAGGTGCGGATAGAGGCATGGGGCATTTTTTCTTTAATTTTATGAAGTAACTTTAAAATTTCTTGTTTGTTAGTACGGCGGTTCATTAGCCCTAAAATTCTGTTGTTACAGTGCTGAATGGGAATATCAAAATAAGGCAGAATTTTTTGGGAGTGTGCAATTTGGTCCAAAAGCTCATCGGTAACCGATTCGGGATAGAGATAGTGGAGCCGAATCCAACGGATGCCGTCGATTTTCTCTAACTCGGCAAGAAGTGGCACTAACTTATTTTCCCCATATAAATCCAATCCGTAACGGGTGGTATCCTGAGCAATCACAATCACTTCCGTGACGCCCTGCTCAGCCATCCAGCGAGCTTCCTCCACAATGGATTCCATCTTTCTGCTGATGTATTTTCCACGGATTTTCGGGATGGCACAGTAGGAACAGCCGTTGCTACAGCCGTCTGCAATTTTTAAGAACGCATAATAAAACGGTGTGGTCAGAACACGGTCGCAAAATTTAGGTTCCACTTCTCCTTTTTTGGAAAAATAAGAAACCCGTTCTCCGCCTAACACCCGGGAAACTGCCTCTCCGATATGGCAGGTATCAAAAATCCCCAAAACCCCGTCCACTTCGGGAAAGTTGTCCAGAATTTCTTCCTGATAACGCTGGGATAAGCAACCCGTTACCAACACTTTTTTGCCGTAGGATGCCGCATTTAGAATTTCGGAAATTGCTTCTTCCTTGGCAGACTTTATAAAGCCACAGGTGTTTATAATAATCACATCGGCATCGTCTTCGTTATCCACCATATGATACCCTGCGTTTTGCAGAGTAGTAATCATAACTTCGCCGTCTACCTTGTTTTTGGAACAGCCAAGTTGAATCCATAAAATGTTAGGCATCATAATCTTCCTCATAACAGCCTTCCTCGAAAGGTTCTTGGGAAAGGCTTTTCAAACAGTCGGAAATATCAGAAAAGCGGTAACCTTTCCGCATCATGCGACTGTATATTTTTTTGGTATCTATCTGTTTTTGCACCAAAAGAGCTACCTGCTCTTTTAGGTTGTTTCGTTCGGTTTCAAAATCGTAGCTTTGGGCATCTAAGGAAATGCCCTTTTTAAAAAGCTCCTGCTTGGTTTTATAAAAGCCCTGTTTTTTATAAGTCGTTCGGGAATATAAATACTGTTCCCGATAATTTTCGTCGGATATATAGCCATTTTCCTCTAATGTTGCCAGAATTTCCTCGGCAATGTTTTCGGGGCAGCCGTGAAGCTTCAGCTTTTCTGCAAGCTCCTTCTTAGCATACATTCTACGAGATAAAAGGCCCAAACAATAATCATACTGCTCGGGAAACACACATTCTTTTTGAAATGCCTCCACACTTTCCACCAGCTTTTCCTCTCCACCCACTAATGTTCGGTAGGTATAGGCAGAGATGGAAAACAAATAAGTGCCTTCCAAAAAAACCGAAAAACGGTTTTTCCGCTTGATTTGTGGCTTAAATATCAGCTTAATCATCATCTTGTAAATAAACGAAAACCGAAAGCAGGGTTTTTATCACCCCACTTTCGTTTTCAATTCTCCTATGGAAAATAAAAGAAAATCTATCGGAAATATTCGTCTAAAATGGCATCTGCCTCGTTGCGGTTTATCAACACGTACGGATCCGAAATGGAAACGGGCAATTCAAAGGTCTGCACCGTGCAACCGTCCATTGCAGAAATGGCGTTTAAGTAACTTAAAATTTCATTTAAGTTCATACTGGAACGCACGCCCTGATTGATCACACCGTAAATTTCAGGTACCTTGCTGATGTAATATGCTTGAAATTTCTGTTCAAAGGCAGCTTTGAAGAAGTCCTGCTGCACCTGATTTCGCTGCAAGTCTCCCATGGGGTAGCTTCGGAATCGGAGCACTTTTACAGAGTCTTCTCCGTCTAAAAGCTGTTCCCCCTTTTTGATGTTGATATAAAGATCCTGGTCGGGGTCATTATAATACATATTGCACGGCACATCAAAGCGAATACCGCCCAATCGATCAATAATGGTTTCCACTGCTTCAAAATTCACCACCGCATAGTCGTGAATATCAATAGCCAGCAAATCCTTCACGGTCTGTACTGCCAGTTCGTCTCCACCGATAGATAACGCCGCATTGATTTTTTGGGAGGAGCGGCCAATTGACACCTTGGTATCTCTGGGAACAGACATCAGACTTAATGTGTCCTTATCGGGATACACCGACAAAATCATAATCACGTCTGATCGAAGTCCGCTTTTATCGGTGCCGAAAATGGCAACGTTACGGACTTCTCCGTCTGTGGCAACGGACAAAGAGGATAAGTTCTGCCCGCCTCCTAAGTTATAGTTCATCAGCATAAAACCGCCGATTACCGCTACCAGAATAATTTCAATTAAAAAACAAACTACAAAGGTTTTCCAAAACCGTTTCACATTCATATATTTCGCCTCATTCAATTACTGCTCATAACCCTGTAGGAATGCTTTTTCATTTGCATCACGGAATTTTTCGGGAACGGTGGATAACACAGCGTCTACCCAATCCTGCTTGTCAAATTCCAGATATTTTGCCAATACGCCCAAAAGCACCACATTGGTTACTTTGGAATTTAAAATAGATTCTGCAATTTCCAGAGCGTTTACGGCAACGAAGTCTACTTCTTCTTTTTTGAGCGTTTCTAAAATATCCTGAGGATATTCTGCCGCACCGATAATCACGGGCATGGGCATAATCTTTTGCACATTGGTGATCAGTTTACCGCCTTTTTTTAAGTAGGGAAGCCAGCGGAGTGCTTCCAATTCTTCAAAGGAAATGATAATATCTGCTTCTCCCTGACAGATGACGGGAGAATGGACAACTTCGCCGTATTTCACATAGGTTACCACACTGCCGCCACGTTGACTCATGCCGTGCACCTCAGATACCTTTACGTCATATCCTTTTTCAATGGCTAAGTTTCCTAAAATTCTGCTGGCAAGTAAGGTACCCTGACCGCCAACGCCTACAATCATAATAGATTTTGTGTTCATCATGTTCTCCCCTCCTCTTACAGAGTAATGGCATCAAACTTACAGATGTTTTTACACAGTCCGCAGTTGGTACACAGTGTTTTGTTAATCTGAGGCACTCCGTTTACCAAAGAAATGGCAGGACATCCGATTTTCATGCACATTTTGCAGTTTTTGCACTTGTCTTTCTGAATGTTCACGTCAAAATCGTATTTCACGCCTTTTAACAGTACGCAAGGACGACGTGCAATGATTAAGGACGGTTCTTCCACAGAAATTTCTTCTTTGATTACCGCTTCACATTCTTCCACATTGAAGGGGTCCACCACTTTGATTCTGGTATAGCCAAAAGCTTCTGCCAGTTTTTCTAAGTTTACAGCCACCGTGGGTTCTCCTTTTAAGGTTTTGCCGGTGGTGGGGTTTTGCTGATGGCCGGTCATACCGGTGATGGAGTTATCTAAAATAATCACAGTGGAGGTGCCTTTGTTGTACGCGGTGGAAGCAAGGCCTGTCATACCCGAATGCATAAAGGTGGAATCTCCGATTACCGCCACGGTCTTTTTAGAAAGCTCTTTATTAGCCTTGGAAATCCCGTGTGCCGCACTGATAGATGCACCCATACATACGCACATATCAATGGCACTAAGGGGTGCCGCAGCACCTAAGGTATAGCAGCCGATGTCACCGGAAACGGTGAGCTTCAGCTTGGATAACACATAGAAAATACCTCTGTGAGGACAGCCGGGACACATCACCGGAGGACGCATAGGCGGATTGTAATCCGGATAGGTTGCTTCGTCCTTTTTGCCGGAGATTGCTTCTCTGACGGACACATTGGAAAATTCACCAAACATGGAGAAGGTATCTTTTCCGTGCACTTCGATACCCATTGCTTTGATATGATTTTCAATGTAGGGGTCCAATTCTTCCAACACGTAAAGCTTGTCCACTTTTTGAGCAAATTCCTGAATCAGTTTTACGGGCAGGGGCCAGAGCATCCCCAGTTTCAAATAAGATGCTTCGGGGAAGGATTCCTTGGCATACTGATAGGGAGCACCTGCGGTAATGATACCGATTTTGGGATCGTTTATTTCCATACGGTTGATGCCGGAGGTTTCTGCATATTCTAACAGTTTTTCTTTTCTGCCTTCAATTACTACACGGCGTTTTTTTGCCATGCCGGGCATCATAACATATTTCATGGCATCCTTGGTATATTCCTTTAGCGGAACATCCACACGGTCACATTCTTCCACAATGGACTGGGAATGTGCAATACGGGTGGTTAAGCGAAGCAGTACAGGTGTATCAAACTGCTCGGAAATTTCGTATGCCAATTTTGCATATTCCTTACATTCGGTACTGTCGGCAGGTTCTAACATGGTCACCTTTGCCGCATTGGCATAATTACGGGAATCCTGCTCATTCTGAGAGGAATGCATTCCCGGGTCATCGGCAACACCAATGACCAAACCACCGTTCACACCGGTGTATGACACGGTGAATAAGGGGTCAGCCGCCACGTTTAATCCAACGTGCTTCATCGCACAGAAGGAACGTGCACCGGACACAGCCGCACCGATGGCAACTTCCATTGCCACCTTTTCGTTGGCTGCCCATTCTGCATCCACTTCGGGGAATTTTGCCACAAATTCGGTAATTTCGGTGGAGGGAGTACCCGGATAACTGGATACCACCGTTACACCTGCTTCATATAATCCTCTGGCAACAGCTTCGTTACCAATCATCAATCTTTTTACTTCTTTGGACATGGTTTGATAAAACCTCCTATATTTCGTTCTGTGCAGCAACTAAACTTTCGCCACAGTAGATTTCTCTTAGTTTGGGTTTTTCAATTTTGCCGGTGGGATTTCTGGGAACATCGGCAAAAATAATCTTGCGGGGACGTTTGTATTTGGGAAGCGCCTTGCAGAAGGTGTCCATTTCTTCTTCGGTGCAGGTAACATCTTCTTTTAACTCAATAATGGCTGCTGCCATTTCGCCCAGTCTGGGATCAGGTAAACCAATCACCGCTACGTCCTTTACCTTATTGTTGGTACGGATAAAATCCTCAATCTGAACGGGATATAAGTTTTCTCCGCCGGAAATAATCACGTCTTTTTTACGGTCAACTAAGAAGATAAAGCCGTCTTCGTCTTCCTGCGCCATATCACCGGTATAAAGCCAGCCGTCTTTTAACACATCATTGGTGGCTTTTTCGTCGTTGTAGTAACAGGTCATCACGCCGGGACCTTTTACCGCAAGCTCTCCAACATCACCACGGGCAACGGTTTCGCCGTGCTCGTCCACGATTTTCACTTCCCAGCCGTAGCCTGCTTTTCCGATAGCGCCAACCTTATGGATGTTTTCCACACCCAGATGCACACAACCGGGACCGATGGACTCGGATAAGCCGTAGTTGGTGTCATACTGGTGATGGGGGAACACTTTTTTCCAGCGTTTGATTAAGCTGGGCGGAACGGGCTGAGCACCGATATGCATCAGTCTCCAGCGGGACAAATCCATTTCGTCAATTTTAATGGTGCCACTGTCAATAGCATCTAAAATGTCTTGCGCCCACGGAACCAACAACCAAACGATAGAACATTTTTCGTCTGCCGCAGTCTGCACAATCCATTCCGGTTTTACCCCTTTTAAAAGAACGGATTTTGCACCCACCACCAAACAACCGAACCAATGCATTTTGGCACCGGTATGATAAAGAGGGGGAATGCAGAGGAACACATCCTCTTTGGTTTGTCCGTGATGATTCTGCTCAGTTAAGCAAGCATGCACTAAACTTTCGTGATTATGTAAAATAGCTTTGGGAAATCCTGTGGTGCCGGAAGAAAAGTAAATGGCTGCATCATCCTCGGGAGTTAAGGGGATTTCGGGGGTTCTGGAAGTGCAGTAGTTTACTAAATTATCGTAGCTTTCCGCAAAGGAGGGGCAATCTTTTCCCACATAGAAAAGCTGCTTTACTCTGGGAATCACATCGCAGATTTCTTCCACTCGTCCGATAAATTCAGGTCCGAATACCAAAACGTCTGCTTCCGCTAATTCTAAGCAATACTTAATTTCATCGGAAGTGTAACGATAGTTTAAGGGAACCGCCAAGGCTCCTGTTTTTAAGGCACCGAAATACACGGGAAGCCATTCTAAGCAGTTCATTAAAAGAATTGCCACCTTGTCACCCTTTTTCACCCCGCGGGACAGCAACAAATTGGCAAAGCGATTTGCCTTTCTGTTAAAATCCTGCCAGGTGATTTCGCACCGTCCGCTTTCTTCGGAATTTTGGGGAATTAAGGCATATTCCTTCCAGGTGGTTCTCGCCTTGGAAATAATGTTGGGCACGATTTCCACCAGTGCCACATCATTGGGGAATTTTTGCTCGTTCTGTTCTAAAAAATCTGTAATTACCATGGGGGAAATTACCTCCGTTTTGTTAATATCTAACCGTTTTAAAAGTAGCTTTTCAAAAATTTTCACAGAGACAACAACCGTTGCCCCTGCTTTCGCAGATCCAGTTTTTTGCATGGTGGAAAGGAAATATCCACACCTCTCCAATGTATCATTTTCAGTTTATCACAATCTTGTAACCTAGTCAAGAGAATTTCTTTATTTTTGTTGAAAAATCACGATTTTTTTGATGATTTGGCAGTTCTCTTTTGTCCTTTTGGAAAATTTCGGAAAATATGGATTTTACTCTTTACTTTATGGAAAAAATATGTTAAAATAGAGTTAATCTGTAGGCTTTTCACATGGGACATTTACAGGAGGACTATAGAATGTACCAAATTGGCGACAAAATTGTCTATCCGATGCACGGTGCAGGTGTCATCAGCGCAATTGAAGAAAAAGAAATCTTAGGCAACGTTACTGCTTACTATATGTTAGAGGTACCCACGGGAAACATTTCTCTGATGGTGCCTGTTAAAAACGCAGAAGAAATCGGCGTAAGAGGTGTGGTAGAACCATCGGTGATTGACGAGCTTTTCACCTTTATTGCCAACGCCGAGCTCCAGGTGAATGACAACTGGAATAAGCGTTACCGGGAAAATATGACCAAACTCAAATCCGGAAACTTATTTGAAATCGGGCCAATTTATCAGTATCTGTTAAAAAAAGACAGAGAAAAAGGATTGTCCTCAGGCGAAAAGAAAATGTTTTTGTCGGCACATCAGATTTTAGTGTCGGAGATTATGCTTTCGTTAGACATCTCACTTCATCAGGCAGAAGAACTGATTGAAAACCGCCTGGGCGATGCTGTAACCGCATCATAGAAATGATTCATTAAAAAAATAATAAAAACGAGGGAAACAACTATGCTGGAAGGAATTAAAAGCTTCTTTGCTCCGGATGACCCTGACCCCCGATGTTGCGCCATTGTGGTAGCAGCAGGAAAAGGCTCCCGGATGCAGAGTGAAATGAAAAAACAGTTTTTACCCCTGCTTGGGATGCCGGTGCTTTCGCACACCTTGGAAGCCATTGAAAAAAGCGATTTGGTAAACGAAATTATTTTAGTGGTTTCTGAAGAAGATATTTTAACCGCCAAGGACATTGTGGCAGCCTCCGATTTGGAAAAGGTGGCAACCATTGTGGCAGGCGGAAAAAACCGGGCAGAATCGGTGGCAAAAGGCTTGACCGAAGTGCCCGACGATGCCGAAATCATTTTAATTCACGACGGAGTTCGCCCCTGCATCAGCGAAGCTTTGGTGGAAGAATGCATCAGAAATGCCAAAGAACACGGTGCGTCTGCTTTGGGCGTGAAGCCGAAAAACACCATCAAACGAATCAATAAAAACGGCTTTATTGAAGAAACCGTGAACAGAGAAGAGCTGGTGGAAATTCAAACGCCCCAGTGCTTTCAGGCAGAGCTGATAAAAAAAGCATACGAGGATTTTGATTCCACGGTTACCGATGACTGTGCGCTGGTGGAAAAATTAGGCGTAAAAATTCATATCACCGAAGGAAGCTATGCCAATTTGAAATTGACCACCAGAGAAGATCTTTTGATGCTCACCGCTTTAATTGATGCAGAATTTGACGAAGATTCACTATAAATAACAAAGGAGGCCGAAGAGGATGCGAATCGGCTTTGGCTACGATGTACATAAACTTGTGCCTGAGCGAAAGCTCATTTTAGGTGGAGTAGACATCCCCCACGAAAAAGGACTTTTGGGCCATTCGGATGCGGATGTGCTGGTCCATAGCCTGATGGACGCCATCTTAGGCGCATTGGCTTTGGGCGATATTGGAAAGCATTTCCCAGATACGGACCCAACCTATCAAAATATCAACAGTCTTCTGCTTTTGGAAAAAGTGGCAAAACTAATCCAACAAGAGGGCTATGTGTTGGGAAATGCAGATTGCACAATCTGTGCCCAACGTCCCAAACTTGCCCCTCACATTGAAACCATGCAAAAAAACATTGCCAGTGTATTACAAACTGACGTAAAAAATATCAGTATCAAGGCAACCACCACGGAAGGACTTGGCTTCCCCGGTCGCGAGGAAGGAATCTCTGCGTATGCGGTTTGTCTTCTCAAAAAAGGAGAATAATTCACAATGAGAAACAAAACTAAAGAACTTACCTTAACTGCACTCTTAACAGCACTTGCAATTATCATCCCCATGATTATGCCGGTGAAGGTGCTGATGCCCCCCTTTACCGCAACGTTAGCATCTCACACACCGCTAATTCTGGCGATGTTTATCAGCCCCACGGCAGCCATTTTCACTGCTCTTGGTTCGGCAGTTGGCTTTTACTTTGCCCTTTCCCCGATTGTGGCGGCAAGAGCAGCAACGCACGTATTTTTCACCTTAGCAGGTGCTTATATGATAAAAAAGAACTGGAGTGCCATCTGGGTGATTTTAGTTACGTTGGTGCTTCATTCCGTCTCCGATATGGCAACGGTATACATCGCAGCAGAATTTATGGGAATGCCGGGCCTGTTAAACAATCAGGCAATGGGATATGTGCAGCTTTGGTTAGGTCTTGGCACAGCGGTGCATCATCTGGTAGACTTTTTACTTGCATACTTAATCATCATCCCGCTTTCTAAAGCAAAATTTTTAAATACCAATTTATTCAAGAAAGGGAAAGACCGTGAAGTTACTGGTAGCCACCAATAATCAAGGAAAATTAAAAGAATTTAATAAAATTTTAGGAGAGCTGGGAGTTGAATGTGTGTCCCTTCGGGATCTGGGGATTACCGCAGATGTGGAAGAAACGGGTACCACCTTTTTGGAAAATGCTCTTTTAAAAGCCAAAGAAATATATAAACTTGCAAAAATTCCAACTATTTCCGACGATTCGGGACTGATGGTGGATGCATTGGGCGGTGAGCCGGGTGTGTATTCCGCACGGTATGCGGGGGAGCCTTCGGATGACCAAAAAAATATGGACAAGCTCCTTGCCAACTTAAAAGAGGAACCCAACCGCACCGCAAGATTTAAAAGCGTGATTGCGGCAGTATTCTCTGAGGATGACATTATCGTTTCCGAGGGTGAATGCGAAGGAGTTATCATTGACGAAAAACGGGGCGATAACGGCTTTGGCTATGATCCCATTTTCTATGTGGAAAGCTTAGGAAAAACCTTTTCCGAAATGACGGATGCCGAAAAAAACAGCTTAAGTCACCGAGGAAATGCCATCCGCAATTTAAAAGAACAATTAAAAAGCAAAGGCTTGTAAAAGAAAAGGGCTGTTCCACTGAACAGTCCTTTTTATTTTTCTATTATGTTCTTTTTTCTTTGCTGTCAAAGAAAAGAACTAAAAAGAAACCACCGCCTGATATTTCCGCAATCCCATACTTCCGTCTTCCTACAACTGGATTCCATTGCGAAAATAAGGGCGGTTTTTGATTTCGTCTTTCGATGACTTTTTTAAAGTATCTCTAATCCAAAACGAGGATAAACGGGTGCAGAAGGGAGTAACCGAACCCGCAGGAGTTATCCGAAGCCGTACCGCGAGTGTACGGCGAGTGATGAGGTTGATTCCTTTGCGAAAATAAGGGCGGTTTTTGATTTCGTCTTTCGATGACTTTTTTAAAGTATCTCTGATCCAAAACGAGGAAAAACGGGTGCAGAAGGGAGCAACCGAACCCGCAGGGGTTATCCGAAGCCGTACCGAGTGTACGGCGAGTGATGAGGTTGATTCCTTCTGCACCGTTTTTACCGTTTTTTGTTAGTCACGGGTGTCCATGGGGACTTTATCCTTAAACAGGATTGTGATTGCCCAAAGGCCTGCAATACCCACTAAGGAGAAAATGATTCGGGTGAGGATGGTGCCTGCGCCGAAAAGCGAAGAAACCAGATCCACACCGAAGAGACCGATTGCTCCCCAGTTTAATGCACCTACGATCACAAGTACCAGAGAAATGGTATCTAATAACATGTTTTTAGCCTCCTGAAAATTTTCTGACAGATTGTTTTACTGTCAGTTTTTTGTGTGTTTTTTCAAGTTTATTATATGGCAGTTTCTTTTGTTTTATACAGAATTTACTGAGGTTTTTCAGAGATGGTTCCGTTTTGATAATGTTTTAAAAGGCGGTGAAGCTCACGGATTCGTTGGCGTAGGATGAGTCCCGTGTCGGTATCGGCCACGCGGATTCGTTGCTTTCGTTTTTCTCCAATCACCCGATAGGAACGGTTTTTGTGAGGATTTTTTTGGAAAAAAGGATCATGTGCCGTTAAGAAAAAGCCGTGAGAATTATAAAGAAGGGTATAACCGCCAATCCCCGTTTTTTCGTGATAGGCAGAACTTAGTCCTCCGTCTATCATATAAAGGATTCCGTCGGCTTTCTGCGGACTTTCTCCACGATTCTGCCTTACGGGAACGTGACCGTTTACAATGCGACAGGTATCTTCATAGAGAGAAAAATCGGACAATATGGCACGGGCAATTTTTTTGCCGTCTTCCCCTTCAATCAAGCGGTAATAGGGATTTTTTTCTTCCTGGTGGGAAGCTTTATCCGCAACCAGATAGCGAGGCAGAGTTTTTAGCTGATTTTTTCCGAATAAAGGGGAATACTTCCCCGCCCAAAGATACCAAAAAAAGTCGATGCATTTTTGCTTTTCGGGATTGGCGGTTTCCAAAAAATATGCTTTCCGGACAGTTTTGTCGCAATAGTCCATGAGCGCCCGTCCCCGATATCCCAAAAAGGAGGCAAAGGAAGCGTCTTCAGTTAACGGAATGCATCCGTGATATAGAAGATTGCCGTTCATCACCTGATACATTCCCCCTTTTGCCATCATAAAACGGACATGGCGGGATAGTTTTTCCGAGTGAGAAAAGCTATGACACAATTCTTTTAAAATGCTCTCTTCCTCTAAAGTCAGCCGAGATGGGTTTTCGGGGTCAACCGTTGGAAAATCGGTGTCGGAGAGGGGGTAAGAAACTCCGTCAACTAACACAGTTTTCGTTTTCCAGTCAATCTTCCCTAAGGTGCAGGTATTCTCCATTTCATAGAGGGGATGTTCCTTCACAAAGGCTTCCTCCAGCTTCCAGAATATCACCGTAATCGCCTTATGAGAGCGTGCCACAGCAAGGCTATCTGAGACAGTATGCCCATTCGGCAGAAAGCAATCACAATTTTTTTGATAACATTTTTCTGCCCATGTGAACAGATTCCGAAGCGGAATACCGTAGGCCTGCTCCAGAAGCTGTGGGTGGTGATACCGCAACGTAATCCGCACAGCCGTGGCAACAGACAAGGGATTTCCCAGGTTTGCCCCCATCCAGAGAATATCGTGATTTCCCCAGCAAAGGTCTACGCTATGGTAATCTTCCAGTAAATCCAGAATACGGTGAGGAGCGTCACCACGATCGAAAATATCACCTAAAATATGCAGATGATCCACGGCAAGATGACTGATTAATCCGCAAAGAACACAAATAAAATGCTCCGCTTGCCCCTCTGCAATGATAGTATCTAAGATGTTTTTGTGATATTTTTCCCGATCCGGCGTGTTGGGAACATGATGCAAAAGCTCCTCAATGATATAGGAAAAATCGGCAGGCAATGCCTTTCGCACCTTGGAACGGGTATACTTTTCCGCTACGGCACGGCACAAAACAATCAGATGGGATAAAATTTCCCGATAATGTCTGGGACATTTTTTGGGATCTTTTTCCAACACTTTTTTGGGATCATAAATCAAACAAGCAAGTTCCTCCTGCTCACTTTCTGAAAGGATTCCCGCAAAAACATCCTCCATTTTTAATCGGATTTCCCCTGATGCGTTTTTTAAAAGACGGCAAAAAGCCTCGTCTTCTCCGTGTAAATCGCTCAGAAAATGCTCGGTTCCTTTGGGAAGTCCCAAAATGGCATTTAAGTTCACAATTTCGGAAGCAACAGCCGTTTTGGTGGGAAAATTTTGGCTTAATAATTCTGACACACGATCTTCCCGATGACGCATAGCACTCTTCCTTTTTTGTTTTTTCTTTTTATTTCTTTTAGTATTTGCCGATTCTTTATTTTTATGAATTTTAAAAAATAAAAAAGCAATGGATAATCCATTGCTTTTTTATGATCTATGTTCTTTTATCAAGTTGTTACTCTTCCCAGGAGTGGAAGATGTTCTGCACATCGTCATTATCTTCCAGCATATCAATCAGTTTGTTCATGTTTTTAATTTGATCTTCATCGGTCAAAGTGGTATAGTTATCGGGAATTTTGGAAACGTCTGCTTCTAAGATGGTGTAGCCTTTTTGTTCGTAGGCTTCACGGATTTGGGAGAAGTTTTCGGGAGAAGTGGTAATTTCGTACGCTTCTTCCATCACTTCAATGTCTTCTGCATCCAGTTCCAATGCTTCCATGGTCATTTCGTCATCGTCCATGGAATCTTCTTTTTCAATAACGATAATCCCTTTTTCCTGGAAGGACCAGCTTACACAACCGGTTGCTCCCATGTTGCCGCCGCATTTATCAAATGCATGACGCACATCTGCTGCGGTACGGTTTCGGTTATCGGTTAAGGTTTCCACAATCACCGCTACGCCTGCAGGGCCGTAGCCTTCGTAGGTGATGCTTTCGTAGTTGGAGGTATCTTCACCGCCTGCTGCCTTTTTAATACATCTCTGAACGTTTTCAGAAGGCATATTATTAGCTCTTGCTTTGGCGATAAGATCACGGAGTTTTCCGTTTACCGTGGGGTCAGGACCGCCTGCTTTTACAACAACGGCAATTTCTCTGCCGATTTTCGTGTAAACCTTTGCTTTTTGGGCATCGGTTTTTCCTTTTTTGTGTTTAATGTTTGACCATTTAGAATGTCCTGACATGGTTTTTAATCTCCTTTAAAAATGAGTATGGTATCCGAAGGCGGCTTGGGATAAGCGGAATCTGAGGCTTCATCGCCCCGTGAAAATCACTTCCGCCACTTTTTAATAACCCTAATTCTTCCACCAGTTCGGTATATAACTTGGTTTGTTCGGGGGTGTACTCGGTGTAAATCACTTCGGCACCCATCAGTCCGCTTTTTTGAAAACGGATGAGTAGTTCTTTTAGTTCACTATGGGAAAGTTTTAAATAATGCATATGTGCCAGAATGGGAACGCCACCTGCTTTACGGATTAAAGCAATGGCTTCTTCCGGCTCAATGCGGTCTTCGTTCACATGGGCCACTCTGCCGTGTCCCAAATATTTCTGAAAGCCTTCTTTCACACTTGCCACATAGCCTTTGTCACATAAAATCTTAGCAAAATGAGCTCTTCCCCAAATGTTACCCGTGGCAACCTGTTTCACTTCGTCCACGGTAATGGGGATTCCTAAACTGTTTAAGATTTCCAAAGTTTTCTGATTCCGTTTTTCACGGTTTTTGGAAAGTTCTTTTAGCTTTTCTGTAAGAGCCGGGTGCTTGGGATCAACAAAAAGTCCAATCATATGAAGCTCCCGCTCATGGTTGCAGGAAAGCTCAATTCCGGGAATGACTTCGATGCCAAATTCATCCCCTGCCTGCAGTGCTTCGTCAATGCCGTCTACCGTATCATGGTCGGTAACGGCAATGGCAGAAAAACTGTTTTCTTTCGCCAACTTTACCAGTTCATACGGTGTTAGGGAACCGTCTGAAGCTGTGGTGTGCGTATGCAAATCTATCATTGTTCCTGACCCTTTGTTTGCAGGTCTTTCTTTGCACGGGAAAGTAACCGTTTCTTTTTGGGAAGGGTTTTCTTAAAGTTTTCGTGGAAAATCATATAGGTGCCAAATAACAGCACGGTGGTGATCACAATCAAACTCCACATTACCATGGGATCTACGAAGGTGAAATAGAAAGCAAGCAATGCACAAACAGCAGAAGCATATCCGAAAACGCGAAGCAAATTCAACTGCTTCCCTTGTGCAAACTGTCTGCCGTTGGCAGTAATATAAATCATAATGTAAAACGCATTGATCGCCTGCACAATTACAGTGTCAATATAATAGAACCAACTGCTTTCATCCACAGTAACAATCACTGTGTAAATCACGTTCACAGCAATCAGGGTGGCTATCATAATCCAGGTAAAGAATGTTTGCTTATGAATTTTTCTATTCATCCGGTAAGCCAGAAGATAATACAGCACAACAAGCACCAGATAAAAATAAGTGGGCACCACGCAATAAAGAGGTGAAAATGGAATCTGAAGCTCATTGGTGATGAAAATCAACACATTGATTGCCAGAATCACAATCTGTGCAAAGGCAGCATACAGCAAATGATGCTTCACCCGGAAAATATGACGTTTCCAGAACGCCTGAATATTAGAAAGAAAGTTACTCAACGGTTCACACCTCCGATATGGTATTAATCATCACAAAACAGTTCGTTTTTTACCGTTTCCACCGCTTCACGGTCAGGACGGCATTTCAAAAGGTAGCAAGGTGTTTCACTAAGCAACAGATGGATCAAGGTAAACAGTTTGTCCATCAAACCCTTGTCTGCCGGTTTGTTCACACAACCCAACAACCATTGCAATGCCTGAAGAGTCTGCAAACGGCAGATTTCGTTTTTCTCGCCCTGCTGCAAAAATACAATTGCTTTTAAAGGTACAATGGCGTTTTTTCCTTCCCCGCTGGCACCTGCCCAAGGAGAACCGCAGGCATATACCTTGCCGTCTTCTAAAAAGCGAAGAATGGGAGAGTCATCATTTAACATAAAGGCAGAATCGTAGGCTTCTTCCCACAGTTTGGTGTGAGTGGTTTTACCGGTTCCGCTGGGAGCAGAAAACAAGATTCCCTGTCCATCATATGCGATTGCAGACGCATGCACCATAAATCCGTTATGATGCAAAAGGGCATATCGCATTGCCTGGTCGGTGGAGTTAATCAGCGGAAATTCCGGCTTGAAAAAGGCACTTTCCGCATTCTTATATTCCTTGGGATTCGGCATTGTTTTCTTATATTCCCGAAGGGCTTCATTGATTAAGCGGATTTCTTCTTCGTCTTGGAAATGATAAAAAGAAATGTCAATTTTATCTTTCTTAATTTTCACACACAGCGTATGCTTTTGAATCTGCTCGTTAAAATCCCAATAGCAGAAAGAACCGTCCGGTAAGTTTGCCCAGGTGCGGTCATTGGTAACCGTTAACAACTGATACTCCTTCGGTAATTCTATCTGCTCTTTCAAACGGAAACATACAGAAATGTCCGCTTTGAAAAAGGATTCCTGATAGGGAGTTGCACGCTCTATGAACAGAGGATTTAAATCCCCTGTAATTTCAATATGAAGATCAGCAATTTTCAGTTTCATGTGAGTTCTCTCCTTGAGGCAGATATCAAAGGCTGTGTCGTTATTATTCGTAAATTGCGTCAATGGTCAGTACTTCACCGCTCAGCGAAGTAGAAGGCACCTTCACGTTGGTATTGATATCACAGAAGAAGGTATCTCCGGTTTTGATAGGTCTGTCAATTTTGGTGTTACAAACATCTTTTAAGGTTAAACCGTCTTGTGCAGAAAGAATTTCCAGTTTTACGCGCATCACATAAACATTATCTTTATTTGCAACTAAAGACGGATAATAGCTGATCTGAATTTCAGCACCGTTTGCCTGCGCAATTTTTGCCATCTGATTTAAGGGATTCAAAAGGAAGCTCATAAATTCTCTGGCATAATCATAGCTACCGCTGATACTTACGTCTTTTAAGGGATAATCGGTTTCATAAATACTGTTGGGAATTTCCACTAAAATTGCCTGGTATTGTCCTCTGTTGGAGGGGTAAGAATCCATATCTTTACGGATTTCGGTGGGAATTTTGTTTGCAGTCTTGCCGTGAGTCACATCCACTCTGACCAGCATGGGAATCTGAGAATCAATTTCGGTGATGAGCTGTGCAAAACGATAGTAGTTTAAAAGTGCACTGCGGTCTGCGCCAACAAGCAATTTGGTTTTGTCGACAGTTCTCTGAAGAAAATCGTGTTTTTCTGCAAAGAAACTCATAACGTCAATCGCTTCGCCAACAGTAATAAAGGTATCAATCTTCTCTTTGGTTACAATGTTTGCACCCAAAACGTCTCTGCCAATAATCCAGAAAGACAGCGCATCTTCATGTTCAAAAGGCTTTTTGTCAACCACATCGCCCAGATTGTAATACATCAGGTCATATTCGTTATTAAACATGCGAAGCGCTGCAGAAGACAGCTGACCGTAAGTAATAGGCTGATTGGTGCTATACATGGTGGTCATCAGTTTTGCCATTTTAAATACTTCTTTATAGAGAGCTTCATTGTTTTCCAGCTTGATTGCTCTAGATAACACGGTGGCAACTTCCGCACGGGTAATATTGTTTTTAGGAGCAAAACTGCCGTCAGGATAACCGGTAATGATACCCTGCTCAGCCACAGCTGCAACTGCGGTCTGATAAACAGATGCAATATCGGAAGCATCGGTAAAGGTTGCAGGTTCGCTTGCTGCATTTAAGTTTTTCGCCATGTAAATTGCATATGCAACTTCTTCTCTGGTTGCCTGCTGGTTGGGATAGAAGTTTCCATCTGCCAAGAAGTAGCTGCCGCTGACGGTTACATAATCATAAAACCAATCACCTTCCGAAACATCGGCATAGGTTTTTTCCACGCTTTCGCCAAACTGAACAGAAAGCAGTTTTGCAAGTTCTGCATGAGTTACATTTGCTTCAGGACGGTAGGAACCGTCTTCATAACCGTTGATCACACCGTTTGCGACCAATTCATCCACGTAAACATATGCCCAGTGGCTTTCGTCAAAATCGGTAAAGGTTGCGGCAAATGCAAGGCTTGTCAGCATCAGCATTGCCAACAGTAAGGAAAGAATTTTCTTCATCATCATAAAGTCCTCCTATTATGTAACATATTTTTATCAAAAAGTAAAGGATAGGAAAACGGGTAACATTCCCCCATTTTCACTAAATACATCTCCATTATAGCATACCCTTTTCAAAAAATCAACAAAAACCACTGTTTTTTTCCTGCCATTTTTTGTGGGGAAAACCCTTTTTTCTCATTTCATAAAAAAACAACCGTTTCCAAAAAGAAAACAGTTGTTTTCGGTGCCGTTATTGGGGAGTTTTCTGCGGTATTACAGTGAGTCCCTGTCCGTCTGTTACAGCAGTAATATTTCCGTGATAGTCGCTACGGTACACTTGAATCCCCTTAGCATTCAGTAAATCCAGTACCTTTTTGGTGGGATGACCGTAGTCATTTTCGCCTGTGGTAATCACCGCATAAGAGGGAGCTACCGCATTTAAGAATCGCTTGGAAGTAGACCCTTTGGAACCGTGATGGCCAACTTTTAACACATCGGCATGTGGCACCACTCCTTTGGAAAGCATATCGTTTTCCACCTCGGTAGTGGCGTCTCCCGTGAAGAGAAAGCTCCGCTCATTGTAGGTCATATAAAGCACACCGCTATAGTCATTGTAGTCGCCGTAATGCTCATATATGGGAGATAGAAACTCGGCTTTGACGTCACCGTCACACACGGTAACACCTGCCTTGATTTCGATGAGTGGAATGTCAAGTTCTTCTATCAGTTTCATGGATTCTTTCGTCTGTGGATTGGAAATAGGCGAAGTTGGCATATAAACGGCTTTCACCGTGTAGTTTTCTAAGATTTTAGGGAAGGAACCAATGTGATCATCGTGCTGATGGGTGATCACGGCGTAGTCAATCACATCTTCCGAAAAACTGTCCAACACATCGGAAATAGCATCAAAATCGTCTGGTTTTCCTGCATCAATGAGCATGGTTCTTTCATCAGGAAAATGAATGACAATGGAATCGGAGTTGCCGGTATCCACATAAACTACCGCCAGTTTTCCCTGCCAGTCCACATCTGCCAGAGGAGCCGGTTTGGTCCATTCGGAGATTTTTGTCACAAAAAAGCTTAATACAAATGCAATTGCAACCCAAATAAGTCCTTTGGGATTGGTCATCTTCCGTCTTGCCATTCGCTCACCCTCTTTTTTAGAAATTTTACTTTTTTATGATACCATATTTGACGAAAAATGTCAACGAAAGAGTTTTTTCTAAATCGCAAATTATTACAAATTTACCTTACCAAAAAAATTGTGCAGAAACATGGATGCAGAATGTGGAAAGTGAACCCGCAGGGGTTACCCGAAGGCGTAGTATCAGCGTACAGCATAACGGTACGCCGAGCGATGAAGTTCATCCGTTTGGCTAAATAAACATAGATTGTCACCTCACCGATTATTGCGCAGTAAAAAAGTCGTCAGATGTGCAAACAGCACCCGTAGGGAAGTTCCCGAAGCCGTACATTGGGTACGGCGAGCGGTGCTGTTTGCGCATATCACGGCTTTTTAACAAGCAAAAGAAAAAGGATACCTTTAGGGTATCCTTTTTCATAAAACCGGCAACTATCTATCTTCCCGGGCAGTCTCCCGCCAAGTATTTTCGATGCATGAGAGCTTAACTTCCGTGTTCGGGATGGGAACGGGTGGGGCCTCTCCGCTGGTCACCGGTATGGTTAAAAGTACTTCGGTA
>JAZQKB010000002.1:0-1894 GCA_045541975.1 Clostridia bacterium | reverse complement strand
ATGGACGGGGAAAGATTAAACTTGATGAAGATGCAGAATTGAACCCCCGCCCCCATACGATTTACACCGATAAGAAAGGTGAAAAGTTTGGGAAAGGCTTTGGGTTTATTCCCTTCTGGCGCTTGGATAACGGCAAAAAGCAGTTTTCCGGGTTGAAGCCCATTAAAGCCTTGATTGATGATTATGACCTTATGGCTTGTTCCCTTTCCAATAACCTTCAAGATTTTACGGATGCCCTGTATGTGGTTTCCGGGTTTCAGGGGAACAACCTTGATGAAATGATTCAGAATATCAAGGCTAAGAAACATATTGGTGTTGATGGGGGTGGAACGGTTGATATTAAAACTGTTGATATTCCCTATGCAGCACGGGAAACCAAGCTTGATTTGGATGAAAAGAACATTTACCGCTTTGGTATGGGGTTCAATTCAGCCCAATTAGGGGATGGAAACATCACCAACATTGTTATCAAATCCCGCTATGCGCTGCTTGATCTGAAATGCAATAAGCTGGAAATCCGCTTGAAGCAGTTTCTTAGAAAGCTGGTTGCTGTTGTTCTGGATGAAATCAATGCCCGGAACAAAACGGATTATCAGGATAAGGATATTTATTTTGTGTTTGATCGTGAAGTTATGACCAATGCACAGGATAACGCCGCTATTGAAAAGACGGATGCCGAAAAGCAGCAGATTCAGATTAATACCCTATTAAAGCTTGTTAATATCTTTGATGATGAAACCATTATTCAGATGATTTGTGATATTCTGGATATTGACTATGAAGAAATCAAAGACAAGCTAAAGAAGGATGATGAAGAAGCGGAAAAAGATATTGACGATGCCGAAAACCTGTTGAATGGGGTTGGTGCTGATGGCGCTGAATAAGCGTGAACAGGAAGTTCAACAGGCTAATCTTGACGCTGAAAAGCTTCTTCTGAAACAACTGCAAGCCTGTTACCGGAAAGCACAAGCCGATTGTGTGAAGCGGATTGAAGAACTTGCTGGAAGATCGGACTTGGAAAACCTTCAAAGCATTGTTTTTCAGGTACAGTATCAGAAAGCTATCATGCAGCAGATAACCGGGATTCTGGACACGCTGCAAAGCACACAGTTCAAGAGTGTTGCCGATTACTTAACCACTTCTTATGAAAATGGTTGGGTTGGTGCTTTCTATGATCTGCAAGGGCAAGGAATACCGCTTATCATTCCGATAAATCAGGAACAGGTTGTTCAAGCAATTCAAAATGATGCTAAACTTTCCAAGTCTTATTATGATAGGCTTGGTGAAGATGTGACTTTCCTGAAAAAAGCCGTGAAAGCCCAAGTATCAAGGGGAATTGCAAACGGTTCTTCTTGGTTTCAGGTTGCCCAAGAACTTCATAATAAAATGACTAACCCTTTTGGGAATGCCTTATATAACGCAATGCGGATAGCAAGAACAGAAGGGCATAGAGTTCAACAGCAATCACAGTATCACGCTATCACGGAAGCCAAGAAAGCCGGGTGTGATATTGTCAAGCAATGGGATTCAACCCTTGACGGAAGAACACGTTCAACCCATGCCCGGTTAGATGGGCAAATCCGGGAAATTGATGAATACTTTGAAGTTGACGGAAAGAAAGCCCTTTACCCCGGCGCTTTCGGAAGACCGGAAGAAGATATTCATTGCCGGTGCTGTTGCGCTCAAAGGGCAAAGTGGGCGCTTGATGAAGATGAATTGAAGATTCTTCAAGATAGGGCTGATTTCTTTGGGCTTGACAAAACCGCTGATTTTGAAGAATTCAAGCAAAAGTTCAATATTGCGGTTACTAAAACACAGCTTCCAACAGGTAACCCAAATGGAAACCTTGCTTTAGGCTATGGGCAAGATTTTTATTCTGAAATCCGTCAAAGGG
>JAZQKB010000001.1:0-3335 GCA_045541975.1 Clostridia bacterium | reverse complement strand
AAGCTGGTGAAAGAGATGCGGTTGGCAGACCTTTCGACGAGCCTATAGGCTCGGCCAGCATATTGCCCTAAGGGGGCAGTGCAAGCCAACGGCACGGCCGGTGGTTATGACTAAATTTTACCTTGTTTTAAATAAGAAATGTATTCGTCCTGTGTAAATAAAGGTTTAAATTTTTTGATAACTTCCTTTGCTTTGATGGCATCATTCATAAGCAAATTAACCGTCGTTGCAGCCAGAATCTTTGCTGTGCCGATATAGGCAATCTCCGGATCAGATACCAAAAAATCCTTGGAATGAATCGCACCGGAAAAACCGCCGATAGACGGTTGAACTGTGGGAATCATACTGCTGATGTCTCCAATATCAGAAGAACCTACCGCAGGTACGCCGTGCACCAATGCATGTTCTCCCAACACATCCTTTGCAACTTCATCCATCACATCATTGATTGCATCGCATTCCTTTAACGGTAAAAAGCCAAGCATATCCTCGATCGTTGCATTGGTTCCTATCATTTGAGATGCCCCCTGCACTGCACGGTTGACCGCTTCACTCCCCTTGCGAATCGCATCAAAGGACGCACCCCGGACATAAGTTTCTATGCAGACTTCATCGGGAACTGAATTTACCACATCACCGCCTTTGGTGATAATGGGATGAATCCGAATGTGATCTTCTTCTGTAAAAGTATCACGGTTGGAATGAATCCCCAAAATGGTAAGTGCTGCCGCATTTAAAGCATTTACACCTTCGTCGGGACGGCTTCCATGAGCCGCTTTTCCACGAAATGTAATCGTTTTGGCAATAAATCCTAAATTAGAGGTTCTGGAACAGAATTTTGCTTCCGGTGCTTCTGTCTGAGCATGAATCATCAGAACAATATCCACATCCCGGAATGCCCCTTCATACACCAACTGCTGTTTGCCGCCAAAATATTGGATTTTTCCTTGTTCTTTTAATTCTTTGCGAGAGGATAAATCAATAAATTCTTCTGCAGGAACTGCCATAAAGGTAATCTTGCCGCACAAATTTTCCAAAATACCGCTTTTTTTCAATCCAATTGCAGCACCAAGCATCGCAGCAACCTGTGCATGGTGACCGCAAGCGTGCGCTTCTCCGTTGATTCCTTGGTAAGGATGTCCTTTGCAAATCAAAGAATCCATTTCCCCGATAATGCAAATATTCGGGCCTTCTTTTTTGGTATCAAGAGTTGCCTTCACGCCGGTTAAAGCAACAGGATATTCATATGTAATTTCTAAATCATCGAAAGTCTTCCGTACCAACGCAGAAGTTTTTTCTTCAAAATAGCCAAGCTCCGGAGTTTTCAGAATTTCTTCTGCAATGGCAATAATCTGTTCTTTATTTTCTTCTATGGTGTCATACAGTTTTTGTTTGATAACCATTTTGATTTCCTCCTGTATCTTTCAGTTTAAGATACAATATCCTTTATATAAAGACTGTATAATCAGGATGACAATTTTTTAAGCGAAAGCTCGTATCAAGTTAGTAGTTTAAATTATAACTTTTCCATTAACTCATCTATTAAATAAGCCGTTTTCTGCTCATCATCTTCAAGTTCAAATAAAGATATTATTTTATTCTTTAATTCAATTAAACTTGCCTTACAGTGTGCATCCCCATTTAAGACAGCTCCCATTTTTTGTGTATCAACTGCACATTCGTGGTATTTAGGGTTTCCAAAGCTAAATGTAGGAACATATATGTTAGTGTAATCACTCTGTGTTACCCAAGCTGCTCCCATTTCGTTTAAGCAAGCGGGACTTTCCAAATAATCATCTGACCATAAAATAATCATAAAGATTTCAGAATTAATATTATTTCTCAGATAATTATATATATTTTCGTCTAATGGTATCTTATGCAACGGATGGGATGTATATATGAGCTGGTTGTCTTTAACGCCTAAACCTATGATAAAATCACGTAATGCATCACCATATTTTTTATCGTTTGACTTATGGCTGAGAAAAATAATTTTTTCCTTTTGAGGCGTTTCAATTATGTTTGGCTCTGTTGTTTGAAAATCATCAGGATTTAGAATTGCATATATTTCTTTAAGTAAAGCTTTGTTTTTATAATGAGACTCTTTGTTGTATACAAATGAATTTGAAGCTATTGAAGTAATATTATGATCATACCATTTTATAATTTCTTCCAAGCTATATCTCACCATTTCATAATCTCTTACCTCTATGCCATTTTTTAGTTTTGACAAGTAGTTCATTATGTTTGCATCACTTGTGTATTCATTGATTGTACCATATATACCATCATATTCTATCTGCAGTATTTTTAAAGAATCCATTTTTCTCCTCTTTTCTACAATATTCGACATTCTTACTATATTCACATTAAGTAAAAATCAAAATAGATTCGTTGATTTTTTTCAGTATAACATATTTCAAAGGTAATGTCAATTTGAAATAAAAAAGAGTTGCGAATTACTTAGATTCGCAACTCTTTTTCTTATGCTATATTACAACTAAAATTGTATTTTAGCCTTTGATTGCAGCCTGAGCAGCAGCCAGTCTTGCAATCGGTACACGGAAGGGAGAACAAGAAACATAGTCTAAGCCGATTCTGTGACAGAATTCAACAGAAACAGGGTCACCGCCGTGTTCACCACAGATACCGCAGTGCATTTCGGGACGAACTTTTTTACCTAATGTAACAGCTAATTCCATCAGCTTACCAACACCGGTCTGGTCTAATTTTGCAAAAGGATCGTTTTCAAAGATTTTTGCATCATAGTAAGCATCTAAGAATTTACCAGCATCGTCACGGGAGAAGCCGTAGGTCATCTGGGTTAAGTCATTGGTACCGTAGCAGAAGAATTCAGCTTCATTTGCGATTACGTCAGCTGTCAGACATGCTCTGGGGATTTCGATCATGGTACCAACTTCGTACTTCAGATCTGCACCGGCATTTGCAATTTCCTCGTCAGCTGTTGCAACAACAACGTTCTTAACGTATTTTAATTCTTTGATATCGCCAACTAAGGGAATCATAATTTCGGGAACGATGTTCCAATCCGGATGAGCTTTCTTCACGTTGATAGCTGCACGGATTACTGCTCTGGTCTGCATTTTAGCGATTTCAGGATAGGTAACTGCCAGACGGCATCCTCTGTGACCCATCATGGGGTTAAATTCGTGTAAGGAAGCAATGATTGCTTTGATATCTTCCACAGTTTTACCCTGAGCTTTTGCTAATGCAGCAATGTCAGCTTCTTCGGTGGGAACAAATTCATGCAACGGAGGATCTAAGAAACGGATGGTAACCGGGTTACCTTCCAGAGCTTCGTATAATTTTTC